>VGJC01000100.1 GCA_016867635.1 Candidatus Aminicenantota bacterium | reverse complement strand
CGAGAAATGGGCGGCCGTCAAGGAGGCCCCTTTCTGGATGACGGCCTCGACCGCCCTGCTCGGGCTCCTCTGCCTCGTCTTCGGCATCCTGTTCTCGCTGGCCGTCAAGTCCTGGGTCCAGCCCGCCGCGGACGTGCTCGCGGAGGGGGTTCACTTCATGATCGGTTCTTGGGGATTTTGACGATGATCGTGCAAACAGCTCTTCTGGTCGGTTTGGTTCTCTTCTCGGTCCTGGCCATCGTTCTTCGCGACCTGCTCAAGGCGGCGATCTCGCTGGCCGTGGCCAGCCTCCTGCTGGGGATCGTTTTCTTCCGCATGAACGCGCCCTACGCGGGGGTCTTCGAGATCTCCGTCGTGGCCGGGTTGATCACGGTCCTGTTCATCCTGACCATCGCCCTGACGAACGCGGGCGAAGAGGTCCGGGAATCCCGGATCGTCCGCTGGGTCTTCCCGCTCTTCTTCCTGGCCTTCATCGTCATCGACGCCCTGGTCATGAAGGGGCTCCTGCAGAAGATCCCCGCCCTGCCCTCCGCCCCGGAGATCGGGACGTTCGGGGATGTTCTCTGGAAGGGCCGGACCCTGGACCTCGTCGGCCAGATCGCCGTCATCCTGGCCGGCGTCTTCGCCGTCCTGGCCTTATTCCGCAAGAGGGATAAACATGATTAACGCCTGGTATCTCTACCTTTTCTTCTCGGCCGCCCTGATCCTGGCCGGGCTCCTGTGTCTGCTGACGAAGAGGAACCTCATCCGGCTGTTCATCGGGATCATGGTCATCGGCAAGGGGCTCAGCCTCCTGCTGGTGTCGACCGGTTTCGCCCGGGCCAACATTCTGCTGGCCCAGGCCCTGGTCGTCACCTTCATCGTTGTCGAGGTCAGCCTGGTGGCCGCGGCACTGGCCCTGATCATCAACATCTACCGGACGACCGGGAGCCTGGACGTCCGGAAACTGACCCGGCTGAAAGGGTAAGCCATGAACGGAATCGGATTCCTCCTCTCTCCGCCCATCGCCTTTCTCTTCTTCCTCGGGGTGGCCTTCGCCCTCTACGCCCTGGGAAAGGCCATGGCCCCCTCCCTGACCAAGGTCGGCGGCAAGTTGACGACCTACGCCTGCGGCGAGGACATCCCGGGGATCAAGGTCCAGTTCGGCTACCGGCTGTTCTTCTTCGTGGCCCTGTTCTTCACGATCATGCACGTGGCCGTCCTGGTCATCGCCACCGTTCCGTCGGGGAAGGTCGTCTTCTTCGCCATCTTCTACCTGCTGATGATCTTCCTGTCCATCATGGCCCTCATCAGAAGGAGTTAACATGCTCAAAAAGCTCGCCCGCTGGTCCAGGATCAAGTCGCCCTGGATCCTCCACCTCAACTCCGGCGCCTGCAACGCCTGCGACATCGAGATCGTCGCCGCCCTGACCCCCCGGTTCGACGTCGAGCGCTTCGGCATCCTGCTCAAGGCCACCCCCCGTCACGCCGACGTCCTCGTCGCCAGCGGGCCGGTCACCCGGCAGATGAGGGACAGGATCATCCGCATCTACGAGCAGACGCCGGATCCCAAGTTCGTCATCGCCGTGGGCGCCTGCGCCATGTCCGGATGCGTCTACCGGGGGGCCTACAACATCCTGGGAGGCCTCGACCAGGTCATCCCGGTCAACATGTACGTCCCGGGCTGCCCGGCCCGGCCCGACGCCATCGTCGACGGCGTCGTCAAGCTCTTGGGCAAACTCTAGACCTCGAGGAAATGCCATGACCGACGCCGAGATCATCGACAGACTCAAGGCCGACCTGGGCGGAAAGATCGTCGAGCTGACCCATCCCGCCCCGCGCCGGCTCTTCCTGAAGGCCGCCCCCGGCGACCTCCTGGCCGTCACGGGGACGCTCCGCGACAAGTACGGGGTCGTCTTCCTGTCCACCATCACCGGCGTGGATAAGGGGGAGACCTTCGAGATCATCTACCATTTTTCGACGCCCGAACAGGACTTCAACCTGAGGACCGAGCTCCCGAGGGCCCGCCCTCACGTCGAAAGCATCTCCTCTCTCATCCCGGGCGCCGTTCTCTACGAGCGCGAGCTTCAGGACATGTTCGGCATCGTCGTCGATCATATCCCGGACGCGCGACGCCTGGTTCTTTCGGACGACTGGCCGGAGGGCCAGTACCCGCTCCGCAAGGACTGGAAGCACGAGAGGCCGGTCGAGGTCATCCCCGGAGGCGAGTCATGAAGTTCCAGATCCCCATCGGTCCCCAGCATCCGGCCCTCAAGGAGCCCATCAGTCTGCGGATGACCGTCGAAGGCGAGGTCATCGTCGACGCCGACATCCGCCTCGGCTACAACCACCGCGGCGTCGAAAAGGTGGCCGAGGAGAAGAACTGGACCCAGAACCTCTATCTCTCCGAGCGCATCTGCGGCATCTGCTCCCATTCCCACTCGACCTGCTACGTTCAGGGCGTCGAGAAGCTCATGGACATCGCGCCGCCCCCGCGCGGGATGTACATCCGCTACCTCGTATCCGAGCTCGAGCGCGTCCACAGCCACCTTCTCTGGCTCGGGGTGGCCGGCCACGAGGCCGGTTTCGATTCCTTCTTCATGTACACCTGGCGCGACCGGGAGGTCGTCATGGACCTCCTGGAGATGATCACCGGCAACCGCGTCCATTACGCCATCAACGCGGTCGGCGGCGTGCGCCGGGACCTGGACGACCTCCAGAAAGCCAAGGTCCTGGAGGGCGTCAAGATCCTGCGGGAGCGCAGCGTGTACTACTTCCGGATCGGGGCCAGCGAGCCGAGCTTCGTGGCCCGCATCGCCGGCGTCGGCGTCCTGCCCCTGGAGAAAGCCGTCGCCCTCTGCGCCGTCGGGCCGACGGCCCGGGCCTCGGGCTGGGCCCGGGACGTCCGCAAGGAAGACCCCTACGCGGTCTACGGCGAGCTCGAGTTCGACGTGCCCACGGCCGACACGTGCGACGTTCTCGGCCGGGTCGTCGTCCGGGTCAAGGAGCTCCTCGAGTCCTACAAGCTCATCGAGCAGATGATCCACAAACTCCCGGAGGGCCCCATCGCCGCCAAGGTCCCGCGCAAAGCCAAGCCCGGCGAGGTCGTCAGCCGCTACGAGGCGCCCCGGGGCGAGAACCTCCACTACATCAAGTCCAACGGAACGGACAAGCCCGAGCGTCTCAAGGTCCGGGCCCCGACGCTGGCCAACTACCCGGCCACGGTGGAGATGCTGAGGAGCGGGTTCATCGCCGACATCCCCCTGATCTTCGCCGCCATCGACCCCTGCATCTGCTGCGCCGAACGGGCCGTCGTCCTGACCAGCGCCCGCAGCGGCGAGGAGAGCATCGTCCGTCTCGGCGACCTGCGCCGGCAGGCCCTCGAGCGTCATCAAAAAGCCCCCTTGAAAAGGAATGCCGTATGGCCGTTCTGAGAACACTGCTTTATCTCTTCGTCTACCCGGGTCTCCTTTTCCTGTTCGCCTACTCGACCTTCTGCGAGTGGTTCGACAGGAAGGTCTTCGCCAGGCTCCAGAACCGGATGGGCCCGACCCACACCGGGAGCTTCGGTCTCCTGCAGCCCATCGCCGACTTCATCAAGCTCCTGGCCAAGGAGGACGTCGTCCCCGCCGCCGCCGACAAAGGGCTCTTCAGGGTCCTCCCGGCCTTCGGCCTGGCCGTCGTCTCCGCGGCCGGCCTGTTGCTTCCGGTCTGGAACTTCGACCTGGCGGTGCCCAGCTTCACCTCCTTCCAGGGAGACCTCATCGTCCTCCTCTACCTCCTCAGCCTCCCGACGCTCATCATTTTCCTGGCCGCCTGGTCCTCGACCAACTACTTCTCCTCGATCGGCGGGGCGCGGGTCTTGACCATGCTCTTCGGATACGAAGTGCCCCTGTTCCTGGCCGTCCTCAGCCCGGCTATCCTGGCCGGCTCCTGGCGCCTGGCCGAGATCGCCGCCTTCTACCAGGCCAAGCCCCTGCTCATCCTGCCGAACCTGCTGGCTTTCGCGATCGCCGTCGTCGCCGTCCAGGCCAAGCTCGAACGCTGTCCCTTCGACATCCCCCACGCCGAGACCGAGATCGTCGGCGGCACCTTCACCGAATTCTCGGGCAAGAAGCTGGCCCTGTTCCGCCTGATGTTCGACATCGAGATGGTCGTTTCGAGCGGCCTTCTGGCGGCCGTGTTCCTGGGCGGCTTCCCCGGCGGGGCCCTGGTCGGATTCGCGCACCTCGTCGTCAAGACCTTGTTCGTCATCTTCCTGCTGTCCCTCATCCGGGCCCTGACCTCGCGCATCCGCATCGATCAGGTCGTGACCCTGGCCTGGAAGTATCTGGCGCCGCTGGCCGTCCTCCAGCTCCTGATCATCATTCTTCTGAAGGGGTTGCTGTCATGAGAATCGCCGCCTTCCTGCCCGAGCTCCTCCGCAGTCTCTTCAAGAAACCGAACACGGTCGATTACCCGTTCAAGAAGCTCGCGGTCCCCGAGGGATTCCGGGGCACTCCGCATCTGGACCCCGACATGTGCATCGTCTGCCGGGCTTGCGAGCGGGACTGCCCGGCCGAGGCCATCGAGATCACGGCCGTCAACGAGGCCGAAAAGCGCTTCCGCATGGTCATCCACAACGACCGCTGCATCCACTGCGGGCAATGCGTGGACTCCTGCCCGACGGTCCCCAAGGCCATGAGGATCGACAGCCTCTTCGAGATCGCCGACGACAGCCGGCACAAGATGAAGGAGGACTGGGTCTACGTCCGGGCCGTCATCAAGCCCAAGGCTCCCGCGCCCGCTCCGGCCGGCGAAAGCCCCAACGCCTGAGGTTCTTCAGCCGCTTCCGCCGTCGGCGAGTTCGTCGAGAAAACCCGGGCCTTGGAGACCCTTAGATCTTCATCGGCATCAGAACGTAAAGATTGGTGAGGTCCTCTTCCGGATCGGGCTTGAGAAGGACCGCGCTGTTCTCGTCCTTGATCTCGAAAACGACCTTTTCGGAGTCGATCGCTGTCAGGAAATCCAGGAGATACTGGGAATTGAAGCCGACCTCGAGGTCCTGGCCCTTGTAGACGACCTCGAGCCGGTCGCGGGCCTCGCCGATCTCCGGATTCGATGAAAAGAGCTTCACCCGGTTCTTTTCGATGGTGAACTTGATGCCTTTCGACCTCTCGGACGAAAGCAGGGAGACCCGCCGGACGGCGCCGGCCAGCTCGTCCCGTCCGATCGACAGCCGGCCGGGATTGTCCTTGGGGATGACGGCCTGGTAGTTGGGGAACTTGCTCTCGATGATCCGGGAGATCAGGGTCCTGGCCCCCACCCGGAAGAAGAGGTTGTTGTCGTCCATATCGAACTCGACGCCCTCGTCGTCGAACTTCCGCAGCTCGCTCAGCGTCTTCTTGGCCACGATGACGCTGATCTCGCGCTCCGGCTTCAGGCCGTCCTCGGTCTTCTTGGTGTATGACAGCCGGTGGCCGTCCGTGCTGACCAGCTCGATCTGCCTTGCCTTCAGCGACAGAAGGGCCCCGTTGAGATAGTATCTCTGCTCCTGTGTGATCGCGTAGTACACGCGGTCGATCATGGCCTTGAGATCCTTGAGCGCCAGGCGGATGTTCTTTTCGAACTTGGGGTCCGGGACCTGAGGGTAATCCTCCTTGGGCAAGCCCAGGATCCGGAATTCGCTCTCCCCGGCCCTGATCTCGATGGACTCGTCCTTATTCTCGACCCGGACCTCCTGACCTTCAGGCAGGGACTTGACGATCTCGAAGAGCTTCTTCCCGTTGACCGTGATGGCCCCCGGCTCCTCGATGTTCGCTCCGACCCTCGTCCTCAGCCCGACCTCGAGGTCCGTTCCCGTCAGCTCGATATCCGAATCGGAGACGTTGATCAGGATGTTGGCCAGGATGGGCATCGTGTTCCGTTTTTCGACGATCCCCTGGAGAAGCTGCAATTCTTCCAGTAGGGTTTCCCTGAGAAGCGAGAATTTCATGACGCCGCCTTTCTATCCGGTCTTCTTCTTATTCTTTATATTTATTTCATAATCACATGATAAATCAAGAGCAACAAGAATAATATCCTCTGGAAAAGTGATAAACCCGCGGAAGCTCTTGATCCCTCTCATTGGATGAAGGCCAGGAGACTGTTGATTTCTTTGTTGAATTCGGGATCCTCGGCCCGGAGCTTATCGATCTTCCGGATGCTGTGGATGACGGTGGTGTGGTGTTTTCCACCGAATTTCTTGCCGATCTCGGGCAGCGACGAGCGGGTCAGCTCCTTGGCGAGATACATGGCGATCTGACGGGGAAAGGCGATCTTCGGGGAGTTGTTCCTGGACTTGAGCTGAGAAGGCTTGATCTTGAACTTGTGACAGACGAGCTTTTGTATCTTTTCCACAGTGACCATGGTAGAGGAGGTGTCGAGAAGGCTTTTGAGAGCCTCCTTGGTCAGGTCGAGATCGATCTTCTCGCCCTTTAGAGAAGCGAAGGCGATGACCCGCCGGAGGTAGCCTTCGAGCTCCCGGATGTTGGATTGGACCTTGTCGGCGATGTACAGGGCGACGGTTTCCGGGAGGCTGACGGCCTCGAGGTCGGCTTTTTTATTGAGGATGGCGATGCGGGTCTCGATGTCGGGGGGCTTCAGGTCGGCGATCAGGCCCCACTCGAAGCGGGACCGGAAGCGGTCCTCGAGGTGGGGGATCTCCTTGGGGGGGCAGTCGCTGGAGATGACGATCTGTTTCTGGCTGTCGTAAAGATGGTTGAAGGTGTGGAAAAATTCCTCCTTGGTCCGTTCGCGGCCGGACAGATAATGGATGTCGTCCATGAGCAGCAGGTCCACGCTCCGGTACTTTTCCCGGAATTCGAGGACCTTCCCGTATTGGAGATGGTTGACAAGGTCGTTCATGAACTTCTCGGTCGTCACGTAGAGGATCTTGTTGCGGGCGCTCTGTTGGATGGCGAAGTGACCGATGGCGTTCATGAGATGGGTCTTGCCGAGGCCGGCGCCGCCGTAGATGTAGAGAGGGTTGTAGGACTTGGCGGGGCTGTTGGCCACGGCCGTGGCCGCGGCGTGGGCGAACTGGTTGCAGCTGCCGACGACGAAGTTCTCGAACGTGTAGTTCGGGTTGAGGTTCGGATTGATCGCCGGGCCCTGCTTTGTTTTTCGCTGGTCCGGGGAGCGCCTCATGAAGGACGACGGCGTGTCGTCGTAGATGTAGCGGATATCGAAGGATTTTCCGCAGATGGCTTGTGAGCTCTCGGCGATGAGGTTCGAATAATGGAAGGAAAGCCAGTCCCGGAAATAGGAATTCGGGACCTTGATGTAGAGGCAATCCTGCTCCTGACCGATGAAGCCGGTCGGCTCGAACCAGGTCTCGAAGCTCTTGGGATCGACCTTGCCCTCGATGGCCTTGAGAATTCGAATCCAAACGTTTTGTTTTTCTTCAGGTTCCATGGGTCCCGTCTTTTTTTCCACAGATATTTCCACATCTGTGGAAAAACCCTTCCCCGCTTGTGGCTGGTCCGGGGAAGGCCTGGTCAGGATAGCACTTCGACGGTCTCTTGACAAGTCTTTTTTTAGGGGGAACGGGCGGTTTCAAGGCCCGCGGAGGGGGCGGCCGAAGAGAGCCGGAAAGAGCTCCGCCTTGACCCGGTCCAAGAGCTCGTAGAGGGCGAAATCGGGGGATTTTTCGAGGTCCTCATAGACCCGGGTTTCTTTGAATTCCCTCTCGAGAAGGACCTCTCCGGCCGCGGCCACGGTCACGGAAAGGGCCAGCGTGTAAACGGACTGTTCGAGGAGACCTCCGCCGGCGGTCCTGAAAGGTCCGTCTATCGGCGGGTCGCGCCGGCGAAGGGCTTTGCGCATCTGCTTGGTGAGGGCCGCCGATCCCTTCAGGACCACGGCGCGTTCGCGTTCGGCAACGTCGCCGTCGCCCTCGGTCCATCGGGAAATCCGGCCTTTGAAGACAGATGCCAGCTCAAGGGCGAAATAGCCCGCGGTCTCCATGCCGGTCAGGAAATCGGGCCACGGGGCCCGGTCCTCGAAGTCGAGCACGACGATCTCGGCGAATCGGCCGGGAGCGAGCGGCGGAGGGGCGGCCTCGTCCTGGCCGCCCCTAACGCTCCGGTCGGCCGGGGCGGCGGGCGGGCGCCCGGAGCCGGCCCCGGCGGCCGATGGACCGCGGTGACAGCGGCCTGACAGAACGAGGACGGCCAGGATCAAGACCATGATGGGGAGAGGCCTGTTTCTCATCGGGGACCCTGGTCTCAGAGTACATTTATCCGGCCCGGGCGTCAAGGCGGGGCGGGCGGCGCCGGGCGGAGCGGATGAATTTGCCTAGGCCGGGATTTTGTGGTATAAATTGCGCTCAGATCATCAAGAGAGAAACGACCATGCCGAAAGTATGCGAGATTTGCCGGAAAGGCCCCATTTTCGGGCATAGCATCAGCCATTCCCACAAGGCGTCCCCCAAGAAATGGAAGCCGAACCTCCAGCACGTCAAGGCCCAGACCCCAAGCGGTGTCCGTCAGATCTGGGTGTGCACGAGATGCCTGCGGTCCGGCAAAGTGGCCAAGGCCCGCTGACCGGCCCCCGTCGAGCCCTCCCGCCGGCCGGTTTAGACCCGGTCCACCGAAGAGACCTCTTTGAACGACGAGATCCGCCTCGAGATGTCGTCGAGATGCTTGATGTCCCGGATCCTCAGCTCCAGTTTGATGCGGGCGCTCCCTTCGGCGATCGTCGAGGCCTCCGCCTTGGAGATGTTGCCCTCGAGCTTGGCCACGGCGGCGGCGACCTTGGCCAGAACGCCAGGGGAATCCTCGGACTTGACCAGGAGCCGCGCCTTGAATGAGCCCGCGAGCGCCGGGTCCCAGGAAACGTCGACCAGCCGCTGGCCGTCCAGGATCTCTTTGGTCACCAGCGCGCATCGCAGGGAATGGACGGTCATGCCCTGGCCGGCGGTGATGTAGCCGACGACGGGCTCCCCTTTGATGGGCGAGCAGCATTTGGCCAGGCTGATCATCTGCCCTTCGAGGTCGCGGATCCGCAGGACGGCGCCCGGCCGGGGGATGATCCTCGAGGCGGCCTTCCCGATGAGCGATTCCTTGCGGAGGGCGATGCGGTCGGCCGGAAAGACGGCCGCGACGAACCGCCTGTCGACGACGACCTTGCCCATCCCGACCTGGCGGTAAAAGCTCTCCAGGTCCCCGA
>VGJC01000099.1 GCA_016867635.1 Candidatus Aminicenantota bacterium | reverse complement strand
TTACGAGGCCCTGGAGCTCCGCGACGAAGAGAAAGACCGTTACCTGGGCAAAGGCGTCCTGCGGGCCGTCGAGCACATCAACATCGACATCGCCGAGGTCATCGTGGGGCTGAACGCTCTCGATCAGGCGGGCGTGGACCGGGCCATGCTGACCCTGGACGGAACTGAGAACAAGAGCAAGCTCGGGGCCAACGCCATCCTCGGCGTGAGCATGGCCGTGGCCCGGGCCGCGGCCGCCTCCGTGGGCCTGCCGCTTTTCCGCTACCTCGGCGGGTCCTCGGCCAATCTCCTGCCCGTGCCGATGTTCAACATCCTCAACGGCGGGGTCCACGCCAACTGGCAGAGCACGGACCTGCAGGAGTTCATGATCGCCCCGGTCGGCGCCCCGAATTTCCGGGAAGCCCTGCGCTGGGGGGCCGAGACCTACCACGCGCTGAAGGGCCTGCTCAAGAGCGCCGGCTTGTCGACCGGGGTCGGCGACGAGGGCGGCTTCGCCCCGGCCTTCAAGAAGAACTCGGACGCGGTCGAGATCATCCTCAAGGCCATCGAGAAGGCCGGCTACAAGCCCGGCGACGACATCGTCCTGGCCGTCGACGGGGCCGTGAGCGGCATCTACGAGGACGGCGTCTACAACTTGCGCACGGAAGGCAAGAAGGTCGAGGCCGGCGAGATGGTCCGGATGTACGAGGACTGGGCCCGCAAGTATCCGCTCAAAGTCCTCGAGGACGGCCTGGCCGAAGACGACTGGGAGGGCTGGAAGCTCCTGAACAAGGCGTTGGGCGACAGGATCGAGCTCGTCGGCGACGACCTGTTCGTCACCAACGTCAAGCGAATCGCCCGCGGCATCGAGGAGGGGGCGGCCAACGCCGTGCTCATCAAGCTCAACCAGATCGGGACGCTGACCGAGACCGTGGCGGCCATCGAGATGGCCCGCAAGGCCGGCTGGGGGGCCATGGTGTCGCACAGAAGCGGCGAGACCGTCGACAGCTTCATCGCCGACCTGACCGTGGCCATGGGCACCGGGCATCTCAAGACCGGGGCGCCCTGCCGCGGCGAGCGGGTCGAGAAGTACAACCAGCTCCTGCGGATCGAGGAGGACCTGGGCTCGAACGCCGTCTACGCCGGCCGTAAAGCCTTCGTCCGCTGATCCCGCGTTCCCCGGATGAGCTTCGCGACTTCACCGCGAAGGGCCGGCCGTATGACGGCGTCAGTCCGGCCGCGGCTTGATCCCGAGATAGTAAGCGATGTTGGCGTTCGGGTCGATCCTGACCTTGATCCGGCCGGGCATGGCGCTGAGGATGGGATTGACGCCCGGGCCGTGGCCGGCCATCTCGCTGAAGCCGTGGATGACCGTGCCGATGGTCACCGCGCCGACGTGCCGCCCCGGCGAGTAGACGCCCGAGTGGTCCCGGATGGCCACGACGTCGCCGAGCCTGAGCGTCTTGAGCTTGTACCGCTCGACGATCTCGGGGCAGGTCGTCTGGATGTCGTAGTCGAGCGACTCGACCGGCTGGTAGCCCATCCCCGAGCCCATGATGTGGCCCGGGACCTCCATGACGACCGGGACGACGATCTCGCCGCCCTCGATCGACAGGCCCAGCTTCTCGAAGAGCTCGGGCGAGAGCTTGCTCACCTTGACGTCCTCGAACCCCTCGATCTTGAGGCCGAGGCCCTTGGCCCTGACCCGGACCCGGTCTTCGAGGGCCAGCTTCTCGACGGCCTCCCTGGGGAACCAGACCTTGTCGTCCGAACCGGCGTGCCGGCCGATGTAGTAGCCCTTGGCGCCGCGGGCCTCGCCGCTGATCACTTCCGCCTCGTTGCCGATGCAGGCCAGCACGGCCACCGCGCACTCGAAGGGGTTGGGCCGGTCGCGTCCCTGGATGGTGACGTCGGGCTCGACGTGGTCGCCCTGGGCCCAGCCGTAGACCGAGTCGCCGATGGAGACGCGGTAGTTGATCGAGGCCATTCCCAGGCCGAGCCAGGGCCGGCCGTCGTAGGTCGCGGAGTACTCCGGCGCGTAGGTGGGTTGGACGACGCCCTCGACCGCCGTGACGATCAGGCTGTCCTTGTTGGTCTTGAGGGCCGTGACGGGTTTGCGGGCCTTGGCTTGGGCCGCCGCCGGGGCGGCCGCCGCCGCGAGCCCGCCCCTGTTCGAGAGAGGCAGCCCGAGGTACTTGGCGATGTTCGCCTCGGGGTCGATCCGCGCCGCGAGCTTGCCGAAACGGGTCGAAAGGACGGCCGTGACGCCGATCCCCAAGCCTGAGACGTCGCTCGGCCCGGCGCAGACGACGCCGACCGTCGCGCCTCCGACATAATGGCCCCGGCCGTAGTCGGTCTGGGTGTCCTCGAGCAGGACGAGGTCGCCGAAGCGCAGCTCGTCGAGCCCGTATCTCTTGATGTCGGGCTCGTAGCAGGTCTGGATGTGCCAGTTGCCGTAGAGCGACCCGCCGCCCGAGCCCTGGCCGACGACCTCGGCCGGGATGGACTTGACCACCGGGACCTCGATCCGGCCGCCGGCGACGCGCAGGCCGAGCTTCTCCAGGAGCTCGGGCGCCAGGCTGTGGATGAACACGTCCTTGAAGCCGTCGAACTCGAGGCCCAGGCCGCCGGCCTTCACTTGGAGCCGGTCGCCGATCGAGAGCGTGTCGACGGTCGCCTCTGGGAATTGGAGGAGGACGTAGCTCCCGAACTTGCCGACGACGAACCCTCTCTCGCCTTGTCCCGCGCCGCCGGTGATCCGGGCCTCGTTGCCGATCGAGGCGTGGGCCAGCCAGGCCTCGCCGCCGGAGCGGGGGCCGCTGACCGCCTCGGCCGCGACGCCGACTGTCGCCCGGTCGCCCGACGCCCAGCCGAACACCTTGTCGCCGAGGCGCAGGTTGTAGTTGATGCCGCCCGTGCCGACGGCCAGCTTGGGCTTGCCGTCCCAGGTCACGATATAGCCGCGCGAGGGCTGGGCCGCCGCGACCCGGCCCTGGACGGCGATGGTCAGGACGCTCGCCTTGTTGGTCGAAAGGCCTTGGGGCGCCTGGCCGCCCGGGGCGGTGAGCGCGACCGCGAGCATAAGGGACAGGGCGATGCCGAGGGTCCGTTTTGTTCTCATGGGGCCTCCTCCGACGATGGTGATGAGCCGTTTCTACCACCGCTCCCGCCGTCTGTCAACGCCCCGGACGGGCTCCGATCGCGGCGGGCCGCGGCTCGTTGTGTTCTCTTGCCGGACCAGGGGATCGTGTCCATCTGTAACCTCCCTGGTTCAGGGATTTCGGTTACATATGAGTTGAGTCAATGCCGGTTTGACGCCGAAGCGGAAATCTCATAGGATAAGAGGCCATGGCTTTCATGCTGAAAATCGTCCTTGGCCTTTTCACGACGTTCTTCGGGTTTTTCTATATCCGGGACGTCATCCGGAAACGGATGACGTTTTCGGATAAGCCCTGGCCGGCCCTGACCGGAACCGGCTTCCTGACCAACATGCTCGATACCCTGGGCATCGGCAGCTTCGCCCAGCAGACCGCGATCTTCAAATTCTTCAAGCTGGTCGACGACCGGGTCATTCCCGGGACGATGAACGTCGGCAATACCATTCCGACGGTGACCCAGGCCTTCATCTTCATGACGGCCGTGAAAGTGGACCCCGTCACCCTGGTGGCGATGTCGGTGGCCGCTCCGGCCGGGGCGGTATTGGGCGCCGGGGTTGTGGCCCGAATGGAGCGCTTTAAAATCCAACTGGGCATGGGGATCGGATTGCTCGTCGTCGCCCTGATCTTTCTGGCCGGGCAGCTCGATCTGATGCCGATCGGGGGCGAAGCCATCGGGCTGACGGGCTGGAAGCTCGTCCTCGTCACGGTCCTGAGCTTCGTTTTCGGGGCCCTGCAGACCATCGGGATCGGCTTTTATGCCCCGTGCATGGCCATGGTCTATGCCCTGGGAATGCATCCGCTGACCGCTTTCCCCATCATGATGACGGCCACGGCGATGCTCATGGCCGCCGGCAGCACCCGTTTTGTCACGGCCGAGGCCTACGACCGTAAAACGGCCATTTGCCTGACCCTCGGTGGGATCATCGGCGTCTTCGTCGCCGCGTTCATCGTCAAATCGCTCCCCTTGACCGTCCTCAAGTGGGTCGTCAGCGGCGTGGTGCTCTACACGTCGGTTTGGATGTTCCTGTGCGCCGCCCAGTCGAGGAAATGCGCCGCCGGGCCCCTGGGCAAGGAACCTATCGCTTGATTCTTTCGGCCCAAAGGGCCGGAGCGGCTTTCGGGACTTGTGCCGCGGGACAAAAAGGAGCCGGATCCATGTCTCTTTTCAGCAACACCGAAACCGCCTTCATCGTCAAGTCCGACGGGCAGCTCCTCAAGGCCTGGTGGCTGTTCAAAATGGTCTCGTTCCCGCGTCTGGTCAAGTTCGGAAAAGTCCTTCTGGCCATCGCGAGATTTCTCCACGTGCCCATTAAATGGATGGTCAAACCGACGATCTTCGCTCATTTCTGCGGAGGGGAGACGCTGGAATCCTGCGCTCCCGTCGTCGAGCGCCTGGCCGCCCACAACGTCCGGTCCATTCTGGACTATTCGGTCGAGGGAAAGGAATCGGAGGAGGACATCACGGCCGCTCTGGATGAGACGCTCCGGGCCGTGCGGCATGCGGCGGCCGACGTCAACATCCCCTTCGCCGTCTTCAAGCCGACGGCCTTCGCGCCCTTTGAGATCCTCGAAAAGGCCGCGGCGGGGGAACTGAGGACCGAGACGGAAAAAGCCGAAGCGGCCAAGTTCGAAAAGAGGCTGGAGACGCTGTTCCGCGCCGCCTGGGAAGGGAACGAGCCCATAATGATCGATGCCGAGGAGACCTGGATCCAGTCCCATATCGACGGCGTCGTGCACCGCATGATGGAGACCTACAACACGAAAAAGGCCATTGTCTACAACACGTTGCAGATGTACCGCCACGACCGGCTGTCGTTCCTCGAGAAGGCCCTGGCCGCCGCCGAGAAGGGCAACTATTTTCTGGGCATTAAGCTCGTCCGCGGCGCCTACATGGAGAAGGAGCGGGCCCGGGCCGAAAAGCTGGGATATCCCTCGCCCATCCATCCCGACAAGCCGGCGACCGACAAGGCCTATGACGACGCTCTGACCTTCTGCGTCGAACACATCGACAGGATCTCGGTCTTCAACGGCACCCACAACGAGGCGAGCTGCCTTCACCTCATGGGACTTTTAAAGAAAAAGGGCCTGCCCTCGAACGATCCGCGGGTCTATTCCTCCCAGCTCTGCGGGATGAGCGACCACATCAGCTTCAACATGGCCCGTGCCGGATACAACGTCGCCAAGTACATTCCCTACGGACCCGTGAAGCACGTCCTCCCGTATCTCATCCGCCGGGCCGAGGAAAACACGGCCGTGGCCGGACAGACCGGCCGCGAATTGAGGTTGTTGAGCGAGGAACGGAAGAGACGGAAAGCCGCCCGCGCCGCGGCCAGGTGAAGATGATCTGTCCTCCGGCGGCGGCCGACGCCGTGCCCGCCAAGCTCAGCCAGATCGGAACGCTTCTCATGTTCCGGACATTGAACCTTTAAGAAGCGCCAGGATCGCGATGAGAATAAAGACGCCCAGCACCCAAAGGAGCAGGGTCCGCGTTGACGGCTGGTCCTCGGGCCCGCGGGCGACAAGCCGCCCCGCGATCTTCCCGCGGCGCGCGGCTTCGGCGCTGTCAAGGCGGAAAGCGAGACCCTCGAGCAGAGCGGCCGGGTTTCGGCTGAAACGGACGGCGGCGGCGACGGCGCTTTCCGCAAGCCGGTCGGTCGCGTCGAAGAAACGGCCGACGATGCCGACAACCCGCCGGCCCGCCGCCGCGCCCGGCCGTCTGTAAAACCAGTCCACGTCCAGGAGAACAGCCGCCTTCGGTTTGAGGGAACTCTTCAGCAGCCAGAATACGGCGAAGGAAAAGACGAGGATTTCCAGGACCTCGATGATGTGAACCGGGACATAGGCGTTGAAGGCCTCCTGCGCCGGCAGAAAGCCCCTCAGAAGGGACGGCGCGACGCCGAAAGCAACGCAAAGGGACGCCGCGACCGCCATGGCCGCCGTCATGTTGCGCGGCACCGGGGAAACCTGCGGCGCGTCGTTCGCGCTTTTTCCCCCGAACCAGGCGAAATAGGGCAATTTCAAACCGACGCTCAGGAACGTTCCCACCGATGCCAGAAGCAGCAGCAGGACCGCCGCATCGATGTGGGCCTTTGCGGCCGCGGCCACGACCATGGTCTTGGAGACGAAGCCGTTGAAGAGCGGCATGCCGGAAATCGACAGCCCGCCGATCAAATAGAGGCCCACCGTCCAGGGCATGGCCCGGGCCAGGCCGCCGAGTTCCGAGAGTTTCCTCTTTCCCGTGGCCTCGATCAGGGCGCCGGCGCCCATGAACAGGAGCGTCTTGTAGAGAATATTGTTGATCGCGTGGGCGGCCGCCCCGTTGACGGCGAGCGCCGTTCCGATCCCGGCCCCGGCCACCATATAGCCGACCTGGCTGATGATGTGGTAGGACAGGATGCCCCGCATGTCGTCGGCCAGCATCGCGTAGACGACGCCGTAGACGGCCATCATGACCCCGAGCCCGATCAGGATCTCCCAGCCCGGAAAGACGCGCAGGAGGACATAGACGGCGACCTTGGTCGTAAAGGCGCTGAGGAAAACCGATCCCGCCGGCGTCGCCCGCGGATAGGCGTCGGCCACCCAGGCGTGGAGAGGCGGCACGGCGGCGTTCACGGCGACACCCGCCAGAATGAGCCAGGCCGCCGCCGTCGCCCCCGCCGGAGCGAACGCCGCGACGGCCGTCCCCCCGCCGCCCGCGGCGTGCATGAGGATGCCGGCGAAGAGCAAGCCGCCGCCGAACAGGTGGACCAGGACATAGCGCCAGCCCGCCTTTCTCGACTCCCGCGTCCGGGCCGCCCAGACAAGGACGGTCGAGGCGACGGCCATGATTTCCCAGAAAAACATCAGCGTGTAAAGATCGCCGGCATAGACGACGCCGAGCGACCCCCCGGCGTAAAAGAGCGCCGCCGCCGGCTGCAGAGCCGTCTTGACGTGAAAGGCATAGAGGCCGCCGGCAAGCGCGATGAAGGCGAAGGCGACGGCGAATCCGCGGCTCAGCGCGTCGGCCTTCACCAGGACAAGCTCGAGCCCCGCGATCCGCAATAAGCCCCACGCCCCCTCGGGCATCGTCCAAGCGGCATAGAGCGCCAGGCCCGCCGCCGCCATGAACAGCCACGGCCTCAGGCGCCGCGGCAGGAGCGGCAGGAGAAGCCCTCCGGCGAGAAAAGGCAGAGCGGGATGCAGGCTCTCAATCCCGGTCATAGTAGCTCTCTTTTCTTTTAATGAGGCGCATCACCAGAGATTTGGCCGCGAAAATCAGCGTCAGCGCGCCCAGTCCGCCGAACAGCCCGTAAAACAAGGGGATGCCGTCCCACCAGTGGTGGTATTCCCCGTCGTGGAGAAAAATCCTCTCGACCGCCGCAAAAACCAGCGCGGCCGCCGCGATCGCCGCCGCCGCCCGCCCCGGACGCACGCCTTTTTCCGTCATGGCCCCCCGCCTCCCAGGATCCCGGCCGCAACCCTTCGGGCCAGATCGAAAAACCCGAAAAAAAGATTCGGGAACAGTCCGAAGACGAGCGACAGAACAGCGGTCACGACAAGCGGCGCCACCATGAACGCGGAGGCCTCGCCCTTCCCTTCAAGCCCTTTGCCCGGCTTGAAAAACGCCTTCCTGACGATGGGCAGAAGATAAGCGGCGTTCAGAAGCCCGCTCGCCGCGAGGACGACAAGCGGCAGGACGAACCCGGCCTCGATCGACCCCCAGCCCAGCCACCACTTGCTGACGAATCCGTTGAGGGGCGGCACGCCGGCCAGCCCGATCGCTCCGGCCGCAAAGGCGCCCATCGTCCAGGGCATGACCCGGCCGACGCCGTCGAGTTCGCTGATGTTCTCGCGGTGCAGGTTGACATAGATCGCTCCGGCGCAGAAAAACAGCGTGATCTTCATCGTCGCGTGAAAAGCCAAGTGGAGGACGCTTCCGGTCAAAGCCCCCGACGAAAGCAGGGCCGCCCCCAGCACAATGTAGGACAAGTGGCCGACCGTGCTGTAGGCCAGCCGCCGCTTGAGGTTGTCCTGCCGGAAAGCGAGGATGGACGCCAGCAGGATGGTCGCCCCGGCGAAGACGGCCAGGATCGTGTCGAATCCCATCTCCTTCATCAGGACCGGGCCGAAGACGAAGCCGACGACACGGATAACGCCGAAGACGCCCGACTTGACAACGGCCACGGCGTGGAGAAGCGCGCTCACCGGGGTGGGCGCGGCCATGGCTGTCGGCAGCCAGCCGTGGAGCGGCATGACCGAGGCCTTGACGCCGACGCCCGCCATGAGGAGCACGAAGAGCGCCCGCAACGTCCCTTCCGAAAGGCCGCTCAGCCCGGCCAGGCCTCCGGCCTGAAAATCGAGCGAACCCGTCGCGCCGTGAACAATGACGGCCGCGGCGATAAGGCACAGCCCGGCCGACAGCGTATAGGCCAGGTACTTCCGGCCGGCCCGGACGGCCACCGGCGTTTCCTTATGGATGACCAGCGGATAGGTGGCCACGGTCAGGATCTCATAAAAGACGATGAAGGTCAGGAGGTTCGCGGCGAAGGCCACCCCGATCGTCGCCGACAGGCAGACGGCGAAAGAGGCGTAATAGCGGGCCTGCTTTTTCTCGTCCAATCCGCGGACGTAGCCGATCGAGTAAAACGACGTCAGGATCCAGAGCCCCGAGGCGACCAAGGCGAAGAAGACGCCGAAGGGGTCGGCCCGAAGCGCCAGCCGGATGCCCGGAGCGATTTCGAAGAGCGAGAGGGCCGCCTCGCGCCCGGCCAGGGCGTGCGGCAGCAGCGACAGCACGAGCCCGAACTTGACGACCGCCGCGAGGATCGTCCAGAACTCCCGGAGGTTCGGCCGCCGCGAGAAGATCAGGATGAGCGGCACGGCGGCCAGGGAGACCAGCACGGCCCAAAGCGGCGTGTTCGTTGTGAACATCACATCAACCCCGGGGGAAGGATCTTCATGATGACGCCCTTGACGAGAAAGGCGTTGAACACCCCCAGCGCGAGAAGCGCCGCGGCCAGCGTGAGAACGGGCCCGAGCATCGAGGCCGGGGTGTCGCCGGCCTTGTTCGTTCCGCCAGGATCATGCCCGCCCTGCGCCGCGTCCTGGCTTTCCCCCCGGCCCTCCCTTTTCATGTAGATCCGCTCGATGACGCGGAAGAAATAGACGGCGTTCAGCAGGCTGCTCACCAGGATCACGGCCAGGAAAACCCATTTCCCCGCCCGGACGGCGCCGAGCGCGAGATACCATTTGC
>VGJC01000098.1 GCA_016867635.1 Candidatus Aminicenantota bacterium | reverse complement strand
ATCTTTATTATTATCTAATAGATACAGATTTATAATATCATATCTAATTGATTACATTACATTTAATAATTTTTTGTATTTTCGCCAGAGCATTTCCAGCCGCCGCTCATTCCGTCAAGATTCTAAAGGACGGATACTTGATCCGCTGCAGCCGCCACGGGTGGGTCGGAGGCGGAGTGGACTTGGGCGGCTTCGGCCGCTCCGGGATCTCTCGGGAAGCCTAGGTCCCGACCACCCTTCCCAGGGGAAGCCCGAATCGTCCGAAATAGCCCTCCAACACGTTCATCGTCGGATAAACTCCCTCGTAGGGATAGAAACGGCTATTAAAACGGTTCCTGGCGTCATCGACCATGCCCATCAGGACGAGCTTCGGGCCCCTCGCCTCGAGCCAGGCATGATGGGCTCCGACCATCTGGACCATCTATCAATAGTGAAAATTGGGCTCCCTCCAGGGATGGACCTCGCAAGGGTGCCTGCGGACCTTCCAGAGACTTGCCTCGATCATGATCTGCCGGACCTTCTCGTCGAAGTGTCCTCACTATTAACGACGAGCGTCAGGCTTGGGTCGAAAAGGGCCTCGCCGCGGGTGGCTACGAGGGCATGTGGCGAGCCATCGCGGATTACTGGGCGGCACGATAGGCGGACGGGATTTAGGTGCCGTCGGATAAACTCTTAGTTTCTCGCAAGATCCGTTTCATATGCGGCCGGATACTCTTGATGTCTTCCGTTGCGACTTTCCAAAGGATTTCCAAGTCTATCCCAAAATACTCGTGGATCAGCTTGTCTCTCATGCCGGCCATCCTCTTCCAAGGAATCCCTGGATATCGGGTCGTGACGGATGTCGGCATCTTTTTCGAGGCTTCACCGATCACTTCGACGCTTCTTACCACGGCGTTGATCGTTTTCCGGTCCGCCTTGAATTCCTCGAAGGTCATCCCCTTGATGAAGCTCTCGATGTCCCGGATGGAGTCGACGATATCTTGAACATAGTCCAAGTAAATTCGGTTCTTCAAATGAATGTGACCTCTTGAAGGATCCGCTTGCCGATATGGGGCTTGAGGGCCTTCCTGGAGACAAGGTCCACCTTGACGCCGAAGAGAGTCTGGAGATATTCCTCGAGCTCCATGAATTTGAACAGCCCTACGGGTTCCGAGAATTCCACAAGGACATCGATATCGCTTTTCACTTTCTGCCGGCCTCTGACATAGGAGCCGAAAATGCCGATCTCCTTGACCATGAACTTTTTTTGGATCTCCGGCTTGTTCTCCCCCAGGATGTCCTTGATCTCTTTGAGTTTCTTCATGTCGCCTCTGGCTTGTTTGTCCCTATCATAATGGAGTCCGACGAAAATTGGAAGAGCGTCCACAGGGCCGGTCGCATTTGCGGGGGCGAAACGGCCCGGGTCCGTCGGCATATTAAAGTGACATCGGTATTAGGCTGAATATGCTTGGCACGGAGGGGTTGATCGTGGAGTGTCCGAAATGCCGCGCCGAGAATTAAGAGGGCTCCCGCTTCTGCAGCCACTGCGCAACGCCATTGACCCCGGTCCCCGGGGACGGCCTGACCCGGACGACGGCCGTCTCGCTTCACGCCATCAAGGAAGGCACCCTCGTCGCCGGCAAGTACCGGGTCGGCGGCGAGGTCGGCCGGGGCGGCATTAGGGTCGTCTACAGGGCCGAGGACCTCAAGCTCAAGCGCCCGGTGGCCCTCAAGTTCCTATCGCCCCATCTCATGGACGCTCCGGAGCTCAAGGAGCGCTTCCTCATCGAGGCCCAGGCGGCCGCGGCCCGCGCCGCGCTCGAGGTCCAGCCCGAGGTGGGGATCGCCCCGAGCGCCTACGAGGACGTTCTGTGCGAGAAGGACCTCCGGGACGAGCATCTCGAGCTGGTCAAGAGGCAGATCGGCGGCGGCGCCGCGCAACCGGAGTTTCCTTAATGTTTGCTCTCTTCAATACTTACCCAGATGGCCAGGGCGGCGAAGGCGGTCAGCATAACCGCGGCGAAGGTCAGCACGGCGTTGGTCTTCTTGTAGCGAAGGAGCCGGACATCCGAAAGAGGGATCGAAACACGTTCATAAGTCCGATAGACCATCTCAACGGTCAGCTTGTCGGGCTCTTCCTTGAGGACCTTCTCGATGGCATGAACGCGTCCGGACGAATCCGTGACCTGGAAAATGGTTCCGTCGGCGCGCCTCTTGATCGACTGGACGGGCCTGGCGATCTCGGCGCGCTTTCTGACTACCTCGACCCCTTCCCCGACGACCGCGGCCCCGGCGATCCGTCCGGGGCTGGAATTGGAGAACTCGACGGCCTCTCCGGACGATTTGACCACGCTCAGGACCTTCCGGCCATCGGCGGGATAGTCGGCCGTCGTGTTTATCTCCCTCGTCTTCCACGTCGTGATCGTGCAGGACGCGGAAAAGAGGATGAATGCCGCCATCGTCAACAAGGCGGTCGTTTTCTTGAACATGGCGTCTCCTCCTTATCGGTCTCAGACTATCTATTCCCACAATAGCGAGCAAGCCGGGGCGAGTTGTCAAGATTCCGTCAAGATTCTAAAGGAAGACGGTCCGCCAAGCCGTTTACCCGGATCGTCCGTATTCCTTTCGGTTCGACGAGAGCGAGCGCGTGAAGATCGACCACGATTCGCATGGCCGGGGCGAACGCCCCGTTGAGGATTCAGGCCTGCCGCCGCTCAGCCCGCGATTCTACCCCCGATTGAGAATGTAGATCCAGTTGATCAGCAAGAGAAGGAGAAATCCGAAGAACACAACACGGCGTTCCCGCCGGGTTCCTTCCAGCGCGATCGTTCTCCGAAAGACGAGTTGCAGGATCATATAGACCAGGGCGAGAATGGTCACGACGAACATCAGGGGATTCCATTTCAGAGCGGAGATGAGGTCCCCGTCCAGAGCGGCCATGAAGGCTCGGGTCACGCCGCAGGACGGGCATTCGAATCCTAAGACCTTCCGAAAGAGGCAGAGCTCCATGGAGCCGGTTGCGAAGAATTGTAAGGCCAGAAGACCGGCCAGCCCGGCGAAGAAGATCAGGATGGGGAGCTTCTCCTGCTTGAAATTCCCGGTGGACTTGCGAAGGCGGATCTTCATGATCCCTTCCTGCCCGGCGCGGCCTCTTCGGCCGAGCCGGACCGGCCGCCTCATTAATTTATTGATTCAAGAATCCGCTCATCATGCCGAAGCCGAAGAATATGGCATAACCGATGGTTCCCAAAACCCAAAGCCCGACGCCGATCATGCCGAGAATTCTCCCGGCATTGGTTTGGGATTCGCCGCTCGGATCCATGGCCCCTTTTTTCATTTTTTCGAGGTCGGTATTTCCGAAGACCCAGGCCAGAATGGCGAAGATGCCGCAGCACAGAATTCCGGCAATGCCGAAAATCAGGATCATCGTGCCGCGATGAGGCTGCAAACCGGCGGGTCCGGCCGGATAGGCGTTTTGGATATTTTCCATCATCCCTCCTTACTCAATGGAGTTTCCGCTCAGCCCGGTCTGAACAACATGCGGGATCGGCCCGATTCGAGCTCAGAATAGCCCCTTCCCATCACGACAAAAAGGATATCGCGGCTCCACGCGGATGTCAATATCCCGAAATTGAGCCGGCCTGGCTGCCGGCGGATGGATGATCGGGCGTGAGCAGAGCTTCTTCCTTGCTCGGCATCCGCAAGGGGCTGGGATCGCCGAGGATCCAGCTCATCCGGCAGTTCCTGAACGAGTCTGTTTCCCTGTCCTTGTCCTGGCGTTAATGCCGAAGGGCTAGCTCAGAAACGCAGGCTGAGAGTGACCATGTTCGGCCCGGCGACCACCTGCACCCGGTCGCTCGATCCTTTCTTGTGGAGGACGGGGACCAGATAGCCGATGGAGAAGCCCACGGCGGCCCCGGCGATCACGTCGGTGGGAAAATGGACCCCGGCCTTGACCCGGGCGAAACTCGTGTAAGCCGCGAGTGACAGGCTCGATCCCCAGACGAGCGTTGACCAGACCGAGGGTCCGTGGACGTCGGTGAACACTTTCGAGAGGAAGGCCGCCGCGGTGAAGGCCGCAGCCGTGTGCCCCGAGAAAAAGGACGACTTGGGATCGGCCAGGGCCACCAGTCTCTCCTCCGGGGTCAGGTCCGTGTTGTAGAGATAGGGACGCCTTCGAGCCGCCGCCACCTTGGTCAGGTAGGTCGCCCCGCCCATGATCGCGTAGGCCTCCGCGAACATCACGGCCACGGTCAGGGTTTGAGACCACTTCCCACGCCAAAGAGAGGGGGCCGTGGTGACGAGGAGGGCCGAAAAGACCACGATGTCCCGGGAGACGTTGCTCCGGTCGCTCCATGCGATCGACCAGTTGCGCGTCGCCGGGCGGTCGAAGGCATTGACGTCGTTCCTGTCGAGGGCGAGGATCTCCTCGAGGGTGATCTCCCCGTGGCCGGAATGCAGCGACGCCCCTAGGGCGAACAACCCCACGCCGCCCGACCCGAGCCAGAAATCCTTCTTCTTGAGTTCGTAGGGGAAGGGACGTTCCGTGGCCAAGAGCCCGTTCGCCGCCAGGAGCGCCGCCAGAACGGTGAGGACGATCGCACGCTGGAATCGGATCATGATACGCTCTCCTCTTCCTCCACCGTCATCAGGAGGGCGGCAATAAAGCGGCGGCGGCGCTCGGTCGGGGCCGGCGGGCGGATGAGCCCCGCTTAGATCCCCTTGCTCATGGCGTTCATGAAGTCCTGATTGGTCTTGGTCTTGCTGAGCTTGTCGATCAGCAGCTCGACGGCCTCGACCTCGTTCATCTGGCTGAGGACCTTGCGCAGGATCCAGATGCGGTTGAGCTCCTGCTCCTCGATGAGCAGCTCTTCCTTGCGGGTCCCCGAGCGGCTGATGTCGATGGCCGGGAAGGTCCGCTTGTCGACCAGGCGCCGGTCGAGATTGATCTCCATGTTGCCGGTGCCCTTGAACTCCTCGAAGATGACCTCGTCCATGCGGCTGCCGGTGTCGACCAGGGCCGTGGCCAGGATGGTCAGCGAGCCGCCCTCCTCGATCTTGCGGGCCGAGCCGAAGAACTTCTTGGGCTTCTGCAGGGCGTTGGCGTCGATGCCGCCCGACAGGACCTTGCCCGAGGGCGGGACGATGGCGTTGTGGGCCCGGGCCAGCCGGGTGATGGAGTCGAGCAGGATAACGACGTCCCGCTTGATCTCGACCAGGCGCTTGGCCTTCTCCAGGACGACGTTGGCGACCTGGGCGTTTCTGGTCGGCGGCTCGTCGAAGGTCGAGGCCACGACCTCGCCGTTGACCGAGCGCTTGAAGTCCGTGACCTCCTCGGGCCGCTCGGCGATCAGCAGGACGATGAGGAAGATCTCCGGGTGGTTCTTCTCGATGGATTTGGCGATCGTCTTGAGGATGGTCGTTTTGCCGGCCCGGGGCGGCGAGACGATCAGGCCGCGCTGGCCCTTGCCGATGGGCGTCAGCAGCTCCATGACCCGGGCGTTCATGTTCTTGGGGTTGCCGTCCTGGAGCTTGATCATCTCGAAGGGGTAAAGCGGGGTCAGGCTCTCGAAGTGGACGTTGCGCCGCTCTTCGATGATGACGTCCGGGTGCATGAAGTTGACGGCCTCGATCTTGATCAGGGCGAAGTACTTCTCGCCGTTCTTGGGGGCCCGGACGACGCCCGAAATGGTGTCCCCCGTGCGCAGCTGGAACTTGCGGATCTGGGAAGGCGAGACGTAGATATCGTCCTGGCTCGGCAGGTAGCTGAACTCCGGGGCCCGCAGGAACCCGAACCCGTCCTCGAGGCACTCGAGGACGCCCTCCGAGAACAGCAGGCCCTGCTTCTTGGCCTGGGCCTCCAGGATCTTGAAGGTCAGGTGGTGCTTGGTGGCCCCTTCCGTTTCGCCCTCGCCGAGCCCCAGGCCGGCCGCGATCTTCTGAAGGGCCGGGATATCTTTTTCTTCCAGGTCGAGCAGGTTCAATTCTTTCATAATGACCTCGCTGTTGTCGTTTCTTTTCGCCGTCATGGTCTATTCCCCTCGCGGTCGGGAGTTTATCGGGATCTTCGGTTTTGTCCGGTCAGTTGGTCAGCGGGGGCTCTTTGGGCGCGTCCCCCTCCCCTACCTGGACGGGCTTCTCGGGCTCGGCCGTCTTCAGGTCGCCGGCCTTGGGCGCTTTCTTGGGAAGCTCCCTGGTCAGGGCGATCCTCAGGACGTCGTCCATGGCCTCGACGAGGTGGATGGTCATGTTCTGCTTGATGAGCTTCGGCAGGTCCTTCAGGTCGGGCCGGTTGTCGAGGGGCAAGATGGCCTCTCGGATGCCTTCCCGGTAGGCCGCCAGGAGCTTCTCCTTGATCCCGCCGACCGGCAGGACCTTGCCCTTGAGGGTGATCTCCCCGCTCAAGGCCACCTTCTTGCTCACCGGGATGTCCGTCAGGAGCGAGATGATGGCCGTGGCGATGGTGATGCCCGCCGACGGTCCCTCCTTGGGCGTCGAGCCCTCGGGGACGTGGATGTGGATATCGAAGTTGCGGTGCAGGTCCGGGGCGATGCCGAGCTCGAAGATCTTGCCCCGGACGAAGCTGAAGGCCGCTTGGGCGGACTCCTGCATGATCTCGCCGAGCTGGCCGGTCAGGGTGAAATTGCCCTTGCCGTGGATCTTGTTGGCCTCGAACCTCAGCAGCTCGCCCCCGAATTCCGTCCAGGCCATGCCCGTGCTGACCCCGACTTCGTCGCGCTTGTCGAACTCCGAGCGGCGGAACTTGGGGATCCCCAGATGGGCCTCGAGGTTCTTGGGACTGACCCGCTCGCTGGTGTCCTTGCCCTTCTCGACGACCTTCTTGACGATCTTGCGGCAGACCGTCGTGATCTCCCGCTCCAGGCTCCGGACGCCGGCCTCCCGGGTGTACCCCCGGATGAGCTTGATGAGGGCCCGGTCCGAGAACTGGATGTTGTCGCCGGTCAGGCCGTGGGCGGTCATCTGCTTGGGGATCAGGAACCGCTTGGCGATCTGGAGCTTCTCGTCCTCGGTGTAGCCCGGGATGCGGATGATCTCCATGCGGTCGATGAGCGGCTTGGGGATGGGCTCGACCATGTTGGCCGTGACGATGAACATGATCTGGGAGAGATCGAAGTCGGTGTCGATGTAGTGGTCGAGGAAGGTGCTGTTCTGCTCCGGGTCGAGGACCTCCATCAGGGCCGAGGCCGGGTCGCCGCGGAAGTCCATGCTCATCTTGTCGACCTCGTCCAGGAGGAACACGGGGTTGCGCGTCCCGCCGCGCTTGATCATCTGGATGATGCGGCCGGGGTAGGCCCCGATGTAGGTCCGGCGGTGGCCGCGAATCTCGGCCTCGTCCCGGACGCCGCCGAGCGACAGCCGGACGAATTTCCGGCCCGTGGCCCGGGCGATGGACTTGCCGAGGGAGCTCTTGCCGACGCCCGGAGGCCCGATGAAGCCCAGGATGACGCCTTTAGGATTCTTGACGAGCTGCCGGATGGACAGATACTCGAGGATGCGTTCCTTGACCTTTTCCAGCCCGAAATGGTCCTGATCGAGGATGGTTTCGGCCTCTTTGAGCTCCCGCTTTTCCCGGGATCTCTTGTTCCAGGGCAGCGAGAGGAGCCAGTCCAGGTAATTCCGGCTGACGGTCGCCTCGGCCGACATCGGCGGCATGGCTTCCAGGCGCTCGATCTCCTTGTAGGCCTTCTCTTCGGCGTCGCCGGGCATCTTGGCCTTGGCGACCTTCTGGCGGAGCTCCTCGATCTCGTTGGGCTGGTCCTCTTTCCTAAAATTCGGCGCCCGGGGAGGGAACGCCTTCTGCCCGGCCTGGTCCTTCAGGGGGACCCTTCGCTTGCCGGCTCTCTGAGGGTCCTTCTGATAGGCCGAATGGATCTTGAGGATCTCGTTCTCCAAGACGTAGTTGAGCCGTCTCAGCCTCTCGAAGGAGTTGACGGTCTCGAGCAGGTTCTGCTTCTCCTCGAGGGGCATGAAGACGTGGGAGGAGATGATATCGGTGATCCGCTCGGGGGTGTTCTCGCGCAGGGCCGGGATGATCGAGTCGAGGTTGGCGTTCTGGTTGAGCTTCAGATAGTCCTCGAACAGGGCCAGGACGCGCTTGAGGAGCTCCCGGGATTCGGGGGCCCGGTCGTCGACCTCCCGGACGACCTTGGCCAGGATCTGATAGAAGGGGGATGTGCTGAGATATTCCACGATCCGGGCCCGGCTCTTGCCCTCGACGATGACCTTCATGTTGCGTTCGTCGCTCTTGATCGTCCGGATGATCTTGGCCGTGACCCCGACCGAATAGATGTCCTTGGGGGACGGATTGTCGATGGAGGCGTCCATCTGGGCGGACAGGAAGATCATCTTGTCCTTCTCCGCCGCTTTTTCCAGGGCCTGGACGGACGAGGACCGCCCGACGATAAAGGGGACGAGGGTCGCCGGGAAGACGACGAGGTCCCTCAGGGGGATGAGCGGGATGTTCCTGAGGACTTCGGAATGTTCGTTGGGATCCTGCATGGTTAACGCTCCGGGCCCGAGGGGGCCCCCGCTCGTCTTTAGGCGCGCGGCCCAGGGTCACAGATTTGGAGCCGCTGTTTTATCGGTGATCTGAGGTGCTCAAGATGGTCTGGAGCATGGGAACCTTGGTTAACTCATTATAGCCGTTTTCACCAAAAAGTCAACTGTCTTCCGGAACAGGATGGACTCGACGAGCTCCTCCCTCCGGCCCTCGCTCCCGAGCATCTGCTCCAGGGCGGCCGGGGCCATGCCGTTGGCCGCGGCCAAGTTCCGGATCTCGGCCTGGATCTCGTCCTCGCCGACCCCGAGACCCTCCTTGGCGGCGATCTTTTCGATGATCAGATGGTTGGTGATGTGATCCACGGCCTGGCGGCGGGCCTCGGCTTTCAGCCCTTCCAGGGCATCCGGCGGCACCCGCCGTCCGCGGGCGGCGCTCAGCATCCGCCTCAGGACCGACAGGGATTCCCGCTCGATGAGGGATTCCGGAAGCTCGAGGGACACCCGGCGCCCGATCTCGGCGAGAACGTCCGAGGCCGTCTCGTTCCGGACGGCCCGCTCGCGGGAGGCCAGGAGGTCCTTCCTGACCCTGTCCTTGAGGGTCTCGAGACCGGAGGGCTCCCCGACCGTCTTGGCGAACTCGTCGTCGAGCCCGGGGAGTTTTTTCTCCTTGATATCCGCGACCTTGAGACTGTATTCGATGTCTTTCCCGGCCACCCGCCGGTTGGCGTGGTCCTGGGCGTAGGAAACACGGAAAGAACGGCTTTCGCCCTGGGTCATGCCCGCCAGCCGCTCGTTCAAGGCCGGTTCGTTCTCGGCGTGACCGGCCAGGACGACGGCCTTCTCGACCGGGAGCAGGCGCCTCGTCTTGAGCTCCCGGCCCTGCATCTCGACCGTCA
>VGJC01000097.1 GCA_016867635.1 Candidatus Aminicenantota bacterium | reverse complement strand
TGCCGCCCGCGGGGGCTTGAGGAGACGACGTGGGCGACAGCGAACGACTGACCGCGGGTTCGGAGGAAAGACGCCGCCCGGTCCACGGGGAGGAGGCCAAAGCCTTCCAGAAGTCGGCCGTCGACCTTCTCATCCGATTCCACATCGTCGACAAGATCGCCAAGATCTATGATCCCAAGAATGATGCCTTCCAGGAGCAGGGGCGCCTGTTCTTCGCGGCCCTCGACGCCATGTTGAAAAAGGAGCCGGAGGCGGCCTTTCGCATCCGGCACGGATCCCTGCTGCTCAACGGCGTCCGTTTGAAGTTCGGCGTCGGGACCTATCCCCTCTTCAAGTCCGTGCTGGAGGAGTTCCGCGCCCGGGAGATCGAGGCGCTCGCGTTCCTTCCCGGCCTGACCATGGAGGAGCTTTTCCTGTTCATGTCCGTTTTCGCCAAAAGGGAGAAGAGGACGGAGCGGAGCTTCGACGGTCTCGTCTCCGATCTCGACGCCGCCGGCGTCATCCATGTCTTGCTCGAAAAGACCTCGTCCGAGGAAATCGCCCAGGCCCTCCATAAGAACACGGCCCGGATGTTTTTCCTCAGCATCATCCACCTCAAAGAGTCCTTCGCCCGGGACCAGAAGGGCGAGGGCATCAAGATCAACACGACGCGGCGGCTCATGCAATCGATCTACAACCACATCGTCGAGAACGAAGCTTTCATCCACGGCCTGACGAATATCAAGAACCATGACGAATACACCCTCAATCATTCGGTCAACGTCTGTCTCCTGGCCACGGCTTTGGGGCGAAGGCTGGGGCTCAGCCGCTCGGAGCTCGTCGACCTGGGCATGGCCGCCTTTTTCCACGACCTGGGCAAGACCGACACCCCGCTCGAGATCCTCAACAAGCCGGCCCGCCTGAGCGACGACGAGCGGGAGATCATGGAGCAGCACCCGTTCAAGGGCGCCGAGAAGCTGGCCTGCCATATGGAGTTCCGGCGCCTTCCCTTGCGGGCCATCCATGTCGCCCTGGAACACCACATCAGGGAGGACTCCGCCGGCTACCCGCGGTATTTCAAGAAAGAAGACATCAACCTCTTCAGCAAGATCGTCAAGGTCGTCGACTTCTTCGACGCCGTGACCACCAAGCGCGTCTACCGAGCCCGGGTCTTCACCCGGACCGAGGCCTTGAACATGATGCTCGAAGCCAGCGGGACGGAGTTCAACGCGGTCATCCTCAAGGCCTTCGTCAACATGATGGGCGTCTATCCGGTCGGCTCGCTCGTCGTCCTGACCTCGGGCGAGGTCGCTCTCGTCTGCGACATCAATCCGGACCCCAAGCTGGTCCTGCGCCCGTCCGTCAAGCTCATCACCGACAAAGACGGGAACAAGATCGACGGCGAAGCGGTGGACCTGGCCGAGAAAGACCCCGTTTCGGGCCGTTATCGCCGGTCCGTGGCCTCCGCCATCGACCCCGACAAGTACGGGATCGAGGTTTCCGACTATTTCCTGGCTCAGGCCCAATAGGAGCCCCTCATGTCGCCCCCAGTCCCGACCCGCCTGCGCTGCGAATATCTGACCGAGCCGCTCGGCGTGGATACCGCCGCGCCCCGCCTTTCTTGGGCCCTCGAAAGCCCGCGGCGGGGAGACCTCCAGACGGCCTTCCAGATCCTGGTCTCTTCCGCCCCCGAGCTTCTCCGCAGCGACATCGGCGACTTCTGGGACACCGGCAAAGTCCAAGAGGAGAGAGCTCCAATCGTGGAATACGCGGGGGAACAGCTCCTGAGCTGCGCCCGCTACCACTGGAAGATCCGCTGGTGGGACCTCAACGGCACGCCGAGCCCGTGGAGCGAGCCGGCGTCCTTCTTGACCGGGTTCCTCAACGAAGGCGACTGGAAGCCGAAATGGATCGCGCCCCGCGAGGTCAGGGAGTTCCGCTCCAAGGGGACGGTCCTTCTGGGGCATCCCGGCGCCGACGAGGCCCAGGCCCTGGCGGTGTACCTGCGGAAGGAATTCGCCCTCAAGGAAAGAGCCTCCCTGGCCATGATCTTCATCTCCGGGCTCGGGCAGTACGAGCTCCGCCTGAACGGCGAGAAGGTCGGCACGAGCGTGCTCGACCCCGGGTGGACGGACTACGCGAAAAGGGCCCTGTACGCCAGCCACGACATAACGCCTCTCGTCCGCGGCAAGAACGCCGTCGGTGTCATCTTGGGCAACGGCCGCCACATCAAGGGCTACGGGTTTGACGGGCCCAAGCTCGCCTGCCGCGTCGAGGTCGAGTACGAGAGCGGCGACCGGGCGGTCTTCTTCGCCGACGAGAGCTGGAAGACGTCCCCCGGCCCTCTTCAAGAGAACGGCCTGTATCACGGAGAACGGTACGACGCGCGCCTCGACCTCGACGGCTGGGACCGGCCCGGATTCGACGACCGCAGCTGGGCGAAGGCCATCCCGGCCGCGGGCCCCGCCCTGGTCTCCCAGATGATGCCCCCCGTCCGCGTGACGGAGCGCCTCAGGCCGAAGTCGGTCAAGCCCCAGCCCTCCGGCGCCTTCGTTTTCGACTTCGGCCAGAACTTCTCGGGCTGGGTGCGACTGAGCGTCGAAGGGCTGAAGGGAACGGAAGTCCGCCTTCGCCACGCCGAGCTGCTCCACGAGGACGGCTCGATCAACGTCGGATCGAACGAGAACGCCGAGGCCACGGACGTCTATGTCCTCCGGGGCGGCGGCCCCGAGGTCTTCGAGCCGCGGTTCACTTACCACGGCTTCCGCTACGTCGAGGTCACGGGTTACCCCGGGCAACCGGGGATCGGGGCCCTCGAGGGCTGCTTCGTCCACTCCGACGTCCCCCGCGCCGGCTCCTTCCGCTGCTCGAACGACCTGCTCAACCGGATCCATCAGAACGTGCTTTGGGGACAGCTCTCCAACCTCATGAGCATCCCGACCGACTGCCCCCAGCGCGACGAGCGGCACGGCTGGCTCGGCGACGCCCACCTGTCGGCCGAAGAAGCCGTCTTCAACTTCGACATGGCGGCCTTCTACTCGAAGTTCCTGGAGGACATCCGGCTGGCCCAGAAAGAGGACGGAAGCCTGCCCGACGTCGTGCCGCCCTATCTGCCCCGCCTCTACCCCGCGGACCCGGCCTGGAGCTCGGCCTATCCGACCCTTGTCGCCCTGCTGTGGGAGCATTACGGCGACAAGCGGACGATCGCCCGCCACTACCTCCATCTCAAGCGATACATCGACTTCCTCGCGGCCAACGCCGACCGGCATATCATCAGGACGCTCGGGAAGTACGGGGACTGGTGCCCGCCCGGAAGCATCGTCCCCAAGAAAACGCCCGTGGAGCTGACCTCGACCTGGTATTTCTATCACGACGTTCTCATCCTCGCCCGCCTGGCCTCCGTGCTCGGCCGAGCGGAGGAGGTCCGGCAGTACGAACAGCTCGCGGGGGCGGTCCGGGACGCCTTCAACGTGACATTTCTGGGCGAGACCCAGTATGCCGCCGTCCGGGTCAGCTCCGTCGACACCTACCCCAATCAGACCTCCAACGCCCTGCCGCTTTTCCTGGACATGGTCCCGGCCGCGAAAAAGGACGCCGTCCTGGCCAGCCTCCTCCAGAGCATCGTTCGCCAGCAGGACGGCCACGTCGACACCGGGATCCTCGGGACGAGGTACATCCTCGACGTCCTCGTCGACAACGGGCACGGCGACGTCGCCTACCGGATGGTGACCCACAAGAGCTACCCGGGCTGGGGCTACATGCTCGCCGAGGACGCGACGACCCTCTGGGAAAGGTGGGAGAAGCTGACCGGCCACGCCATGAACTCCCAGAACCACATCATGCTCGGCAGCGTGGACGCCTGGTTCTACAGGACGATCGCCGGGCTGAGCCCGCTTCGGCCGGGTTGGAAGTCCGTCCGCGTGCGGCCCCACGTCCTGGGAGATCTGACATCGGCCGAGGCCAGCCTCGAGACGGCGGCCGGAAAGGTCCGCTCAGCCTGGAAAAAGGGGGCGGATTCGTTCACCCTGGAGGTCACGGTCCCGGTCGGTTCGAGCGCCGAGGTCCAACTGCCTTTGCTCTGGCCCGCGGCCCGTCTCTTCGAATCCGGGAAGCCGCTTCGGCGGCCGGGGCCGGTCGCCGAGCCCATCCCCGACCTGACCTACGAGGGCGATGAGGGGGGGCGGGCCCATGTCCGGACGGGCAGCGGAGACTACAAGTTCGAGTTGAGAAAAGAGGACTGAGGGCCGGCCGGGACTAAGCCAGGAACTTCCTGAAGAGCTTGGCCGTCTCTCCGTAGGCCTCGATCGTCCGCCGGAGGTCCTGCTCCCGGTGGGAGACAGAGATGGCGCCGCCGCCGTGGACGACGTTGACGCCGTGGACGAGCAGGGCCAGCTTGAGGATCTCCTCTCTCAAAGCGATGTCCGACCGCCGGTCGTCGAGGACGTCCTGAGGACTGGAGACGGCAGCCCCTCCCCTTGGGAAATGGACCATGAAGAGCGAGCTCCCGGGGACGACTTCGTTGCCGGATCCGGTGCACCTGGCGTCGATCCCCTCGGCCGCGAAGGCCCGCTCGATGCCCGCCCTCAGCGCGTCTCCTTGACGGGCCAGCCGGGGATAGATCGAGGCGGCCTTGCCGACGAGATGCCCGAGCATGATCAACCCGGCCTTCATGTACTCGGAATGGGCCGAGAACGTCCCGCCCTCGAACAGGACCCGGCCGCCGGCGCTCTTGCCGCGCTCGCAGCCTTCCATGATCCGCCGGTCGCCGACCACCGCCGAGACCGCGTGGCCGCCGCCGATGATCTTGCCGAAAGCGGACAGATCGGGCCGCACGCCGTAAAGCGTCTGGAGGCCCGTGGGCGCGAACCGGAAGCCTGATATGATCTCGTCAAAGACCAGAAGGACCCCGTGCTTGCGGGTCAGCTCCCTGGCCCGCCGAAGGTATTCCCTCGAAGCGGGCAGGAAGCCGCCCACGCCCATGAACGGTTCGACGATGAAGCAGGCAAGGCGGTCGCCTTTCTCCTTGAAGGTCCGTTCCAGGGCATCGCCGTCGTTGAACCGGGTGACGAGGGTCCGCCGATGGATGTCGTCGAGGATGCCCGCCGAATCCCGGCCCTCGAAACCCGGCCCTTGATGGAACTTGACGCCCTTGAGGAGATAGGGGGAGGAACCGTGCCAGCCGCCGCCGATCTTCAAGACGAGCTCGCGCCCGGTCAGGCCCTGGGCCAGCATCACCGCGTACATCGTCGCCAGCGTCCCCGAAGTGGTGAACCGGACCTTGAGGTCCCCCCCGCCGAGGCGGCGGACCATCAGTTCCGCAAGCTCCACCTGATGGCCGGCCTCGAAGCCCGTGTGCAAGGCTCCCTTGCCGAGGCAAGCCGTGATGTTCCGGCGGATCAGCGCAGGGTTGTGCCCCAGGATGTTGGCGTAGTGACCCTGCCAGTAATCGATATATTCGTTGCCGTCGACGTCCCGCACGCGCGCCCCTTCGGCCCCGGCGGCGAAAAAGGGATAGGGGCGCCAGAGCCGGATAGTGTGGCTGCCGCCTTCGACGAGGACCTTCTCGGCCCGGACGAACGCGGCCCGGCTCTTCGCCGTTCTTTTCTTATATTCGCGGACCAGGTGTCCGCGGAGCCTGTCGATTCCTGTCATGGGGCCTCTCGAAGACCACCCATTTAACAACCTCGACCGCACAAAGTCAAATCCGGAGGGGCGGGAGCGCGAATTTGACGCCCTGAGCGTAAATCGAGTGAAATGATAAGAATTATCTGGAAGTCATTGACGCACCGATAGTTATATTGGTATAATATTTTTTCAGATCATGGCCAAGTCACTGACCAAGAAAACCGAGCGGGCCTGTGTCATCGGGCTCGACGGCGTGCCTCACGGCATGATCGTCGATCTGGCCCAGCGCGGCATCATGTCGACCATGGCCCGTCTCATGGATTCCGGGCACCTCCACCGGATCAAAGCCAGCCTGCCGGAGATCTCGGCGGTCTCCTGGACGAACTTCATGACCGGCACGAACCCGGGGACCCACGGCATTTTCGGCTTCACCGATTTCAAGCCCCGGTCCTACGAGGTCCGCTTCCCGAATTACTTGGACGTCAAAACGCCGACCATTTGGGATAAGCTGGGGGCCAAGGGCAGGCGATGCGTCGTCATCAACCAGCCGTCGACCTACCCGGCCCGCGAGATCAAGGGCGTTCTCGTCTCCGGGTTCGTGGCCATCGAGCTGGCTAAAGCGGTCCGGCCCCTGTCCAACCTGGCGGTCCTCGAGCGGATGGGCTACCAGATCGATATCGACATCATGAAGTGCCGGGAGAACCCGGCCGTCCTCTGGCAGGAGCTCTCGAAAACCATGTCCGGCCGCCAGAAGGCCCTGAACCATTACTGGGAGGAAGACTGGGACTATTTCGAGTTCGTCATCACCGGAACGGACAGGCTCCATCACTTCCTCTGGAAGGCCTACGAGGACCCCTCGCACCCGTCCCACCAGAATTTCCTCGACTTCTACCGCCATATCGACCGGCTCATCGGCAAGATCATCTCGTCCTACCAGAAGCTCACGGGAAGCGATGAGGGGCTTTATATTCTGTCCGATCACGGCTTCACCGGCATCACCCAGGAGGTCTACTTGAACGCCTGGCTGGCGAAGGCCGGCTATCTGAAGTTCGCCAAGCCCGACCCCGAGGGCCTTCAGGACATCGCCCCCCGGACCAGGGCCTTCGCCCTCGACCCCAACAGGATCTATCTGAACTACAAGAACAAGTTCCCCAAGGGCACGGTCGAAAGGTCGGCCAAGCGGGCCCTCAAGGAAGAGATCGCCCGCAAGCTCGAAAAGCTCGAGCACCAGGGGCGCAAGGTCGTCCGCAAGGTCTTCTTCGCCGATGAGATCTATTCGGGCCCCCACAAGGCGAACGGGCCGGACCTCATCGTCCTGGGCCATCCGGGATTCGACATGAAGGGCTCCATCCGGAAGAAGGAGGTCTTCGGCCGTTCCGGCCTCCAGGGCATGCACACCTGGGACGACGCCTTCTTCTGGGCCTCGAAGGACCACGGTCCCGACCTGGCCATCGACGACCTGGCCCCGATCATCCTGGGAAACTTCTCATGATCCGAACGGGGCGAAAGCGGGCGCTCCCGTTCTTGGCTTCGGCCGCGGCTCTGGGTTCGCTCGCGCTCCCCCTTCAGGCCTACGTCGGCCCGGGCGCGGGCTTCGCCTTCCTGTCCTCGTTCCTGGTCCTGTTCCTGACGTTCCTCATGGCTCTCTTCACGTTCCTGTCCTGGCCCTTCCGCTTCCTTTGGAAGGTCGTCCGCGGACAGCGGGCCTACAGGAAAAGCTCCATCGACCGGCTGGTCATCCTGGGACTCGACGGGATGGAACCCACGCTGGCCGAAAAATTCATGGCCGAGGGCAAGCTTCCGAACCTGGCCCGCCTCAAAAAGGAAGGCTCGTACGCGCGTCTCAGGACGACGACGCCGGCCATTTCCCCCGTGGCCTGGTCGTCCTTCATGACCGGGTCCGAGCCGTCCAAGCACAACATCTTCGACTTCCTGAGCCGCGACCCGCGGACCTACCTCCCCGACCTGTCCTCGGCCCGGATCGGGAAGCCGCGCCGGACCGTACCTTTAGGGAAATATCTCGTCCCGCTCTCCAAGCCCGACATCCGCGGGCTCCGCCGCAGCGTCCCTTTCTGGAAGATCCTGGGCGAGAAGGGCATTTTCAGCACCGTTCTCCGGGTGCCCATCACTTTCCCCCCCGAAAAATTCAAGGGCCACCTGCTGTCCGGGATGTGCGCTCCCGACCTCAAGGGCAGCCAGGGGACCTTCGCCTTCTACACCGAGGACGAGGACAAGGTCCGCAAGCGGGAGGGCGGAGTGGCGGTGTTCGTGGCCCGCGACGGGGACCGCATCCGGACGGAGATCTCGGGCCCCGAGAATTCCCTCCTGCGTGAGCCGGCGGAGATGCGCCTGCCGTTGACCATAACCGTGGACAAGAAGGCGGGCGGGGCCCGGCTCGAGATCAAAGGACAAAAGACGTTCTTTCTCAAGCAACGGTCCTTCAGCCCGTGGGTCCCGGTGGTTTTCAAGCCCGGGCCGGGTTTCAAGGTCCGGGCCATCTGCCGTTTCTACATCTCCTCCCTCGAACCGCGCTTCGAGATGTACATGACGCCCCTCAATATCGACCCGGAGAAGCCGGCCCTGCCGATCTCACACCCGTTCATCTACTCCGTGTACCTGTCCAAGCTCCTCGGCCGGTTCATCACCCTCGGAGAGGCCAACGACACGTGGGCCCTCAACGAGGGGGCCCTCGACGAGACCGCCTTCCTGGAGCTCACCTATTCCAACCACGCCGAATGGGAAGCCATGCTCGGCAACGCCCTGAGGAAAACCCGCCGGGGCCTGGTGACCATCGTGTTCGAGACGACCGACAGCATCCAGCACATGTTCTTCCGGTACCTCGACAAGTCCCATCCGTCGTTGAAGGCCGCCCCGGCCCGCATGAGCGGGGCGGTCATCGAGGAGCTCTACAAAAGAATGGACGACCTCGTCGGACGCACGGCCGCCGCGCTGGGCGACAGGAGCGTCCTTTTCGTCATGTCGGACCACGGCTTCAAATCGTTCCGGCGGGGCGTCAACCTCAACTCCTGGTTCCATCGGAACGGATATCTGACCCTGAAGGACGGCAAGACCGAGAGCGGGGAATGGTTCCGGGACGTGGACTGGGAGAGGACCCGGGCCTATGCCCTCGGGCTCGGGGGCGTCTATCTCAACCTCCGGGGCCGGGAAGCCAAGGGTGTCGTCACGCCCGGGGAAGACGCCGCCGGCTTGAAGGCCGAGCTGGTCCGCAAGCTGGCCGGGTTGAAGGACAGCGCCGGCGGCTCCACGGCCATCCTCCGTGTCTACGACCGGGATTCCGTTTATGCCGGGCCCTTCAAGGACAACGCCCCCGATCTCATCATCGGCTACAACGAAGGCTACCGGGCCTCCTGGGACGGGGTCACCGGGATCGTCAACGCCGTCGTCTTCGAGGACAACACCAAGGCCTGGAGCGGGGACCACTGCATCGACCCCGCCCTTGTCCCCGGAGTGTTCTTCTCCAACCGGAAGATCAGGACCAAAGACCCGTCCATCATGGATATCGCCCCGACGGCCCTCGAGCTTTTCGGCCTCGCTCCCCCGCCCCACATGGACGGCCGCGGGCTCATCGAGATCGCGGCCCTTGCCGGACCGGAAGAAAGGAAGTCATCATGAGCTCTAGAGGCCGGGCGGCCCTCAGCCGCCGGGAATTCATCAAGGCCGGGGTCGCGGCCGCGACGGCCCTCGGTGTCGGCGGCGCGTCGCGCTTCGTGCCCAAGGTCCACGGCCGGGCGAGGACGGCCAAGAAAATGATCGTCCTGGGGCTCGACGGTCTCGACCCAGGGCTGATCCGGAGGTGGCTGGACGAAGGCCGCCTGCCGGCCTTCAGCCGGCTTCTCCGCGGCGGGGGCGA
>VGJC01000096.1 GCA_016867635.1 Candidatus Aminicenantota bacterium | reverse complement strand
TTCGACCTGGTGAAGACCCATCCCCGAAAAGGATATGGCATCCTCAAGGACGTCGAGCTCCCCTGGCCCGTTGCCGAGATCGTCTATCAACATCACGAGCGGATCGACGGCTCCGGCTATCCCCGGGGGCTCCTGGGGACCGAGATCCTCATCGAGGCCAGGATCCTCGCGGTGGCCGACACCGTCGAGGCGATGGCCTCTCATCGCCCCTACAGGAGCGCTCCGGGGATCGACGCGGCGTTGAGGGAGATCGAGAAAGGCAAGGGAGCCATTTACGACGATGAGGTCGCCTCGGCGTGCTTGAGAATCATTCGGGAGAAGGGCTTCGCCTTCGACGACCCGGCCCCTGTCAAGGCTTGAACGCGTACTTTTCTCGGGCGAACAACCTAAGGCAGGCCTCGACGACATCGCTGTCATAGAGCGTCCCTTTGGTCCGCCCGAGCTCTTCCATGGCGTTCTCGACGCCTAAAGCCGGCCGGTAGGGGCGGTGGGACGACATCGCCTCCATGGCTTCCGCGACGCTCAGGACCTTTGTCTCCGGAAGGATCTCCGGCCCGGTCAGCCCCCGGGGATAGCCGGAGCCATCGATCCGCTCGTGGTGCTGGTGGATGATCCGGGCGATCGTCTCGAAACCGTCCAGGTTCTGAAGGATCTCGAACCCGGTTTTGGGGTGCTCCCGGATGAACTGCATCTCTTCCTCGTCGAGGAGGCCCGGCTTGTTGAGGATCTCCGCGGGGACGGCGATCTTGCCGATATCATGGATCATGCCGGCGATGCGGATGGCCTCGACGCGGTCCGGGGGCATGTTCATCTCCCCTGCGATGGCTCCGGCCAGGTCGGCGACCCGTCGCTGGTGACCGGCCGTGGTGGGGTCTTTCACCTCGATTGTCCGGCTCAGGGCTTCGACCAGGGCGTCCCTCGATCTCCTCATGTTGTCCCTGGTCTCTTCGAGGAGTTCGAAGGCCCTTCGGCGCTCGGTGACGTCCCGGGCGATGCCCAAGACCACCGTCCGCCCTCGGATGACGATGGGGAAGGTCCGTATTTCGGCGTAGACCCGGGTCCCATCCTTGCGTTTGAGCTGGATCTCGTCGGGCCCGGTCGGCTTTCTCAAGGCGCTCTTGGCCAGGAGCCCGATGGCCTTCGAAAGCTGGCCCTTGGGCAGGATATCCAGTTCGAGAAAGCTCCGGCCGATGAGCTCCTGCTTGCTATAGCCGACGAGGGCTTCGGCGGCGATATTGCCGTCGATGAGCCGGCCCCTGGCGTCACTCAGATAATACGCGTCGGGGGCGTTCTCGAAAAGGATCCGGAAAAGAGCATCCGAGCCGCCCCGGCCTGCGGCCCCCATCTCGTTTCGGACCATCAACAGCGTTTCTTCGCTCATTATCGGCTTATTCTCCGCGTTGCGGTTCCCACGGCCTTATCATGAGGGGCTGGCCCGAAGCCGGCAATCGCCGTTCGGAGGGATTCGAGGGGGGGGATTCGGACCTCGGGCATCCCCTCTGGGGGGGAGGGGATAGAGACCCAAAGCGGATAATCACCCCTTGATTCCCCTTCAGAGGCGATGGACCCGCGGAGGGGCCCGCGCCAGACTGAGCGCAGGCAAGAGCGCTGAACGACGGGAAGCCGTGAGGAGCGAGACCGTCCGGAGCGGCGTCCCCCAGAAGAGGTGACATGGGCGAAAACGAGATCGGCTTGACGAGCTGGACCGCGGGCGCCGGGCCCGGCTGGGACTGGTGTCGGACCATGGCCGACAGCTCCTTGGCGGCCGTCGTCGTCACCGATCCCGCATTCGTGATCTCCTACGCCAATGAGGAAGCCGCCCGGGTCCTGGCCTGCCCCCGTAAGCGGCTCGCCGGCCGGAGCTTTCTGGAATTCGTCGAGGACAAGAGCCTGCCGCTCTTGCGCTACTATCAAGAATGCACGAGTTGGGACGATTACGTCTCTTCCCGCTTCGAGTTCGCATTCGTTCGCGCGGACGGCGAGCGGAGGCTCGCCGACTGCACCCTGAGCCGGTTGGACGAATCCGGGACGGCCCCGTCGATGGCCATCCAGTTCATGGACCTCACCGAGCGCCAACGGGCCAGGGAAGAGCTGAAAAGCTCGTTCGAGATCTTCCGGGTCATCTTCGAGTCCGCCCCCGACGTCATCTACCTCACCGACCTCCGGGGGAACTTCGTCGACGGCAACAAGATGGCGGAGACGATAACCGGCTTTTCAAAGGGGGAGCTGGTCGGCAGGAACTTCGTGGCCGCGGGGCTGCTGTCCGGCGACCAGATGCCGAAGGCCGCCGTCCTCCTTGCCAAGAACGCCCGCGGGCGTCCGACGGGACCGGACGAGTTCGTCTTGACACGCAGGGATGGGAGCCGGGTCCCCGTGGAGATCAGCGCCTACCCCATCAAGCTCGGCGGCAAGACCCTCGTCCTGGGGATCGCCAGGGACATCAGCGTCCGCCGGCGCGCCGAGGAGGAACAGGCCCGGGACCGGGAGAATCTCGAGAACCTCGTCAGGGAGCGGACCGCCGAGCTCGAGGAGGCCACCCGCCACGCCGACGCCGCCAACCGGGCCAAGAGCGCCTTCCTGGCCAATATGTCTCACGAGATCCGCACGCCCATCAACGCCATCATGGGTTTCTCCCAGCTCCTCCAGAGGGACGGCGCCCTCTCCGCAGAGCAGCGCAAGCACCTGAGCGTCATCAACCGGAGCGGAGAGCACCTCCTGGCGATCATCACCGACATCCTGGAGATGTCGAAGATCGAGGCCGGCCAAACGATCCTGAACCCCGTGACCTTCGATCTCCGGGCTCTCGTCGGCGACCTGGAGCTGATGTTCGGCATGCGCTGCGACGGAAAGCGGCTGACGTTCATCGCGGAAGGCCCCGGCGACGACCCGCTGTACCTGGAGGGCGACGAAGGGAAGCTCCGTCAAGTTCTCTTCAACCTCTTGGGCAACGCCGTCAAATTCACCGAGGCCGGCCGGATCGTTCTCCGCGTCCGGGCCTCCCGTCTCGAGGACGGGCGGGTCGAGGTGGAAGCCGAGGTCGAAGACACCGGGCCGGGCATCCCCGCGGACGAACAGGCCGGCCTGTTCGAGCCCTTCCAACAGACCCAGGCCGGGCGCCGGGCGAAGGCGGGCACGGGACTGGGGCTGGCCATCTGCAAAGAGTACGTCACCCTCATGGGCGGGGACATCTCGGTCGTCAGCCGGCCGGGCGAGGGGAGCTGCTTCAAGTTCCATGTCCCGATGAGGGAGGGCGACGTCGCCGCTGCGGACAAGGCCGAGGCGATCCGGGTCAAGCGACTCAGGCCCGGCCGGCCGGAACGCCGCGTCCTCATCGCCGACGACGAGGATCTCGACGGCGCGTTCCTGACGAAGCTTCTCGGCGAAGTCGGCTTCCAGACCCGGCGGGCGGCCAACGGGAAAGCCGCCCTCGAGGAGTTCAGCGCCTGGAGGCCGCATCTCATCATCCTCGACATCCGGATGCCCGAGATGAACGGCCATGAAGCCGCCCGCCGCATCCGGGCGGCCGAGGGAGGCGCCGACGTCAAGATCATCGCCGTGAGCGCCGCCGCCTTCGCCGAGGACAGAAAAGAGGCCCTCGAGGCCGGGGCCGATGATTTCCTGACCAAGCCCTTCCGGGAGGCGGCGATCTTCGAGAGGATCGAGCGGCTCCTGGGCGTCGAATACGAGTTCGAGACCGACCCGTCCGGCGGCGAGGTCCGGGCCCATGACGCCGACGGGGAAGCGCCCGTCTCGGCCGATGCCCTGGCGGCCCTGCCCCGGCCCCTGCTCAAGAAGATGCGCAAAGCCGTCATTCAGGCCGATTACGACAGGATGATCGGCGTCGTCGAGGGCCTCGAAAGCCGGCACCCGCCGCTCGCCGAGGGACTGCGCCGCCTCGTGGAGCGGTTCGAATACGGCAGACTCCTCGAGCTTCTGCCGTCCGAGACACCCGAAAGGAGCGACCGATGAAACCGTCCAATTCCTATTCGCAGAAGCCGGACATCCTGGTCGTCGACGACACGCCGGCCAACCTCCAGCTGCTGGCGAGCATGCTGAAAGAGCGCGGCTACAAGACGCGGCCCGTGCCGAGCGGCATGCTGGCCCTGCAGGCCGCCCTGAGCGACCCGCCCGACCTCATCCTGCTCGACATCCACATGCCGGAGATGGACGGCTACCAGGTCTGCCAGAGCCTGAAGGCCGACGAAAGGCTGAAGGACATCCCGGTCATCTTCATCAGCGCCCTCACCGAGGTCCTGGACAAGGTCAAGGCCTTCTCGGTCGGCGGCGTGGACTACATCACCAAGCCGTTCCAGGTCGAGGAGGTCAAGGCCCGGGTGGAGACCCACCTGGAGATCCGGCGCCTTCAGCAGCAGCTCATGCGCCACAACCGGCAGTTGGGCCGGCTCGTCCAGGCCCAGGTGAAGAAGATCTCGGACACCCAGATGGCCATGATCTTCGCCCTGGCCAAGCTCGCCGAGTCCCGCGACGACGACTCGGGCCTGCACCTCGAGCGCGTCCAGGCGTTCTGCGGGAAGCTGGCCGAGGGCCTGGCCGGGCGGCCCCGGTTCGGCAGGCAGATCGACGCGGCGTTCATCGAGAACATCTGCCACGCCAGCCCCCTGCATGACATCGGCAAGGTGGCCATCCCGGACCGCATCGTCCTCAAGCCCGGCAAGCTGACCCCGGAAGAGTTCGAGGTCATGAAAACCCACGCTTCCCTGGGCGCGGAGACGCTCGAGGCGGTCCAGCGGAGGTTCCCGGGCAACGCCATCCTCGACATGGGCATCGCCATCGCCAGGTTCCATCACGAGAAGTGGAACGGCCAAGGTTATCCCCAAGGGTTGGCAGGCGAGGCCATCCCGCTCTGTGCCCGGATCATGGCCGTCGCGGACGTTTACGAGACGCTGAGGGCCAAGCGATGCTATAAGCCGGCCTTCTCTCACGAGGAGAGCATGGACATCATCGTCTCCTCGAGCGGCACGCACTTCGATCCCGAGATCGTCAAGGCCTTCCTCGAGCTCCGGGAGGACTTCAGGGTCATCCGCGACGAGATGGGGGATTAGATAGCGGCGCTCCCGACGGGAAGAAGTCCGCTGTCCCCAATTTTTGCTTGACACCCTGCCGGGCATTTCATAAAATCCAAGAATCCTTTCGAACCTTGGCGTATATGGAAGGGTTATTGTGGAACCACACGGCTTCGGGACCAGGGCAAGGCCCGACACACCTCCTCTCTTTCGTGCCCAGACGCGCGGGCGAAGCCCTGCAAATCCCCGTCCCCGCCTGAGCTGATCCTGGAGCCGGACGGCGTCGCGCCGGAAAGCAGCTTCGGCTGCTCGAGATAGAGGTGCACGCGCAGCTCATCCGTGCGCGCGGCCCCGCAAACGGCCGCCAGGCGCCCCGCGGCGCCCAACGGCGGTAGCCTGTCCCATGGCCCGCCTCGCCCGCTCCTCCTTCCCCGGCTACCCCCACCATGTCATCCAACACCCTCCACATGCGCTACGCCCAGTATTACAACGGCAAGCACGAGGCCAACGGCCGCCTCTGGCGCCCCCGGTTCATGTCCAGTGTTCTCGACCTGGCCGGCGTGCGCGAGGAGGTCCGCTTCGTCGAGAACAATCCCGTCCGCTGGGGTATCGCCGTGCGCGCCGAAGATTACACCTGGTCGAGCGCCCGGGCCCACGTGACGGGCGAGCCCGACCCGGTCCTGAGCGATGGCTGCTTCCTCGAGGCCGAAATACCCGATTGGCGCGCCTACCTGGCGGGAAGGGGAGAGGAGGCCGTGGTCGGCCGTACGAGAGCATGTCTCAAGATAGGGCGGCCGTCGGGAGACGCGGAGTTTGTCCGCGCGCTCGAGGCCATCGCGGGGCGGCGGCTGGGGGCGTTGCCTCGCGGCCGCCCCCGGAAAACACCGCCTGGATATCATGTCTGACGAAAGGAACGTGCCGATGAACACGACCGGTCTTCCCGCTCCCGCGCGCCGGGGCATGGGCTGGCTCCCCGATTACCCCGACCTCCGCGATTACGACGAAGCGCGCCGCGAGATCCGCGACATCGTCGATGCCGCGGCCGACGCGGAGCTCGCCACCGGTGCCGGCCCCGCCCGGCCCGCCTCCAAACGAGGCCGCGCCCGCTCCCTCCGCCCTCTCCCGCCTCTCGGCGAGCGCGTCCGCGCCGACGACCTCCCCGCCGCGGTCGATCTCCGCGAACACTGCTCGCCCATCGAGGACCAGGGCGCGCTCGGCTCGTGCACGGCCCACGCCGGGACCGCCCTCATCGAGTACTACGAGCGCCGCTCCTTCGGCCGCCACCTCGACGCCTCGCGCCTCTTCCTCTACAAGGTCACGCGCAACCTGATGAAGCTCAAGGGCGACACGGGCGGCTACCTGCGCTCGACGATCGGGGCCATGGTCCTCTTCGGCGTACCGCCCGAGTCCCACTGGCCCTACACCGAGGGCGAGAAGGCCTTCGACCGCGAGCCCCCGGCCTTCTGCTATGCCTTCGCCCAGAACTACCAGACCATCAAGTACTTCCGGCACGATTCGCCCGGCACGACCCCGGCGGCCCTCCTCAAGCACCTGAAGACGTATCTCGCCAAGGGCCACCCGGCGATGTTCGGCTTCACCGTTTACAATTCCGTCGAGCAGGCCGAGTCGGACGGCTGCATCCCGTTCCCCTCTCCGCGCGAGCGCATCGAGGGCGGCCATGCCGTGGCCGCCGTCGGCTACGACGACAAGCTCGAGATCGTCAACCGGTCCGGCGCCAAGGACGCCGCGGTGAAGACCAAGGGCGCCCTCCTCATCCGCAACTCCTGGGGCGCCGGCTGGGGCGAGGGCGGCTACGGCTGGCTGCCGTACGACTATGTCACGCGCGGCCTGGCCGAGGACTTCTGGTCCATCCTCAAGAAGGAATGGGTGGATACGGGGGAGTTTGGGGGATGAATCTAATGGACTCAATTTCTATCATCGGCACCGGCTATGTCGGACTTGTCACAGGGGCCTGCCTATCTGAATTCGGTATGAAGGTCATCTGCATGGACACCGACAAGCTAAAGATTGAGGCTCTCAACCGCGGCGAGATCCCGATCTATGAGCCGGGGCTAGCTTCTCTCGTCGCCAAGAACCGATCCGCCGGGCGGCTGGTATTCACATCAGACCCGCGCAAGGCAGTCCAAAGATCCGGCGTCATCTTCATTGCCGTGGGTACACCAATTGGAGAAGACGGTTCCGCCGACCTCAAGCATGTCCTTTCGGCTGCCGCATCGATCGCAGACCGCATGGATGATTACAAAGTTATCGTCACCAAGAGCACTGTGCCGGTAGGCACTAGCCGCATGGTCAAAAAGATCATCCAAGAAGCCCTGCAGAGGCGCGAGCTCCAACTGGAATTCGATATTGTCTCAAACCCCGAGTTCCTTCGCGAGGGCTCAGCCATCCGTGACTTCATGCATCCCGACCGGATCGTAATCGGCAGTGAAAATGAACGCGCAAAGAACATCATAAGGGATATTTACAACGTCCTTTATTTGATAGACACGCCTTTTGTCTTCACCTCTCTCGAAACCGCCGAATTGATCAAATATGCCTCGAACGGCTTCCTGGCGACCAAGATCACGTTCATCAACGAGATCGCCAATCTCTGCGAGGCCGTCGGGGCCGACGTCCATGATGTCGCCAAGGCGATGGGTATGGACGGGCGGATCGGGAAGTACTTCCTTCATCCGGGCCCTGGCTTCGGGGGAAGCTGCCTTCCCAAGGACACGAAGGCCCTGGTGAAGATCGGCCTTGAATGTAATTCCCCTGTCAGTCTCGTAGATTCCGCCATCAAGGCGAATGAATTTCAGAAACGTCGCATGGTTGGAAAAATCGAGAGGAAAATCGGCGACTTGAAGGACAAGGTCATCGGTGTGCTGGGTCTGGCATTCAAGCAGGGGACCGACGATATGAGAGAGGCCGTCTCCATCCCAATTATCCTGGAACTTATCGAAAAGGGAAGCCGCGTAAAAACCTACGACCCTGCGGCCATGGCGAATGCCAACAAATATGCTTTTGCCGGGTTCAATATCACATACTGTGAAGATGAGTATGAGGCGGCCGACGGGGCGGACGCCCTGGTGATTCTGACCGAGTGGAACCAGTTCCGACACCTAGACTTGGAAAGGATCAAAAGCATCATGAAGGGGAGGTTCTTTTTCGATTTCCGGAATATTTACGAGCCCGGGGAGTTGACGACACTTGGATTTATCTATGAGGGCGTCGGAAGGTGAGGCGTTTGAATATTTTCGTGACTGGCGCTGCAGGATTCTGGCCCTTCAAGCTACCCGTAGTTATTTGATGGGCAAGCCGGACCCTATTCCCGGACTGTCTGAGTGCCGCAGAATGTATCATCTTGCAGGCGGGGGCTTCACCAGCCGGCTTGAGTGGATGATAATAGTTTTACATAATGACTCTAACCGAGCCCACCAGATCGTCCAGAGTGTGTTTCCAGCGTGAAGCGTAGAATTCCCGACCTCGGCAGAGAGACCGCTTTATTCGGAGTTCGATTGCAGGGAATTCTATCGGACCTCCATCTTGCGACTGCCGGATTGGAAGTTAGCGCTTTATCTGATGATGAAAGCCGGACAGATTAGTTAGAATGAGCGATAAGTGCCTACGAGCTAATCGAGCTAATCAAGAAGGACATTGAAATTATGAAAAAAGCCCTTATCACCGGCATCACCGGCCAGGATGGTTCTTATCTTGCTGAATTTCTGCTTTCAAAGGGCTACGAGGTACATGGAATCGTCCGGAGGTCCAGCTCATTTAACCGGAGCCGGATCGACCATCTCTACGTAGATCCCCATCGTTCAGACGCCCGGTTTTTTCTCCACTATGGAGACCTTGCCGATTCCGCACAGCTCACGGAAGTCATCTACAACATAAAACCCAACGAGATTTATCATCTCGCTGCCCAAAGCCACGTCCGGGTCAGTTTCGACCTATCGGAATACACCGGGGATATCACCGGCTTGGGAACTACTCGCTTATTGGAAGCCGTGCGGAGGAGTGGGATCCAGACTAAGCTCTATCAGGCTTCGAGCAGTGAGATGTTCGGCAGCGCTCCAGCTCCACAAAATGAAAATACGCCCTTCCAGCCCAGAAGCCCTTACGCCGCGGCCAAAGTTTATGCTTATTGGATGGTCAGGAACTACCGCGAAGGCTACAATCTATTTGCCTGCAACGGAATCCTCTTCAACCATGAATCGCCGAGAAGAGGAGGGACTTTCGTCACCAGAAAGATCACCCTGGGCATAGCGCAAATCCTGGCGAATAAAGAAAAAAGCGTTTATCTAGGCAACCTGAGCGCCAAAAGAGATTGGGGGTACGCCCCGGAGTATGTCGAAGCCATGTGGCTGATGCTTCAGCAGGAAACGCCCGACGATTATGTAATCGGTACGGGAGAGGCGCACTCCGTCGAGGAATTCGTAGACGAGGCCTTCAAATACGTCAATCTCGACCGGTATA
>VGJC01000095.1 GCA_016867635.1 Candidatus Aminicenantota bacterium | reverse complement strand
TACTGTTTTCGAGATGCCATATCCATCGTCCTTCTGTAACCTCCCTGGTTCAGGGATTTCGGTTACATTTTATTTGATTCAACAACCTCCCGTTCGGTTACATATTAGTTGAGTCAATGCGGCATCTTGACTTCTCCTTCGAAGGCCCATTATAATAAAAAGGAAGGCAGGCGGCAACCCGGCTCCGGCCGGCCCGGCCCCGCTCACCCGGTTTACTAACTTCGGGAGATATGGTAATAATAGAGCCTGAATCAAGGCTTTTGAACGCCGCGCATGTCGAAGAACCTGCTTTACGATATCGCCTTCTATTCGATCCTCTTCCTCGTCGTTTTTTTCCTGAGCGCGGTCGCCGTCTCCCAGGTCATTCTCAAGAGCGAAGCGGTCACGGTGCCCGACCTCACCGGCAAGACCGTGGCCCAGGCCCGGACGGAGCTGGCCAAGAAGGACCTGTCCGTCGCCCAGCGGAGGTCGGAGTTCAATGACCGCTGGGAGAAGGGCCTCATCGTCCGCCAGGACCCGGCGCCAGGGTCCCGCATCCGCGTGACCAAGGTCGTCCAGATCATCACCAGCGCGGGCAGCGAAGAGGTCTCCGTCCCCGATCTTCAGAGCAAGAGCCTGGACGACTCCCTGACCCTGCTCCGGGAGGCCGGCCTCCTCAAAGGGAAGCTGACCCAGGTCCACACGGCGGCCCTGCCGGCGGGCAGGATCATCGCCCAGAGGCCCGCTCCGGGATCGATCGTGGAAAGGAACTCCCCCGTCGGCCTGCTGATCAGCCAGGGCGGCCAGGATCCCCGGTTCATCATGCCCGACTTGATCTATCGCCGTGCGGACCGCGTCCTGGCTCGCTTGCAGGCGCTGGATTTCAAGGTCGCCGATATTCGCTATGTGTACTACCCGGGCCTGGCCGCGGGCATCGTCGTCAAACAGGACCCGCCGAACGGGTTCCGGATCCAGAAAAGGAACAGGATATCATTGGAGGTCAGCCGATGAACGTCCGGATCGCGCCCTCGATCCTATCCGCCGATTTCGCCAAGCTGGCCGAAGCCGTGGCGCTCGCCGAACGCGCGGGCGCCGATCTCATCCACGTCGACGTCATGGACGGGCATTTCGTCCCCAATCTGACCATCGGACCGCCGGTCGTGGCCGCTCTCCGCAGGGCGACCCGCCTGCCCATCGACGTCCATCTCATGGTCGAGAACCCGCGCTTCTTCATCCCGCTCTTCCACGAGGCCGGAGCCGACTGGATCTCCCTTCATGTCGAGGCCACGGCGCACCTCCACAAGGACCTGACGATGATCCGGGGACTGGGGCGCAAGGCGGGGGTGGCCCTCAATCCGGGGACCCCGGCCCACGCCCTCGACGAGATCCTGGGAGAGCTCGACTACGTCCTCGTGATGTCGGTCGATCCGGGATGGGGCGGCCAGGCGTTCATCCCTTCCTGCCTCGGCAAGATCAGGGACCTCCGGGACCGGATCCGGGCGAGGAAGCTCGAGATCCCCATCGAGGTCGACGGCGGCCTCAAGCTTGACAACGTCGGAGAGGTCATCGAGGCCGGCATGGAGATCGTCGTGGCCGGGTCGGCCGTCTTCGAGGCCCCGGACCCCGCGGGGGCCATCCGCGAGCTGAAGCGGATCGCGGCGGGATACAACCGGTGACGGGACGCCGGGGGTCCCGGGAATCCACGGTCCGGGCCGAGTCCCGGGCCCAGAGGAATACGCCATGAACAGACACTCAACGCTCAGAACGGCCGCCGTTCTTCTGTCCCTCCTCAGCCTGTGCCTCCTCGCCGGCGGCTGCAAGAAGCGATCCGTCGAGATCACCCCGGACACCTCCTCATCCGACGAGGCCCTCTTCAGGATCGGCGAGGCGACGATCGCCAAAGACAGAGAGAAGGGCATCCTCTACTTCCGTCAAATCATCGACAGCTTTCCCAAGAGCTTCTATGCCCAAAGGGCCAAATTGCTCATCGCGGACGCCTACTTCCGCAAGGGGGACGAGAGCAGCATGATCCTGGCGGCGGCGGAATACCGGGAATTCATCCGCAGCTACCCCTATTCCCCGTCGGCCGCCTACGCCCAGTACCAAATAGCCATGACGTTCTTCAAGAAGGTCCTGAAACCCGGGCGCGACCAAGCCAAGACGATCCAGGCGCTGGCGGAATTCAGGAAGGTGATCACGGATTACCCCGCCAGCGACCAGGCCAAGGCCTCCCAGGAGATGATCAAGGACTGCGAGGAGCGGCTGGCCCGGCACGCGGCGACCGTGGCCCGCCAGTACCACACTCAGAAGGCCTACCGGGCGGCCATCGGCCGCCTGACCGAGGTCATGACGACCTATCCCGATTATTCCCGCATGGACGAAGTGTACTTCTACCTCGGGAGCTCTCACTTTCGAGTCGGCCAGGACGCCCAGGCCGTCCCCTATTTCACCAAGGTCGTTTCCGATTATCCCCGCGGGAAGCTGGCCAAGAAATCCACCCAGTTCCTGCAACAGATCGAGGCCAGGAAAAAGGCCCCGGCCGGCAAGGCCCAATGAAGAGAAACCCTTGAGAGGTCCGCACATGAAGAACTTGATCCGGAGGTCGGTTTCAGGCCTGGCCATCATTCTCGTATCGCATCTGGTCGCGGCCCGGCCCGCATGGGCCGAATCAGGGCGCCTGACCCTGACGACGGGCCTGGTGGCGAGCTACTTCGCCCGGTCGGTCACCTGGGAGGGCGATGATGCGCCGTCCCGCATCACCGGGCCCGCCCTCGCCGTCCGCCAGGACTTCCGGGTCCGTGACGGATTGACGGTCAGTCTGTCCGCCGGCTGGTCCATGTCCGGCCTCGACGACCTGGTGTTCCGCGGACTGCCCGTCTCCCTCGAATACGGCTCCGGGTCCATGCACGGACTGGCCGTCGGAGCCGAAGTCCGCGCCCGGCTCGCGAAGACCGGGGAGTTCGAGATCAAGGGGGTGGGACAGATCGCCTCTTCCTTCGGGCTCGAGAGGGCCTGGACGCTGGAGGGGTTCGCCGTGCCCGGAGAGGCGCGCGGGCGGCTGAATTGGACGGAGGTCTCCGCCGGTCCCGAGATATCCTATCTTGCTTTCGGGGCGTTCGTCCCCTCTTTGGAAGTCCTCGCCCGCTGGCTGTGGGTCGATTTCAAGATGGACCAGACGCTGGGCGACCTGACGGGCGCGGAGACCAAGCGGGTCAAGGCCGACCTCGCCTTCATCGTCTCTTTGGGCGGGGAGTACGCCCTGTCCGAACGCCTCGCGCTGTCGGCTCGTGTGGGTATCATGCCCAACGCGGGCGGCGTGGACGGCACGGCTTCGGCCGGATTCCGTTACAGGTTCTAGAAAGAGGAGTCGGAGATGAAAGAACGGACAAGAAAGGTCATTCGGGCGGCCTTGACCCTCGCCGTCATCCTGGTCCTGAGTACGGGATCGTCCGACGGAAGCGGGGTCAGGAGACAAAAGCGGGTCGATCCGGCCCAGTTGAAGCCGAAGCGTTCGGTCCGCGTCGAACGGCCGGGTCCCGCCGGCCGGCTGCCCCACGCCCCGGACCGGGTCCTTCTCAGGTTCCGGTCCGAGGTTTCTCCCGAATACGCGGAGGGCCTGCTGCAGGCCTATCGCTTCCGCGAGATCCGCAGGATCGAGCCGGTCGGGATCTTCGCCGTCCAGGTCCCCGAGAATTCGTCGGTCGAGGAAACCTTGGCCGTCCTCAGCCGGAGCCCCGACATCGAGAGGGCCGGCCCCGACCACCGGACGCGCCTGTTCGTCACTCCCAACGACACGTTCTTCCAGCGATACCAGTACAATCTCCAGAACCGGGGGACCATTCTCGAGATCGCCCCCGACATCCGCCCCCAGACCAAGTCCGGTGCTGACATCAAGGCCACGACCGCCTGGGACGAGACCAAAGGCGACCCGGCCGTTCTCATCGCCGTCCTCGACACGGGTGTGGATATGACCCATGTCGAGCTGGTGAACAAGGTCGTCTCGACCGGCCGGGATTTCGTCAACGACGACATGGACGCCACGGACGACCATTGGCACGGCACCCACGTCGCCGGGATCGCCGCGGCGGAGACGGGCAACGGGACGGGGATCGCCGGGGTAGCCTGGGACTGCCGGATCCTCCCGGGCAAGGTCATCGACGCGGACGGGACGGGCTATTACAGCTGGCTCATCGACGGCATCGTCTGGGCCGTCGACGAGGGGGCCAAGGTCATCAACCTCAGCCTGGGGGGCGACGAGGACGACGAATTCCTCGAAGACGCCTGCAAGTACGCTTACGATCGGGGCGTCGTGGTCGTCGCCGCTTCCGGGAACGACGGCGCGGCGGTCGGCTATCCGGCCGCCTTCGACCGCTACGTGATGGCCGTCGCGGCGACCGACTACAACGACGAGCGGGCCTCGTTCTCCAATTTCGGGCCCGAAGTGGACGTGGCCGCGCCCGGGATCTACATCCTGGGCCCCTGCCCGCAGTGGTACGCGGGGAGCGGGTTCCTCCCCTACCTCTTCGGCTCCGGAACGTCCCAGGCGACGCCCCACGTCGCCGGGCTGGCCGCCTTGATCCTCGACGTCAAGCCCTGGCTCGAAGCGGGCGAGGTCATGGACATCATCCGCTACGCGGCCGACGACGTCAATCGCTCGCAGTATCCCGGCCGTGACGACTATCTCGGCTACGGCCGCATCAACATGCAAAAGGCGCTCGTCCCCTACGTCCTCCAATAGAGCCTTTGCGGACATGATCAAGTCCCTGCGGATCAGGAACCTGGCGACCATCGAGGACGTCGACATCCGGCTCGAAAAGGGATTCACCGTGCTGACCGGGGAAACGGGAGCCGGCAAGTCCATCATCATCGACGCCATCCGCCTGCTCATGGGCGACAAGGGCTCGCCGGACCTGGTCCGGACGGGGATGAAGGAGTCCTCGGTCGAAGCCGTTTTCGACGTCTCCGGCCGGTCCCTCGATCGGACCGGGCTCCCGGAGCCCGAAGGCGGCGAGCTCTTCGTCCAGAGAACGGTCTCCGAACAGGGCCCGGGGCGGGCCTGGATCGACGGAGTCCTGGTCCCCATCCGCCGGTTGCGCGAGCTGGCCCCCTCGTTCGTCGACGTCTACGGGCAGAACGACCATATCTTCCTGCTCCACATCGATAATCATCTGGCCTATCTCGACGAGGCCCTGGAAGATCCCGGACTGGCCGCGGGAACGGCCTCCGCGGCCAGGGAGCTTCGCGGGCTCCTGCTCGAGAAAAGGGACCTCGAGGCCAGGAATAAGGAACGCGGGCAGCGGCTCGATTTCGTCGACTTCCAGGTCCGGGAGATCGAGGGCGCCCGGCTCCGGCCCGGCGAGGACACCGAGCTTCTCCGGGAACGGGAGATGCTCAAGAACACGGAGAGGATCGCGGGCCTCGTCGACCGGGCCCTCGACCTGGCGTACCATCGCGAGGATTCCCTGCTCTCCCTGCTCGGCAGATTGCGCTCCACATTGGGAGAGCTGTCGGACTACGACCCGGCCTTCGGGGAATTCCAGAGGGAGCTCGAAGGGGCGTCCATCCTGCTCCGGGACGTGTCCGATTCCCTGGTCCGGTTCAAGGACAGGCGCTCCGAGGTTCCGGAGGACCCCGAGGAGCTCGAGGAGCGCCTGAACGCCATTGAGAAGCTCAAGCGCAAGTACGGGGCGACCGTCGAAGCCGTCCTCGACCATCTCGAGGGTCTCCGGGCCGAAGCGGCTTCGCTTTCGGGCGGGCAGGACAGGCTGCAGGAGCTCGAAGCCGAGGTCCGCGAGAAATTCGAGCGTTTCACGGCTCTCGCCGGGAGGCTCGGCGGAGCCAGGGCGGCGGCGGCGGAAAGGCTCGAACGCCTCATCGAGAAGGAGATCGCCCAGCTCGGCATGAAAAAGGCCCGCTTCAAGATCGATCTGACCAGCATGCGTCCGGTCCTGGACGACCCGGCGACCTTCCGGGACCGGGGGACCGAGGACGCCGAGTTCCTCCTGTCCCCGAACCCGGGTGAGGAGCTCCGGCCGCTCCGCAGGATCGCCTCGGGAGGCGAGCTTTCGAGGATGATGCTGGCCCTCAAGTCCGTGGGCCGGGACCGGGAGGGCCCGAAAACCCTGATCTTCGACGAGATCGATTCGGGGATCGGCGGACGGACGGCCGGATTCCTCGCCGACAAGCTCCAGCGCCTGGCCGCGCGGCATCAGGTCCTCTGCATCACCCATCTTCCGCAGATCGCGTCGCGGGCCGCCCATCACCTCCGGGTCGAAAAGAAAATGGAGAAACAGCGGACCTTCACCGGCGTCAGCAGGCTCGAGCGTGAGGACCGGCTGATCGAGATCGCCCGGCTGATCGCCGGCGCCCGCGTCACCGAGGCCTCCCTGCAGACGGCCCGCGAGATGCTCGACTTCGCGCACGGAGGCCCGGCTTCTTGAGACCCGTCAGCGGCGGGCGGATCCCCACGGGCCGGACCCGGGACACGACGGAAAGGACGAAACCATGACACATCAGGACAAGGCGCTTTCATTGTTCCGGGAGGGTTTCAGCTGCTCCCAGGCCGTCGCCGCCGCCTTCGCCGAGGGACTGGGCCTCGACAGGGAGACGGCTCTCCGGATCTCCCAGCCTTTCGGCGGCGGGATCGGGCGGAGCGGCGACTGGTGCGGCGCCGTGACGGGGGCCTTTCTGGCCATCGGCCTCAAGCACGGCCGGTTCAAGGCCGAGGACACCGCCTCCCGCGACAGGACATATGCGCTGGTCCAGGAGTTCATCCGCCGGTTCAAGGCCCGGCACACCCACCTCAAGTGCCGGGACCTCCTCGATTGCGACATCTCGACGCCGGAAGGCCAGAAGAAGGCCGAGGACCTCGATCTCCACAAGACCCGATGCGAGGGCTACGTCCGGGACGCGGCCGCGATCCTGGAAGAGATCCTCTAGGCGACCGAGGTGGGGCGCCGGGCGGAGGGACGAAGATCATGACGGCCGGATTGAAGGGGCTCAAGTATTTCGTCCGGACCTTCGGCTGTCAGATGAACGAGAACGATTCCGAGCACATCGCCGGGGTTCTGGAACGGGAGGGAGCCGCCGCGGCTGGCCGACCGGAGGACGCCGACATCATCGTCGTCAACACCTGCGCCGTCCGGGAGAAATCCGAAGAGAAGCTCCGGTCCTACCTCGGCCGCCTGGCCTCGCTCAAGAAGCGGCGCGGCGTCCTTGTCGGGGTCGCCGGATGCGTGGCCCAGCTCGCCCGGGGCGACCTTCTCAAGAAAAGGCCCTTCATCGACTTCGTCATCGGGCCCGCCAACTACGCTGAGCTCCCCCAAGTCCTGGCCCTGGCCGCGGAGAAGCCCGGCGTCCGGACCCAGTGGTCGCCCGAATGGCAGGAATTCGGAGCGGAAACGGCCGTCCGCGCGAGCCGGGTCTCGGCCTTCGTCCCGATCATGGAGGGCTGCGACAATTTCTGTTCCTATTGCGTCGTCCCCTTCACCCGCGGGCGGGAAAAATCCCGCCCGTCCTCGAGCATTCTCCGCGAGGTCCGGTCCCTGGCCGCGGAAGGCTTCCAGGAGATCCAGCTGCTCGGCCAGAACGTCAACTCTTATCGGGACCCGGAGAAGGCCCGGAGTTTCTCGGCCCTGCTCGAGGAGGTCTGCGCCGTCGAAGGCCTCGATTGGGTCCGGTTCCTGACCTCCCATCCCAAGGACTTCGGCGACGATATCATCAGGACCTTGGCGAGACGCCCCGAGGCCTGCCGGCAGATCCATCTTCCGCTTCAATCCGGGTCCTCCCGCGTGCTCGAAAGGATGAACCGCGGCTACAGCCGGGAGGGCTACCTGGCCCTGGCATCACGCCTGCAGGAGCGTCTCCCGGGGATCCTTCTGAGCACCGACGTCATCGTGGGTTTCCCGGGAGAGAGCGAAGAGGACTTCGAGCGAACCTGCGACGTCCTTCGCCGGGTCCGTTTCGCCAACATCTTCTCCTTCCGCTACTCCCCCCGCCCGCTGACCGCGGCCGCGAAGCTCCCCGACGACGTCCCTTTGGAGGTCAAGCGCCGCCGGCTCATCGCCCTCCAGGACCTCCAGCGGTCCATCCAGATCGAGATCAACCGCTCGTTCGTCGGCCGCGAGGTCCGCGTCCTCTGCCTGGGTCCGAGCGTCAAGGGCGGGGGCCGGTTCGCCGGCCGGTCGGAAGGCGGTCAGATCGTCAACTTCGAGGCCGCCGGCGACCCCGTCGGCCGATTCGTCGACGTCCGCGTCACCGGCTGCGGCCCTTACAGCCTCCACGGGACATCGGGCCCGGCGGATTGCACTCCAAGGCGATTTCCGATATAATCCCTGCTCCTTGGATTCGCGCCGCCGGGACTCGAGAATAGAAGATGAAAGTCAACGTCTGGAATACGATCCTGCAGCTCAGCAAAGAGCGGGGCGTCGAGCCTCGGGTCATCATCCGGGCCATCGAAGAGTCCCTCAAGGTCGCCGCCACCAGGTTTTTCACCCACCAAGAGAATATCCAGATCCATTTCAAGCCCGAGAAGGGTGAGCTCCGGGTCTTTGCCGTCAAGCGCGCGGCGGACGACCCGCAGAACCCCGCCGAGGAGATCTCTCTGGAAGACGCCCGGAAGATCGACCCGGGGGTCAAGCCGGACGACACCGTGGAGATCGATCTGCCCTCCGACACCCTGGGCCGGATCGCCGCCCAGGCCGCCAAGCACGTCATTTTCCAGAAGGTCCGGGACGCCGAGCAGGAAAAGATCTACGAGGATTTCGCCCCGCGCCTCGGCGAGATCGTGACGGGCGTCGTCCGACGCGTCGAGGACGGCTCGATCGTTCTCGAGGTCAACAGGATCGAAGTGGCCCTGCCCCTTCGGGACAAGCTCCCGAACGAGGAGCCCGTGCGGGGGGACCTGGTCAAGGCCGTCATCGTCCAGGTGCTCAGGGGGAACAAGGGCCCTCAGATCTTCGTGTCGAGGACGAGTCCCCGCTTCCTGGCGCGGCTCCTCGAAACCGAGATCCCGGAGATCGCCAACGGGACGATCGAGATCAAGGAGGTCGTCCGCCAGCCCGGAGAGAGGGCCAAGGTGGCCGTGGCCTCCCGCGAACGGGACATCGACCCGATCGGCGCCTGCATCGGCGTCAAGGGCAACCGGATCCTGGCCATTTCCAAGGAGCTCGGCGGGGAGAAGATCGACATCATCCCCTGGTCCCCGGACCTTGTTTCCTACGCCAAGGCCGCCCTCAGCCCGGCCAAACCCGTCCAGCTCCAGATCGCCAGCCGGAACGAGAAAGCTCTCCTGGCCCTGGTGGCCGCGGATCAATTCTCTCTGGCCATCGGCAAGAAGGGGATCAACGTCAAGCTCGCTTCCAGGCTCGTGGGCTGGAAAATTTCCATCAAGCAAGAACAGACCAATGAATGAACCAACCAAAAAAGCACCCGTGAAGAAGGCCGTCAAGGGGACCGCCGCCAAGCCGGCAGCGCCCAAGCCCGCGGCTCCCGCGCCGGCGCCTCTGAAGCCTGCGGCCCCCAAGCCCGCGGCTCCCGCCCCGGCAGCTCCCAAGCCCGCGGCTCCCGCGCCGGCGCCTCTGAAGCCTGCGGCCCCCAAGCCCGCGGCTCCCGCCCCGGCAGCTCC
>VGJC01000094.1 GCA_016867635.1 Candidatus Aminicenantota bacterium | reverse complement strand
CCGAGCAGATGGACGCCCGGGCCATCGGCTTCCAGCAGCGCGGCTACAAAAGGAAGATCTCGACGCCGTTCGACATGCGCTCGGAAGAGTGCCGTCTCTGCGGCGCCTGCATGTACATCTGCCCGGCCTGCCAGCTGCGCTGCCAGGGCCCGAACGCGGAAACGGCCCTGTGCAACGCCTGCCTGACCATGGAGCCCACCTGCCTCGACCACTACGACGACCTGCAGTGCTGGATGTACGACGCGGGCCAGTGCGGGACCTGTGTCCGGGAGAAAAAGGCCTGAACGGGGTTGAACCATGAACCCTGAGAATAACTCTTTAAGAAGGATATCGAGGAGGTAACATCATGCCGAGTTTCACGAGACTCAACAGAAGCGCCGCCACACTGACCAAGAACCGGACCGAAGGGTCCATCAGCCCCTTCAGCGGGATGTGCGTCACCTGTGTCGACGGGTGCATCGGGATGTGCGAGATCGGGAAGTCCGCCTACCGCGGCCACGAGGTCCTGTATCCCCAGCCGTTCGGCATCATCACCGCGGCCTGCGAGAAGGACTACCCCGTCGACCTGTCCCACTTCAGCATCATGGGCACGGCCAAGGGCGCCTTCGGCGTCCCGGCCGACAGCGACCAGGCGACCTTCGAGAAGGTCACGGTCGAGACCCGGATCGGCCGCAACAAGGACCTCAAGCTGAAGCTGCCGTTCGTCATCTCCGGCATGGGCTCGACCAACATCGCCAAGCAGAACTGGGCCGGGCTCGGCGGCGGCGCGGCCGTCTCCGGGGTCATCCTGACCATCGGCGAGAACGTCTGCGGCATGGACGACGAGACCGTGCTCAAGAACGGCCGTGTCGTCCGCTCCCCGGACATGGAGTTCCGCATCAATTCTTTCCGCGACTGGCAGACGGACGGCTACGGCGACGTCGTCGTCCAGGCCAACGTCGAGGACACGCGGCTCGGCGTGCAGGAATACGCCATCAACAAGCTGGGCATCCAGACCGTCGAGCTCAAGTGGGGCCAGGGGGCCAAGGACATCGGCGGCGAGGTCAAGATCAAGAGCGTCAAGAAGGCCCAGGCCCTCAAGAAGAAGGGCTACATCGTGCTACCCGACCCGGACGATCCCAACGTCATCGCCGCCTTCGAGAAGGGCAGCTTCAAGGAATTCGAGCGCCACTCCCGCCTCGGCATGGTCGAGGAGGACAGCTTCATGAAGCGGGTCGAGGAGCTGCGCAAGGCCGGAGCCAAGCGCGTCTTCTTGAAGACCGGAGCCTATCGCCCGGCCGACCTGGCCCGGGCCGTCAAGTACGCCTCCAAGGCCAAGCTCGACCTGCTGACGGTCGACGGCGCCGGCGGCGGCACGGGCATGAGCCCCTGGCGGATGATGAACGAGTGGGGCGTGCCGGCCGTCGAGATCTGGTCCCTGACCTGGAGGTTCGCCGACCAGCTGGCCAAACAGGGCGAGTACGTGCCCGACTTGGCCTTCGCCGGCGGCATCACCTTTGAGGACCAGATCTTCAAGGCCCTGTCCATCGGCGCGCCCTATGTCAAGCTCGTCGGCATGGCTCGTTCGCCCATGGCCGCGGCCATGGTCGGCAAGACGATCGGCAACCGGATCAGCGACAATCAGATCCCGGTCTACGTCGAGCGCTTCGGCAACAGCCGGGAGGAGATCTTCGTCACCGCCCCCGAACTGAAGCACCGCTTCGGCGACCGTTTCAAGGAGCTCCCGGCCGGGGCCATCGGGGTCTATACCTACTTCGAGCGGCTGAGCCAGGGGCTCCGCCAGCTGATGGCCGGCGAGCGCAAATTCTCTCTGGAATACATCAGCCGCGACGACATCGCCTCCCTGACCAAGGAGGCCGCCGACATCAGCGGCATCCCGTTCATCACGGACGTGGACAAGGACGAGGTCCAGAGGATCCTTAAGGGGTAAGGCGGGTCAGCTGATCTCGCCGGTCAGATAGGCCCGGGTCCGCGGGTCCTTCGGGTCGCTGAAGACCTCGGCCGCCGGGCCGTGCTCGACGAGCTCGCCGAGATAGAGGAAGGCGAGATAGTCCGCGATGCGCCGGGCCTGCCGCAGGATGTGGGTGACGACGACGACCGTATAATCCCGCTTGAGCTCCATCAGCCGCCGCTCGACGTTCTGGCTCGAGGCGGGGTCGAGGGCCGAGGTCGGTTCGTCGCCGAGGATGATCTCGGGCTCGACGGCCAGGCCCCGGGCCAGGCACAGGCGCTGCTGCTGACCGACGGACAGCGTCGAAGCGGGGTCGTCGAGCCGGTCCTTGACCTCTTCCCAGAGCCCGGCCAGCTTGAGATAATTCCCGACGACCTTGTCGAGCTCCCGCCGGGACCGGAGCCCATGGATCCTCGGCCCGTAGGCGACGTTGTCGCGGATCGACATCGGCAGGACCTGCGGCTTCTGCGAAAGCAGCCCCATCTTCTTGCGGATCCGGGTGACCTCGGTCCTGGGCGCGTAGATATCCTCCCCGTCGAGGACGACCCGGCCGCGGATCCGGACCCTCTCCGAGTCGTCCAGAAGCCGGTTGAGGGACTTGAGGAGGGTCGTCTTCCCGCATCCGGAGGGGCCGATGATGACCGTGATCTTCCTGGCCGGGATGTCGAGGTCGATGTCCTTGAGGACCTGGAGGTCCCCGTAGAAAACGCTCAGGTTCCGGATGCTGATGGGCGCCGGTTGGTTCATGGGCGTTTCATCCTTCACTTGACGACATGACGGGTGTATCTGCGGCTGAAAGCCCGCCCGGCGAGGCTGACCAGGAGGACGATCAGGGTCAGTACCGCGGCCGAGGCGTAGGCCCGCTGCCGGACTTCCGGAAAGGGCGTTCCCAGCTGGAAGAAGATGGCCAGGGGCAGAGTGGCCGCGGGGTCGAGCAGGGACGCCGGGACGCGGTCCGTGAAGCCGGCCGTGAACAGGACCGAGGCCGCGTCGCCGATGCCCCGGCCGAAAGCCAGCAGGACGCCGGTCAGGATGCCCGGGGCCGTCTGCCGGACCATGACCTTGACCGCCGTCTCGAACCGGGTGGCGCCGAGGGTATCGGAGGCCTCCATGAGCTCCCGCGGGACGAGGCGCATGACCTCGTCGATGGCCCGGCTCATGATGGGCAGCTCGAGGAGGGCCACGGTCAGGATCCCGGCCAGGAGCGAAGCCCGCAGCCCCAGGGCCATCATGACCACGAATCCGAAGGCGCCGTAAACGATGGACGGCACCCCCCACAGGACATCCAGGGAGAAACGCGTCCAAACGGCCGTTTTCGAGTCGCGGCCCTTGTAGAGGTTGAGATAGAGGACGAGAGGCAGGCTCAGCAGGAAGGCCAGGAGCGTCGCCCCGCCCGCGAGGTAGAGGGACCCGGCGATGGCGTTCAGGATGCCGCCCTCCCGGCCCAGGTAGAAGCCCCCCCGCGGAGTGCGCGTCAGCATGGACAGGTTGAGAGCCGGGACGCTCTTCCAGAGGATGGCCCCGACGATCAGAAGGAGGCAGCCGATGACGAAGGCCGCGGAGACGGCGGCCAAGACGCGGAAGAGAGCGTCCGTCCGCTTGCGCCTCGCGAGACGCCCGTCGGGCACACCGCTCACCGGAATCTCCTTTCGACGCGGACGAGGATCCGCCGGGCGAGGACGTTGAAAAAGAGGACGATCAGCATGAGGACCAGGGCGGCCATCATCAGGGCCGAATCGTAGCGGGGCACGGACATCATCTCGCCGTAGTTGTTGGCGATCAGGGCCGGCAGGGGATAGCCGGGATCGAAGAGCGAGCGGGGCACGGCCGGGACGTTGCCGACGACCATGAGGACGGCCATGGTCTCGCCGAAGGCCCGCGAAAAGCCCAGGGCCCCGGCCGCCAGGATCCCCTGGGCGCCCTTTCTCAGGACGACGTGTCTCGTCGTCTCCCATTTCGTCGCCCCCAACGACAGGGACGCGTCGCGGAGCGACCGGGGGACGGAGGTGAAAACCTCGAGCGTGACGTGGATGATGGTCGGGAAGATCATGACGGCCAGGACGAGGCCCCCGGCGAGAATGCTGTAGCCGCTCGAAGTGACGCCGAAGAGCGGGGCCAGGACGTCGCCGACGAAGGGCACGACCAGAAGGACCCCCCAGACCCCGTAGACGACCGACGGAAGACCGGCCAGGAGATCGATGACCGGTTTTGCGGCCTCGCGGACCCAGCGGGGCGCGTATTCGGAAAGGTAGACGGCCGTCAGGATCGAGACCGGCACGGCCAGCACGAGGGCCGTCAGGGTCACCCAGACCGTGCCCATGATGAAAGCGAAGAAGCCGAATTGCCCCTTGAGCGGCGCCCAGGCCGTGGAGAAGAGGAGGCCCGACAGCGGCCCGACGCCGAGGATGGCCTTGGACTTGAGGAACAGGCCGACGACGATGAGCAGGACGAGAAGCCCGGGGACGGCCGCGAGGCCGCCCATCGCCCGGCGGGCCAGACGGTCCTTGAGGAGCCTCATTTCCTCACCGCTCCGCCCCGCGCCGCGGCCAGGCCGGAGGCGATCGCTTCCGGCCCCAGGGCGATGTAGCCCATCTCGGCGACGAACGCCTGCCCCTCGGTGAGCACCCACTCGATGAATTCGGCGACGGCGGGACGGGACGGCTTCCCCTTGACCACGAAGTAAAGCTCCCGGGCCGGCGGAGAGGGATAGACCCCCCGGGCGATGGCCCGGGTGATCTCATCGCGGGTCCCGTAAACGCTTTCGGACGCGTCGACGGCTCCGCTCCCGTCGAGGTCGACGGGACAGACGACGAGGCCGGACACGGGTTTCAGGGTCTTGGCGTCGTAGGCGAAATTCACGTTGTTGAAGCCGATCCCGAAAGGCGCTCTCCGGACGGCCTCGGCCAGCCCGGGATCGCCGTACACGCCGATCCCGGCCAGGTCTTCCTGGTGACCGCCGAGGTAGGCGGCCCAGGTTTCGGCGGCGCCGCAGGCGTCGGAGCGGGTGAATATCTGGATAGGCGAGCGCCCGCTCCCGCCGAGGATCTCCTCCCACGTCTTCAGGCTACTCTCGATCCAGATGCCGCGGAACTCCTCCTTCGTCAGCCCCCGCCGGAGGATGTCCCCGAGGAACGGATTCTTCAGGCTCAGGGTCGGCACGACCGCGTCCTTGGCCACGGCCACGGCCAGCGCGCCCTTTTCGAGCTCGGCCGGGTAGATCTCTCGCGAGACCATACCGATGTCCACGACGCCGGCCAGGACGTCGGTCATCCCTTTGCCCGCTCCGCCGGCCTGGATGTCGATGTTCAGACCCGGACGGCCCTTGCGGAACTCCTCCTGCCAGCGGACGGCCAAGGGATAAAGGGCCCAGGCGCCGGACAGCGACAGGCTCTCGCGGGCCGGACGGGGCCGGGAAAGGGCCGGACCGGAAAGAAGGCCCGCGGCCAGGAACGCGGCCAGCCCGAGCGCGGCGGTCCGTTTCGGGCTTCTCGGGCCGACGTTTGTGTCCGCCAAAGCTTCCCGGGGGCCGCTCGACTCGGCATCCCGTCGGCTTCGTCCCCGGCGACCGGGCATCATCCGTCCCGAAGCGGCCGGGCGCACGGCGCCTCCGATCATTCCAATCCTCCTGCCGGCTTCCTCCTCCTGCCGCTCTTATCGACGAGATCGGCGAAGGTCGTCCGTTCGAGGATCTCGGCCACCGAGTCCCGGACCTCCTTCCACAGCCACTGCAGCCCGCACGTGCCCTCCATGGGACAGGGTTCGTGGGCCATGACGCTGACGCAGTCGATGGGGGCCAGGGGACCGTCCATGACCCGGATGACCTCGGCCACGGTGATCTTCGACGGGGGCTTGGACAGCTGATAGCCGCCGCTGCGGCCCTTGCGGCTCTTGAGATAGCCGGCGCGCTTGAGCTGCAGGAGGATCTGCTCGAGAAAACCCTGGGGAATCATCTGGGCTTTGGAGATCTCGTGGCCGTGGAGCGGACCTTCATCGTAGCGGACGGAAAGTTCCAGCATGGCCCGGCTGGCGTATTCGCCCTTGGTCGACAGCCTCATCGGCGCACCTCTTTAGTCGACTTAGTCAATAGACTAAGTCATTTAACAGCAGAGGAGGTCGCCTGTCAAGCCCTTTCGTAAAGAAAGGGGACACGGAGACGGAGTGGCGCAACCGCGGCCGCTCGCGGGACCATCGGCCGGACTTTCCGCAACGGGCCTTGGATGTGGCCGTGGACCGGAAAGGCTGGCCGGTCTCGCGGGAGGCTTGTGATCTTTGACAGGGACCGCCGGAAAATGATATTTTCCCCCGCGACGTGGATATCGACGGAAAAGAAGGGATCAGCCCTGTGGAAAAAGCCTGTGGGCCGATGCGCTCCGGAACAGGTTTTCTCCGCATCCTGCGCTTTCCGACCCGGCGGGCGGCTTATGTCTTCTACCGCAACATGGCCGTCCAGTTCGCGCTTCTCATGGGTCTCTGGCTCTTGCTGAGCGGCCACTATGACGCTTTCCATATCGGGGCCGGCGTCGCGTCGGCCCTCCTCGTCACGGCCGTCAATTTCCGCCTGAACAAGTTCTTCTTCATCCGCGACGACCTGTGCCAATCCGCCCCGATCCGCGCCCGGCGGCTGTTCGTCTACATCCCCTGGCTCCTCTGGCAGATCGTCATCTCCTCGATCCAGGTGGCGGCGGTCGTCCTCCATCCCAAGCTTCCGGCCGATCCGGCTCTCGTGCGATTCCGGACCAAGCTCCCGACCACGGCTTCCCGGGTCATCCTGGCCAATTCCATCACCCTCACCCCGGGCACGCTGACCGTCGAGCTCGACGGCGAGGCCTTCTTCGTCCATGCCCTGACCGACGTCTCCTTCACCGGGATCGCCGACGGTTCCCTTCCGGGGCAGGTGGCCCTTCTCTACGACAAGAAGCCGGGCCAGATCGTCAGCCGGCTCCGGGTTATCAAGACGACGAGGCGGACCTGATGGAACGGTATTTCATCTATCTCGGCGTCCTTCTGACCGTCATCATCCTCATCCCGCTCTACCGGGTTCTCCGCGGCCCGACCCTTTTCGACCGGATGCTCGGCGCCGGCGCCTTCGGGACGAAGACCATGGTCCTGGTCATCGTCATCGGATTCATTTTCGACCGCATCGACATGTTCATCGACATCACCCTGGCCTATGCCGTTCTCAACTTCATCGGAACGATCGCCGTGGCCCGCTACCTGGCCGCGATGGTGAAAAGAAGCAAGTGATGCCCGTCAATTTCATCGTTTCCAACATCATCGTCAGTGTCGGCGTGTTCTTCCTCCTGGTCGGGAGCATCGGCCTCATCCGCCTTCCGGATTTCTACAGCCGGACCCATGCCGTCGGAAAGAGCGACACTCTGGGCATCATTCTCGTTGTTCTCGGCCTGGTCGTTCACGAGGGGCTGTCCCTGAACAGCGTCAAGCTGGTCATGATCATGGTCTTTGTCGGACTGACGGGCCCGACGGCCACGCACGCCCTGGCCAAGGCCGCCTTCCGGTTCGGCCTGCGGCCCTGGTTCCGTTCGGACAGCGCGGACGGAACGCACGAAGGAGAGGATCACGTCGATTCCGAATCGGTCGGACACGAGGACGAAATGGACGGCGGGCTGGGCCTGGACGTCGAGGCCTGCGCCGGCCTCCTCCGGGGCGATCCGGACGGCGATGACGACGATGAGGAAGGCGGCGGACCGGCCTGCCCGCTGAAAAGAAAGGAGCCCTGAATGCACTGGGAACTCGAAGTCACGCTGTTCATTTTCCTGGTGGCGGCGGCTCTCCTCGCCCTCGAGTCGCGGAACCTCCTGACCGCCGTCGTCAGCCTGACCGTGTTCAGCTTTTTATCCGCCCTTCTCTATGTCGCCATGGGCGCCGTGGATGTCGGCTTCACCGAGGCCGTCGTCGGCGGCGGCGTGAGCGGCGTGCTGTTCGTCGTGACCATCTTCAAAACGACAAGGACATGCCGGGATTGATGAAAGTCGCCAACTTCGCAGCGCTCGCCCTGTTCGCCGGGCTGCTTATCTACGCGGCCTCCGGACTTCCAAACAGGGGCGATCCGACGGCCGTCCTGCACCGGGACACGAGCCCCGCGGGGACGCCCAGCGCCCCATCTTACTACATCCGCAATGCCTACAAGGACGCCGCGACGCCGAACATGGTCACCGTCATCCTGGCCGATTACCGGGGTTTCGACACCATGGGAGAGGAAACGGTCATCTTCGCGGCCGGACTGGCCTGCCTGCTCATCCTGCGCCGGAAGCGGAAAAACCCCCAGGGAGAGATCGAGCCGTGAGGGACTACGAAAGCGACGACATCGTCATTCTGGTCAGCCGCACGCTTTCACCGTTCATCATGCTGTTTGCGCTCTATGTCATCTTCCACGGCCATTACAGTCCGGGAGGCGGATTCCAGGGCGGCACCATGCTGGCCGCGGCGGTCATCCTCATCCGCCTGGCCGCTGGGATGGACATCGCCCAGCTCCAGTTCCCCCGCGCTCTCGGCATGCCCCTGGGCGCGGTGGGCGTTCTCATTTACTTCGGCACGGGCGTCGCGGCCATGCTCGGCGGCGGCTCATTCCTGGACTATGCGTACCTGCCCCTTCCCGGCGCGGCCGCGGCCCTCCGGTCGCTGGGCATCCTGTTCGTCGAAGTCGGGGTCGGCCTGGCCGTCGTGGGCATCCTGGTGTCCATCTACGACGACCTGCTCGAGTCGGGAGAGCGATGAGCGGGCTGGAATTCTTCGTCGGCCACTATGCCTACTGGTTCGTGGTCGCCCTTCTTGTTCTCGGCCTCTACGGCATGATCGTCAAGCGCAACTTTGTCAAGAAGCTCATCGGGATGACCATTTTCCAGGTTGCCGTGATCATCTTTTTCATCTCGAGCGCGGTCAAGAAGGGCGCCACCATTCCGATCGCCGACAAGGCCGTCGGGACGGCCGAGTCGGGGTTATACGTCAATCCCCTCCAGCACACGCTCATGCTGACGGCCATCGTGGTCGGCGTGGCCACGGCCGGTGTCGGCTATGCCCTCCTGGTCACCATTTTCCGGCGCTTCCGGACCCTCAATGAGCCCGAGCTCATGGAGCGGATGAGGCGGGAGAGAGAGGCCGCGGAAAAGCAGGGGAACGATGCCTGACGCCCCGGCCCTGCCCGTTCTCGTGCTGCTCGCGAGCGCCCTCGTCCTCCCGCTGGTCACGCTCGTCGCGCGGCGATCCGCCTACGGTATCGCTCTCTTCGCCTCCGCCGCCGCGACGGCATTCTCCGTCCTCAACCTTGTCCGGGTTTTGGAGGAGGGGCGGATCCGTTATTTCATGGCCGGCTGGCCGCCGCCCATCGGCATCGAATACGTTCTCGATCCGCTCTCCGCCTTCGTGATCCTGGTCATCAACGCCGTCGCCCTGACCGTGCTCGTCCACGCGCGCCTGTCCGTCAAGGCCGAGATCCGCGGCGAGAACCGCGGCGTTGCTTACTATGCGCTGGCCCTGCTCATGCTCTGCGGCTTCAACGGCATCGTCGCGACCGGCGATTTCTTCAACCTCTATGTCTGGCTCGAGATCAGCTCGCTGTCCCTCTATGGGCTCATCGCCGCCGGCGAGCGCGGTTCTCCCGTGGCCGCCTTCCGCTATCTCATCATGGGCGTGATCGGCGCCTCTTTCTATCTCCTCGGGCTGGGCTTCGTCTTCATCATGACGGGGTCGCTCAACATGGCCGACCTGGCCGCCATTCTGCCCCATGTGCGGACCGAGCCGCCGGTCATTGTGGGGCTTGTCCTGATGGTCACGGGCATGTCCATCAAGATGGCCCTTTTCCCTGTCCACGGCTGGCTGCCCGACGCCTACACGATGGCCCCGTCGTCGGCCTCGGCCCTGATCGCGCCTACCGGGACCAAGGTCGGGGCCTATGTTCTCATCCGCTTGCTGTTTTTCGTCTTCGGCGCGGAGTTCGCGGCCCGGACGCTTCCCGTGACG
>VGJC01000093.1 GCA_016867635.1 Candidatus Aminicenantota bacterium | reverse complement strand
GGGAACATCGACCACCCGTTCGCCGTGCGCTTCTTCCTCCTGGCCGTCGTCTACGGGACTCTCCTGTCGCTCGCCGCGGTCATGCTCGAAGAGCTGTCCTTCCAAAGATACCCGCGCGTTTCGGACGTCGTCGTCATCGTCGTTTTCGGCATCCTGGAGAACTTCCTCTTCCGGCAATTCCTGGCGTTCGTCCGGGCCAAGGCCTTCGTGGACCTTCTGCGGGGGAAGAAGGACTGGGGCCGGATGGAGCGGAAGGGCTTCTCCCTGAAGGAGGAGCGCCCGTGAGACAGGCGGCCGCCGTCCTCTTGGCCCTGGTCATCGCCGCCACGTTGCCCTCGGCGGCCCTTCAGGTCTCGGACAACATCCCGGTCGCCCGGGCCCAGCGGGCCATGAAGATGAAGGACTACCGGGCGGCCATCGAGGTCTGCCTCTTCCACCTGGCCGTGACCCCCGACGACTACGACCTGAAGTTCCTCCTCGCCCAGGCCTACGCGTTCTCCGACCAATGGAACAAAGCGTTGGAGGTCCTGTCGGGAATGAAGGCCGCCGAGCCGCGGAACACGGACGTCCTGCTCATGGAATCCCGCGTCCTGTCGTGGAAGAAACGCTACGGGCAGGCCTTGGCGGGATTCGAGGAAGTGTTGCGGCTCGACCCCGGCAACGAAGAGGCCCTCATCGGCATCGCCGACATCGCCGCTTGGAAAGAGCAAGTGTCCGTGCCCCGGCTCCAGACGAAGCGCGAGGTCCGGTACGGGCACACGGTCGACGCTTTCAGCGACGAACGGGCCGCCTTCCAAAGCGACCGTCTGGCGTTCCATCTCGGCCTGCCCGGAGGCGCCGGCCCCCTGATCGTTAAAGCCGGGCAGACCCTCCGCGCCGGCGAAAGGGACTATCAGCTCGGGCTGGAGGCCTATCCCCGGCTGTGGCCGAGGGCCTACGGCCGCGTCGAGCTGGACGCCTCGCCCCGAGCCGTCCACTACCCGAGCTCCTCCGCCCTGGCCGAGGTCTATCAGGGCTTCCTGACCGCGGGCGAGGCCTCCCTGGGCCTTTGGCACATGCGGTTCCCGTCACGGCCGATCACGGTCTATCTCGGGTCGCTCGGCTGGTATCTGGGCGACTATTATCCCTGCGCCCGCTTCAATTACAGCTCGGAGCAAGGGAACGGCCAGTTCTCCTGGTCTCTCCAGCTCCGCCGGTACTTCTCGGACGAGAATTTCGTCTACGCCGGGTATGGGCGGGGCTCGCGGCCCTTCGAGGACCCCACCATCCAGGACCTGCTGGACGTCCGGGCGGGCATTTTCACAGCGGGGGCGGCCTGGCACGTCTTCGAGAAGGTCCGGGTCGAGGTCCACTACTCCCGGACGAGCGAGCCGGAGCTCGTCCGGAACACGTTCCAAGTCTCGGCCGGCTGGCGCTGGCGGTAGCCCGGGCCGAAGGCCCCTGCCGGACCCGCCCTCAGACCATGCCGGGATAATACTTGCGGACGAATCTCTCCTGGACCGGGAAGGACCAGTGGACGTCTCGGATGTGGTTGGCCGCCTCCTGCCGCTTGCCGGCCCGGATGAGATCGATGAGGGCCTGGTGCTCGAGGATCGAGGATTCCTCCCATTCCTTGACGAACCCCCGCTGCCTGGGGAAATCGTACAGCCGCTTCTTCAGGTTGTGGACCATCTTGATCAGGCAGGGATTGCCGCAAAGGTCGAGGAACGTGTCGTGAAAGGCCAGGTTCCGGTCGTAGTAGAGGTCGAAATCCCCGGACGCGACGGCCTTCTTCATGGCGTCGTTGAGACCCTGCATGACGTCGGCCGCGGCCGGCCCCAGGCCGTCGAAGGCCTTGAGCAGGGCCATGCTCTCGAGGGAGCCGATGATCTCGTAGTAGTTGCGGATGTGCTCCTCGCTCAGGGTGTTGACGACGATCTTGCGCCGGGGGAGGATGGTCACGAAGTCCTCCATCTCGAGTTGGAGGAGGGCGTCGCGGAGAGGCGTCTTGCTGACCCCGAGCTTCTTCGAGGTCTCCTCCATGTCGATGGCCGAGCCGGGCAGGATGCGTCCGGTCCTGAGCTGTTCGCGCAGGTACTCGTAGACCTGTTCCTTGAGGGACTTGACGTTGAGGATCGGTTTTCCGTCCATCGCGAAACCTCCGCGCGCAGGCGTAGCTTTGGATGTCAAGGATAATCAACAAGGTCCGCGCAAGTCAACAAAAAGGTTCGGGCTATTTCTTTTGCGCCGGCGGGGCCAGGAACCGGCCGGTATATTCGGTCTCCACGTTCTCGAAGAAAAGTCCCTGGAACCGTCCCGACTCGAGCTCGGGAAGGATGACCTCGATGTCGACCGGGCTGTCGGGGCTGAGCCGGGAAAGGTCGGCGTACCATCCGAGGAACGTCCGCTCGGGACGGCGCGGGTAGACGCTGTTGTAGGCCTTGCGGACCTCGACGGGCCGGCCGTTGACCTTCAGCCCGACCTCCATGGAATCGAGGGGCTCGGCGACGGCCACGTAGAGGAGCAGGCGCCAGGGGGCCAGCCAGGTGGCCAGGAGGTCGTCCTCGGTGTAGGACACCGGCCACAACTTCTTGCGTTCGGCGAGCTGGGCGAAAACACGGGAAGGGACGGTGACCCGGGCTTTGAAGACGCCGCCCCGGAAATCCGCCGGCACCTTGCCGGCCTGCTGGGACCGGCCGAAGGCCCGCAGGGCGAAGCCGATCCGGAGGGCCGTCCTCCCGTTCTCGAACTTGAACGGGTGGGCGACGCCGTTGACGGACACGGCCCGGACCGCCCTCCCCTCGGGGACGAGGACCAGGACGTCCTGCGTCGTGCCCGCCTCGGCCGTCAGGTTCCGGAGCGCCAGCAGCGTGGACTCCAGGGCGGCCTCCCCCCGCACGTTGAACAGGATGGGCGTTTCAACCTTCTCCGGGGCCGGGAAGACCTCGAGGACGGCGGCTTCGCGGCCGGCCATCGGCAGGACGACCTCGCTGCCGTGTTCCCAGAACCCGGAAACCGAGGCGATGAGCCTGCCCTCCTGCGGGTGAAGCTCCTTGATCATGAACCGTTGGCCCCGGACGAGCCCGATCGAGGCGTCGAGCTTGAAGCGGGCCTCGAGCCGGTCCGGGTTGGGATTGAACAGGAAGACCAGGCCGCGGTCCTCGACGACGGCCGCCGTGCCGTCCACCCGGCCGGCCATGGGCGGCCCGATGATCGGCCGCAGGGCCCGCAGGAAGCGGGCGTTCTCGTCGGTCCAGTCGAGCCACTTGCGGAACCAGGCCTTGTCCCCGTCCGACAGGGCCGCGCGCTCCTCGGGGTCGCGGGCCGGGATGAAGTTGATGACGTGATGGAAGGGGGCCGTGGCGATCGAGGACAGCAGCGAATATCTCCAGCCGAGGACGTCCCAGTCCTTGGTCCGGAACCGGTCGCGCCGCATGACGCCCGCGGCGTCCGAGCGGGTCGTCTGGTGGGTGATGTATCCCGGCATGATCTCGGGCGGACAGAAGCGCTCGACTCGGTAGACCCAGGCCGCGAAGCGCTGGCGGTTGGCCGAGACCCGGTCCGTGCTGAGGTCGGGGAAGGCCTTGAAGCTCTCCGGCTGCTCGTCGGTCAGCGTCGGATGGGGATAGGACCCCGCCAGCCAGGTCCAGGGCCCGAAGCTCTGGTACTGCTGGCGGCCGTCGATGACGACGTCGAAGCGCTCGCGCCGGAGGGTCTCGAGGATGCGGCGGGCGCCGTACCACTGGGCGTACTTGCTCGAGGCGCCGTCGTAGGCGATCCACCAGTGATCGAAGGAGAATCCCGAGGCGCCGGTCTTGCGCATGAAGGCGGTCAGCATCTCGAGCCACCAGTCCTGGAAGCCGCGCAGGCCGGTGTCGGCGCCGGAATAGCCGCCCGGCTTGTCCCCGGCCCAGGCCGTCCACTCGGGCCTCTGCAGGAAGGGCAGCGAAGGGTAGGCGTAGGCCATCAGCTTGAGGTTCTTCGAGGCGGCGTGGTCGATCATGTCCTTGAGCGGGGCCGGGACCTCGTCGCGCCGCGGGTCCCACTCGCCCTTGCGGAGCTTCTGGCCGAGGCCGAACCAGAGGATGTTCTCCCAGCCCCAGGCGTCGGCGTTGTCCTCGAGGCGCGAGAGCCGGCTGTTGGCCGGGGTGTAGAGGACGTGCGAGGCCCCGAGCTCGGCGGCCCGGTCCAGGATGCGCTTGTATTCCTCGACGCCTTCCGGGGTGCCGACGTCGATCTGGTAGTCGTTCTCGCACCAGGGGATGTGGACGCGGAGGCTGCGGTCGGGATGATAGAGGAGAAAGGACCGCACGCAGTCGGTCAGGGCGTTGACTTCGTCGGCGTCGATGGTCGGCGATTCGCGGAGGAGCCGGTCGTAGTCGGCGACGCGGTCCCATTCGGGCACGGCCTTGGCCGGGAAGCGCGTCCCGCCGAGCTCGTAGAGCCCGAGGCACAGACGGTCCGAGGCGAAAGGCCCGTAACCGGCGCTCCAGTCCATGTCGGCGGCGTAAGAGACCTCGACCCTGCGGCCCACCCGCGTCCAGTCCATGAACGGGTTTTGGAGCATGACAAAAAGGCCCCAGGCGGGAGGGGCCGATCGGGTGTTCGAGGCGGGGAAGCGGAGCAGGGCCCCGAAGCGGCCGCCCGAGAGGCCGAGCTCTTCGGCGGGCGCGAGGCTCAAGGTCGCGGCGAGAGGCGTGATGCGCCCGAGGCGGAAGGTCCGGCCGGTGACCGTGGTCACGACGACCTGCTTGGTCACGAATCCCCAGGCCGGACGAAGCTCGTAGACGACGTCGAAGGTGTAGGGGTCGCGGGTGGCGCGGTAGGCCAGGCGGGCCGAGGTCATCTCGATCTCGGCCGGGCCGAGGGCGCCGACGTCGAAGGCCTGTCCGTCGATGGTGATGGACGTCGGATCGGAGGCCAGGGCGATCGTCCGGCCCGCGCGGACGGCGGTGATCGAGATCAGGCCGCGGTCGTCGAAGACGGCCCGGAGACGGCCGTTGTCGAGGACGAATTCTTCGGCGGCGGCGGCGGGGGCGGTCGCGGAGAGCAAGCTGGCGAACAAAAGAAGCATGCCGGGCAGGGCGCGTTGGGCGATCATCGGGGCCTCCTCGAGGGTCTCGCTCCGATTATAAACCAGCGGCGCCCCGGGCGCCAGAACCCGGGCCGTCCGCGGATCAGTCCACGGTCCGGTCGAGCCGGGCGGGGGGCTTGACGGCGGCGGCCGCGCGCGGCAGCCAGACCAGCATCTCCGTCCGGCCGCGGTTGGCCCACGCGTAGTAGGGGACGGCTCGGAAGGGCCGGGGAGATTCGACCGACTTCCCTGAGGGGTCCTTCGAGACGGCGACGGCGCTGCCGGCGAGGACGACGACACCGTTGAGGAGTTCGGGGCGGAAATCCGCGCGGAGAGGCGCGGCGTCGGGGATGAAGAGGTCAAAGACGCGGCCGTCGTTGTCGACGCCTTCGAGGCAGAAGACGACCGGGCCGCGCTGCAGGGCGACCCGGCCGGCGTTCCCGGCCACGGCTTCGTGGGACACGATGCGGCGCGCGGGCATGGGCAGGGCCAGCTCGACGGCGTCACCTTTCCGCCAGGTCCGGCGGACGCGGGCGTAGCCGTTCCGGATGTCCAGGGGAACTGGCTCGCCGTTGACGGACAGCGAAGGGGTTCCGGCGGGCGCGTCCAGGAAGCGGTAGAGGTCGGTCGGCGCGGCCGCGTTCCGGGCCCAGCCGGGGATGCGGACGGCCAGCTCGAACGGGCCGGCCCGGTCCGGGGCGACGGACATGCGGACGGCGCCGTCCCAAGGATAGCGAGTGTCCTGGGTCAGCGTGACCTTGCGCCCGGCGGCCTCGAGGTCACCGCGGCCGGCGATGAACAGGTTGACGTAGACGACGTCGCCGTCCGTGGCATAGACGTAGCCGGGCAGCGAGGGCAGGAAACGGGTCATGTTCGGCGGGCAGCAGGCGACCTCGAACCAGGGGCTGCGCTCGTAATCGGCGGCCGACTCGAGCGGGTTCTGGTAGAAGAAGCGGTCGCCGGAGAGGGAGACGCCGGAGAGCAGGCCGTTGTAGAGGACGCGCTCGAAGACGTCCATGTACCGGGCGTCGCCGTGGAGCAGGAACAGGCGGTGGTTCCAGAGGGCGTTGCCGATCGCGGCGCAGGTCTCGGTGTAGGCCTCGGCGTTGGGCAGCTCGTAGGCGTCGCCGAAGGCCTCCGAGGTGTGGCGGGCGCCGACGCCTCCCGTGAGGTACATCTTGCTGCCGGCGACGTTCGCCCAGAGGCGGCCGATGGCCGCGGCGTACTCGGGTTGGTCGGCGAGGGCGGCCACGTCGGCCATGCCCGCGTACATGTACATGGCCCGGACGGCGTGACCGACGGCCTCGTCCTGCTCGAGGACGGGCTTGTGGTTCTGCAGGTATTCGTCGGAATCGTAGACCGAGAACGGGTCGTCCGGGGCGTGCTTCCGGCCGCCGAAATAGCGGCCGCGCTCGTCGAGGAAGAACTTGGCCAGGTCGAGGTAAGCGCGGCGGCCGGTCACGCGGAAGAGCTTGGCCAGGCCGATCTCGATCTCCTGGTGGCCGGGGAAGCCGCGGCGCAGGCCGGGGCCGGACCCGAAGGTCCGCAGGAGAAGGTCGGCGTTCTTGAGGGCGACGGCGAGGAAGCTGCGCTTTCCCGTGGCCAGGTGATGGGCGACGGCGGCCTCGTACATGTGGCCGGCGTTGTAGAGCTCGTGGCTGACGCGGAGGTTCGACCAGCGCTCGGGGCCGGCCCCGGGGGCCGGGTTGGCCGGGTCGTTGGTCCGCGTCGTGTAGAGATAGCCGTCGGGCTCCTGGGCGAGGGCGATGATGTCGATGAGCTCGTCGAGGCTTTTCTCGAGGCCCGGGTCGGGGTGGAGGTGGAGGGAGTAGGCGGCCGCCTCCATGGCCTTGTAGACGTCGGTGTCGTTGAAGCGGCGGCCTTTGTGCGGCCCGGTCATGAGACGGGCGGCCTTGCGAAAGTTGTCGACCCGGCCGGTCTCCTCGTTCATCCGGAAGGCGAAGGGGATGGAGACGGCGCGGTTGGTTTCGAGGCGCGGGGCCCAGAACGCGTCGGCCAAGGTGACCTGGGTGAAAGGCACGGGGCGGATGGGGTAGTCGGGGGGGGCGGAAGCGGGCGGGGCGGGCTCCCGGCCTTTGCAGCCCGAGACAGCCAGGACAATGACCGCAAGGATGATGACGGCCAGGCCGGCCGCCTGGGCAGGACGGGCGCTTTCGGAGGCACCTGCTCCGACGGGATATCTTGCCGGCTTCGGGTCGATCTTCTTCGTCCTCATCGTGTTCCTTCCGGGTCCGGACGTTATGGGCGCCTGAGCGGCGCCGGGACCTCACTATATCAGATTTCTCTTTTTGACGGCAAAAACGTCACCGCCAAACTGATGGGATCGTGGAAGAGTGGGGTTTACTAGTTGATAATAAATTAAATAAGGTGGTCCGACCCCAATATGATATAATCGCCGGCATGAGCGGGCCGTGGCTTGTTTTGGTCGGGCTGGCGGCCGGGGTCATGGCCGGGCTGTTCGGCATCGGCGGCGGCGTCGTCATCGTCCCGGTCCTGGTCGTCTTCGCCGGGTTCACGCTGGTCAAGGCCACGGGGACCTCGCTCGCGGCCATCGTCCTGCCGGTCGGACTGCTCGGCGTCCTCGCTTACCATCGGGCCAGGATCATCGACGTCCGGGCCTCGATCTACCTGGCCCTCGGTCTGCTGACCTCGGTCGCCGCCGGGGCCTGGCTGGCCAACACCCTGCCGGCCGGGCTGATGGGGAAGCTCTACGCCCTATTCCTGCTCTACGTGAGCTGGAATTTCATCGACCCGGTGCCCAGAGCGCGGCGGCTGCTGGGCCGTGAAGCGGCGCTGAAGCCGGAGCCGGAAACGCCGCCGCGGCCCGGGGCACTCGTCCTCTACGCGATCGGCCTTGCGGCCGGGGTCATGGCCGGGCTGTTCGGCATCGGCGGCGGCAACATCATCGTTCCGCTCCTGATCCTTGTCTTGGGTTACCCGGCCAAGCGGGCCATCGCCACGTCGCTCGGCGCTCTTCTCGCTCCCGTCGGCCTGCCCGGAGTCCTCTATTATTATCAGGCGGGCACGCTCGACCTGGGCGCGGCGGCCTGGGTGGCCGCGGGCCTTTTCCTGGGGACGGTCTTCGGGGCGCGGATCACCATCCGCCTCCCGGCCCCGACCGTCAAGCTCCTCTACGGCCTCTTTCTGCTCTTGGTCGCCGCCCGTCTTGCCTTGGCTGCTGTATCTATTTAATAAAAAATAAATTAGCTTCTTTTTGAGGGCTTAAATCGCCCATATTCGCGTATTTTTGCCTCGTTTTGCCCCGACTATTCAATTATGGCTTCGCCAGATCCTGGCGCCTGTCTCCGCTGGAAATGGTTGCCAAGCGCCGTACGAGGAGCTATTTTATTAGCGAGAGGAGGAGAGATGAAAGACCTCAAGGTCGAAGTCATCGGCATCAAAAAGCGCTGCGGCGCCAAGCACAAACCGGGCGATCACTTTTTCATCCGGGGCGCGGGCATGCTCGAGATCCCCAAGGGCAAAAAAGTCTGCCTCTACGCGTTGAACGGCCTGTTCCCGTTCCTGACGGCCAAGCAGCGGGAGGACGAGCTTCCGGCCGACGATTGGATCGCCGAGACCGCCGTCCTCGCCTGCCCCGACCCCGACGGCGTCCGATTCAGGATCACGACGCTGTAGGGTCCCGGGACCCTTGCCCCCCGCGGCCGATGCCGCTATAATCGGGCCCGCGTGAAACGTGCCGCCGGGACCCCGGTCCCGGCCAAGGAGAGACCTCATGATCGCGGACCCGTCCAACGAACCCGTCCTCAAGCTCTTCAAGGAATGCGACGCCCTCCTCCAGGGCCACTTCAAGCTGACCTCGGGCAAGCACTCCGAGTGGTACTTCGAGAAGATCCGGCTCATCGAGAAGCCGGCCGCCCTCGAGCGGATCGTCGACCTGCTCGCAGCGAAGATCCGCCGCGAGGTCCCGGATTTCGACTACGTCGTCTCCCCGGCCTACGGGGCCATCGCCATCGGCTTCCTGGCCGCCCTCAAGCTCGATAAAAAATTCGCCTTCAGCCAGCGGGTCGACGAGAAGATGTCGTTCCGCTCCGGGTTCTCCGGGCTCGACGGCTCGCGGGCGGTCATCGTCGAGGACATCCTGACGACGGGCGGCTCGCTCCACGAGGTCGTCGAAAGCCTCAGGGCCCGCGGCACCGAGGTCGCCGGGATCTACGTCCTCGTCGACCGCAGCGCCGGGACGATACCCGTTGAAGGGAAACCTGTCGGCAGCCTGCTGGCCCTCAAGGTCGAGGCCTTCGAACCCGCCGCCTGCCCCTTCTGCGCCAAGGGGCTGCCGATCACCAAGCCAGGCGCCTCGGACAAGAAGACCTGAAGCGCTACCCCCCCCTTCCGGCCCCTTTTTTTCGCGGACGTTAGAACAGCCACGGCGCGTTCAAGGAAGAAACGCGACGGGTGGGTCGTCCAATATTATGGATGACGGGCGGGAGCCGTCACGCGCTCGCGGCCGTCGGCATCTCGAATCGACCGGAGGACGTTCATGACCACCACGATCCCCACGGCCCTGAGGACCGCCGGGCTCGCCGCCCTCATCGCGGCCCTGGCCGCCCCCCTGGCCGTTCCCGCCGCCGATCCCCTTCCCCCGCCGGCCGCTCCTTCCGCGACGGTCGAAACGGACGCTCGGCCTTTTCCGTCAGGGGCTCCGGGCGAGGACCTCGACGCCAAGGTCCGGGCATTCCTCGACCGCAGCCGCGGGCGTTGGCGGGACATGAACGTGCCCGAGTCCGACGGGAAGATCCTCTACGACCTCATCATCGCCAAGGGATACACGCGGGCCCTCGAGATCGGCACCTCGACCGGCCATTCCGGCGTCTGGATCGCCTGGGCCCTGAGCAAGACGGGCGGCCGGCTCATGACCGTCGAGATCGACGAGGAACGCCACC
>VGJC01000092.1 GCA_016867635.1 Candidatus Aminicenantota bacterium | reverse complement strand
TAGACCTTGCTGAAGAACGTCCCGCTCAGCGTGACGTTTTCGGCATCCGGGACCTCCTTGTCGACGGCCACGTACATGTCCATGCTCCACTTCGAGGTATGGTCCGACAGGCCCAGATAATCGGGCACCGTGGCCCCCGCCGCCCGGACCTTCCCGTCCAGCCGTCTGACCACCGCGCCGAAATTCAGCGGCATATGGAAGATCGTTCGGACCTTGTCCTTGACGAACTTCTTGTCGTTCCACTCGAACGTCTTTTCATCCCAAGGCGCCGGATCGAACTTCGGGCAGCAAATGTCTTGATCCATTTTCTCCCTCCTACTCAGGCTTATCCCGTCGGGTCACGGTCCCCATTTTAGGCCTCTTCCCGCGTCCATGGCAAGCCGGACTCGATCCGCCCTTCTTCCCCTGGGGGCCCGCCGACGAATTGTGCTAAGATAGGGGCCGCGCGCCCGTAGCTCAGCTGGATAGAGCGTCGGACTTCGAATCCGCAGGTCGTCCGTTCGAATCGGACCGGGCGCGCTCTCCGCCCTCTATCGCCTCTTGTTCAGCACCTTGAAAATTCGGTTTACAGGACCGGATTTTCAAGGTAGCATCAGGTTATGATTCTCCATAGGGGACAGGTCGCTTGACCAAAACGCAGAAGATCGTCGTTTTGACCGCAGCGGCTTTCGTCATTTCCAAGAAAAAGAGCGCCAAAGCCAAGGGAGGCCAAAAATGATAAAGCGCATCATCATCCTCGTCATCGCCGTGATGGCCCTTATCCTCGCCTGGGGCCTCTTCGCCCAGGACAAGGTCCTATCCGCGAGCAGCCACGACGCCTTTTTCGATAACCTCGCCGCCCTGTGCGGTCAAGCCTTCGAGGGAAAAGTGACGGTCGGCGGCCCCGCCGACAAGGCGTTTTCCGAACAGCGCCTCGTCATGCACGTCCGGAAATGCGCCCCCGACACCCTCTACATCCCGTTCCACGTCGGCGAGGACCGCTCCCGCACCTGGATCATCACCAGGACCGGCTCCGGCCTGCAGCTCAAGCACGACCACCGCCACAGCGACGGCAGCCCCGACGTTTCGACCATGTACGGAGGTCACACGACCGGCGCCGGCTGGCCCAACGTCCAGGCCTTCCCGGCCGACCCCTATTCCCAGGAGCTTTTCGTCCGCACCGGCATGCCCCAGTCCGTGGACAACACCTGGCACGTCTACATCTATCCCGGCGAGACCTTCACCTATCGGCTGACGCGCGAGGGCCGGGAACTCCGCGTCGATTTCGACCTCAGCAAGCCGGTCGCGCCTCCGCCCCCGCCCTGGGGAGCGGAGAAGGACTGAGAGCCTTCCCTTTCTTGCCCGCCCCTTCGCCGGGGCTCTCCGCCCGCCGTCTCAGTTCTTCTTCGCCCGATCCCGCTCCGCCCGGGCCTCGTCGACCATGGCCTTGACCTCTTTCATCAGCGTCGGGACGTGGTAGGGGATGCCCTCCTTGATCGTCCACTCGATGCCCCCGCCCCGCACGACCTCGAGCTTCGGGTCGCCGGGCATGACCGGGCTGTAATTGTCGATGACCTTGCCGTCGTAGGTCAGGACCTCGGTCCCGTAGGGATTGAGGATCCGCAGGTTCTCGACCGGGTTGCCGTTGACGACCAGCAGGTCGGCGATGAACCCCTGGCGGACCTTCCCCAGCCGGTCCTCCATGCCGACGAGCTTGGCCCCGCCGACGGTCGCCATCTTGATGACCTCGAGGGGGTGGAAGCCGGCCTCCTCGAGGAGCTCCATCTCGTGGACCTGCCCGAACCCGTAGAGCGAGTAGATGAACCCGGCGTCGTCGCCGACGGCGATGTTGCCGCCCTTGACCCCGAACTCCTTGAGGGCCTCCATCCAGACCTGATAGTTCTTTTTCCAGCGAACCTCCTGGGTGTTGGTCCATCCCAGAAAGTACGACCCGTGGTTCCTGAGGTCCGGCAGGAAGTACTGCTCCATCGAGGGGTGGAGGTAGTCCTTGTACCAGGGCAGGTTCTGGGCCCGGATGACGTCGCGGCTGGCGACGTAGATGGACAGCGTCGGGCTCCAGGTCACGTTGTTGGCGATCATCAGGTCGAGGACCTCGGACAGCTTCTTGCGGTTGAGGTTAGGCTGGATGTAGAGCTCCCCGGCCCGGCCGAAGCGGTGGATCTCGTTGCTGGCGTTGTGCTCGGGCGGGAAGTTCTGGATACCGTAGAGGGCCGCGTCGGCCACCCCGTAGAAGTGCTCGATCGAGGTCACCCCGAGCTCGGCCCAATCCTTGGCCGTCGTCTCGCTGACGGCGATATGGACGGCCGTGCGCAGCCCCTGTTTCTTGGCCTCGTCGAGCAGGGCCGCGGCGAGGTCGCGGTCCATGGCGAAGGCCTTCAGCCCGTCCACACCCTGGGCCTTGGCGTATCGGACCCCTTCCCGGATGAGCTCGGCCGTGTGGGCCCCCTTCGAGGCCCAGATCCGCTCGTAGAGCAGGATGCGCGGCGCGACGAGCTTTCCCGCGTTGCTCAGGGCCCGCCACTCCTTGGCCTTGTTCCAATCGGCCCCGACGTCGCGGACGGTCGTGGCCCCGGCCGCGAGGTAGAGGTTGAGCTCGTACTGCAAGGGCTGGGGGACGCCGCCCCGTGCCTCCTGCAGGTGGATATGGCTGTTGATGATCCCCGGCATGACGTACTTCCCGGTGGCGTCGATGACCGCGTCCGGCACCCAGCCCCTCGGCACCCGGCCGACGGCCGCGATGCGGCCGCCCTCGACGCAGACATTTGCGGGGCCGAACGGCGGCTCGGCGTTCCCGTAGATGACCATAGCGTTGCGGATGAGGAGCTTCTTGTAGATGCCCGCATGTTCGGGGGCCGTGGCTTCCGGGCCGGCCTGCGGGGCCTGTTCCTCGGCGGCCGCCCCGGCGATGTGGGGCCCGAGAGCGCCCGTAAGGAGCAACACGGCGGCGATAATACCCGCGCATTTTCCGATTCGCATGGATGCCTCCTCGTCCGAAGTTCTCTCCGAGACGTCCACTCTAATCCACGGCGGAAAGGGGTGTCAATCCCAAGTTTGCCGGTCAATTTTTGACTCGATCCTCCGGCCGTGATATTCTGTCTCTCAATCATCCAAACCATTTCGGGAGGGTTGAGCCATGCTTGTCGCCCGCCGAACGGTCTTCCGTTGTCGCCGGCCTGTGCGCACGGTGTTCGTCACTGTCATCGCCTTGGCCGTCGCCGCCGCGCCCGCGGCCTTGCCCGCCGGGACGCCCGAAGAGGCCTCGAGGACGGGCCACCAGATCTTCCTCCAAACCTGCGTCGCCTGCCACGGGGCGGACGGCAAGGGACAATCCCGGAGCCGGGTCGGCTTCGAAGACCCCCTGCCGGACTTCACGGACCCGGATTTCTCCTCGCGCGAGCCCCACGCCGACTGGGTGGGGATCGCCCTCAACGGCGGCCCGTCCAAGGGCTTCTCCGAGAACATGCCGTCCTTCCGCGGCGCCTTGACCATGGAGGAGCTCGACCTGGTCGTCGGCTACATCAAATCGCTCGGCCACGACCCGGCCTGGCCTCCCGGGGAGTTCAACCTGCCCCGGCCGCTGGTCACCAGCAAGGCCTACCTCGAGGACGAGATCGTCTTTTCGGCCACGGTCAACGAGGCCGCGTACGGCCTGAGCTCGTTCGGCGGCAAGATCGTCTACGAGCAGCGCTTCGGGACCCGCAACATGTGGGAGGTCGTCCTGCCCTTCGGCTGGAGCGAGCGTTATACGGGCTTCGAGCCGGGGCCGACCGAGTGGGGAGCGAACCTCGGCGACGCCGCCGTGGCCGTCAAGCGGGCCTTCTATCACAATCTCAAAAAGGGCTCGATCCTCAGCGGGGCCGCCGAGCTCATCCTACCGACGGGGGACAGGGCCTCGGGCCTCGGCAAAGGGACGTTCATCTTCGAGCCCTTCCTGGCCTACGGCCAGCTCCTGCCGGCCGACTTCTTCCTCCAGGCCCAGGCCGGGATGGAGATCCCCTTCCAGACGAGCAAGGCCTCCAACGAGGCTTTCCTCCGGCTCGTCCTCGGCCGGAGCATCAACTTCAAGCCCTGGGGCCGGACCTGGTCGCCCATGGTCGAGCTGCTGGCCGCCAAAGAGCTCGTCTCCGGGGAGAAGGTCCTGTTCGACGTCGTGCCCCAGATCCAGGTGACGGTCAACAAGCGGCAGCACATCAGGTTCAACATCGGGGTCCGGATGCCGGTCAACGAAACTTCGGGCCGCAACTTCGCGGTCATAGCCTATCTCCTCTGGGATTGGTTCGACGGGGCCTTCTTCGACGGGTGGTAAGACAATGAAACACCAACGCATCGTCCTTCTCATCGTGTGTCTCACGGCGCTCGGCGCGGCCGCGGCCTCCGTGCGCCTGCCCGAGCTCTTCATCTCATCGGACCGGTGCCAGGCCTGCCATAACGGTCTGGTGACGCCCAAAGGCGAGGACGTCTCCATAGGCGCCGACTGGCGGGCCTCGATGATGGCCAATGCCGCCCGCGATCCCTACTGGCAGGCCTCCGTCCGCCGCGAGACCCTGGCCAACCCGAAGATCGCCGCGGCCATCGAGCACGAGTGCTCGGCCTGCCACATGCCCATGGCCCGATTTCAAGCCAAGGCCGGCGGCGGGATGGGCCAAGTCTTCGCCAACCTCCCGGCCGTCCCTCTTCCCAACCCCGAGGCCGCCCTGGCCGTCGACGGGGTTTCGTGCACGATGTGCCATCAGATCGGCCCTGACAAGCTCGGCAGCCGCGAGAGCTTCACGGCCGGCTTCGCCGTCGACACCGTGACACCCTGGGGCTCGCGCAAGATCTTCGGCCCCTACGAGGTCGACGCGGGCCGCACGCGGGTCATGAGCTCCTCCTCCTGGTTCGTGCCCGAGAAGGCCGACCACATCCAGAGCTCGGAGCTCTGCGCGACATGCCACACTCTCTTCACCCACGCCTACAACGAGCAGGGCGAGGTCGTCGGCGAGCTTCCCGAACAAGTCCCGTATCTCGAATGGAAGCACAGCGCCTATAACGGAAAACAGGGTTGCGTGTCGTGCCATATGCCCAAGGTCGAAGAGAAGACGCCCATTTCCTCGACCCTGGGCCAGCCCCGCGAGGAATTCAGCCGTCACGTGTTCCGCGGCGGCAACTTCTTCATGCCCAAGGTCCTCAACCTCCACCGGGACGCCCTCGGCGTCGTCGCCGAGCCGCTCGAGCTGGCCACGGCCTCGGCCCGGACGGCGGACCACCTGAAGACGTCGTCGGCCCGGGTGGCCGTCCGCGGCGTCCGAGTCGAGGACGGCACGCTCCACGCCGAGGTCGCGGTCACGAATCTCGCCGGCCACAAGCTGCCGACCGCCTACCCCTCGCGGCGCGCCTGGGTCCGTTTCGTGGTCCTCGACGGCAAGGGGGCCGTGGTCTTCGAATCCGGCCGCCTCAACCCCGACGGCTCGATCGCCGGCAACGCCAACGACGAGGACGCCTCCCGCTTCGAGCCCCACTACACGGAGATCCGCGGCGCCGACGAGGTCCAGATCTACGAGCCCATCCTCGGCGCTCCCGGGGACAAGGTGACGACCGTGCTCCTGGCCGCGACCCATTACATCAAGGACAACCGCATCCTGCCGTTCGGCTTCGACAAGGCCACGGCATCCGGCGACGTCGCCGTCAAGGGCGGGGCGGCGGAGGACGAGGACTTCAAGGCCGGGGGCGACCGGGTGCGCTATGCGGTCCCCGTCGGGGCCTCGTCCGGGCCGTTCACGGTCCGGGCCGAGCTCTGGTACCAGCCCATCTCGTTCCGTTGGGCCCGCAACGTCGAGGACCGGCCGTCGGACGAGGCCGCGAGGTTCCGCGGCTATTACGAGACGATGTCGACGTCGTCCGGGATCGTCCTGGCCAAGGCGGAGGCCAAGACCGAATAGCCGCCGCCCGGATTCCTTGACTCGGGTCGCGGGCCGGTGGTATATCTCTCCTCAGTTTTCCGGCCGGGGAAAGGGCCGGGCGTCGTCCCGTCTCTCCGGCCGACGAGGAGAAGCGCATGAAGATCGCCGTCTGTGTCAAACAGGTCCCCGACACCACGGACGTCAAGATCAACCCCGAGACCAACACCCTCGTCCGGGAGGGCGTCGCCAGCATCATGAACCCCTTCGACGAGTACGCCGTCGAGGAGGCCCTCCTCCTCAAGGAGAAGCACGGCGGCGAGGTCCACGTCGTCACCATGGGCCCCCCTCAGGCCGTCGACGTCCTGAAGCAGGCCCTGGCCATGGGCGTCGACAAAGCCTATCTCGTCTCGGACCGGGCCTTCGCCGGGGCCGACACCCTGGCCACGGCTTACACGCTGGCCCTGACCATCCGCGGCCTCGGCGAATTCGACCTGGTGATCTGCGGCAAGCAGGCCATCGACGGCGACACGGCCCAGGTCGGGCCGGGCATCGCCACGCGCCTGGGAATGCCCCAGCTGACCTACATCTCGCGGGTCAAGTCGGTCGACCCGGCGGCGAAGAGGATCGTCGTCGAACGTCTCCTCGAGCACGGCCGGGAGACCGTGGAATCCAGCCTCCCGGCCCTGATGACCGTCGTCAAGGACATCAACAAACCCCGGCCCGTCTCGCTGATGGGCATCCGGAAGGCGTCGCGGGCCGAGATCCCGGTCCTGACCGCCGGGGCCATCGGGGCCGACGAGAACCGCATCGGCTTGAAGGGCTCGCCCACCTGGGTGACGAAGGTCTTCTCGCCGGAGGCCCGCGGCGGGGGAGGGGAGATCCTCGGAGGCGACCTCCCCGAGGCCGTGTCCGCCCTGGCGGACAGGATCATGGGCACCAAGCTGGTCAAGTGACGGAGTAATCAATGGCCGAGCTGATCATCGACAAGGAAACCTGCACGGGCTGCGAGGCCTGCGTTCCCTCCTGCCCCTTCGGCGCCCTGAGAATGGAGGACGGGCTGGCCGTCGTCGACGAGAAGTGCACGTTCTGCGGCGCCTGCGTCGATGTCTGTCCGGTCGCTTCCATCACCCTGACCAAGGACGAGAAGGCCGCGCCGACCCCCGAGGCCGGGGAATACAAGGACGTCTGGGTGTTCATCGAGCACGAGGAGGGCCGGGTCTCGACGGTGTCCTTCGAGCTCCTGGGCGAGGGCGCGATACTGGCCCGCGACCTGGGCTGCCGGCTCTGCGGCATGCTGTTCTGCGATCCGAAGGCCGTCGAGGCCCACGCCGCCGAGGCCGTCGCCCACGGGGCCGAGATCGTCTACGTCATGGAAAGCCCCCTGCTCGGGCCATACCGCACCGACCCCTACGCCCGGGCGGCCGTGGACCTCATCCGCAAATACAAGCCCGAGATCGTCCTGTTCGGGGCCACGACCCAGGGGCGGGATTTCGCCGGGACCGTGGCCACGACCCTGGAGGCCGGGCTGACGGCGGATTGCACGGGGCTGGCCATCGACCCCGAAACGAAATTCCTCAAGCAGACCCGGCCGGCCTTCGGCGGCAATATCATGGCCACCATCCTCGACTATCCCGGCTATCGGCCTCAGATGTCCACCGTCCGGCCCAAGGTTTTCGCCATGCCGGCCCGGGACGCGGGCCGCAAGGGCCGGGTCGTTCGCGAACCGCTGGCCATGACCGAGGACGAGGTCCGGACCAAGGTCCTGGAGTTCGTCAAAGGGGAGGAGACCGTCAATCTGGCCGACGCCGAGATCATCGTTTCCGGCGGCCGGGCGATGGGGTGCGCGGAGAACTTCAAGGTGCTCCAGGAACTGGCCGACACGCTGAAGGCCGCCCTGGGCGCCTCCCGGGCGGCTGTCGACGCCGGCTGGATACCCTACCATCATCAGGTCGGGCAGACCGGCCGCACCGTCCGGCCCAAGATCTATTTCGCCTGCGGCATCTCGGGCTCCGTCCAGCACCAGGCGGGGATGAAGACCTCGGACATCATCGTGGCCATCAACAAGGACCCCGATGCGCCCATCTTCCAGATCGCCACCTACGGCATCGTCGGCGACCTGTTCCAGGTCGTTCCGCTGCTCGCGCAGGAGTTCAAGAAACGCCTGGGGCGATAGGAGCCGGTCCGCCGGCACCGGGAAGCGCGATATTTGCCTTGTAAAGCCTTGAATGTAAAGAAAAGGGGGGGGCTGTCCGGCGCTCTCTGAAGGCGACCCCCGCCGTTCCAGAGGAAACTCGAGGGGGCTCAGGTGGTCCGGTCTTGGCATGTTCCTTGCTTTCGAAGGAGGCAAAGGTAACGATCTTGGACAGTAAGGAAACTCTTTGGCCCCCTAAGACGTATTTAATAGCGAGGGGGAAAAAGTGAAATTGGGAAGAGAGACGGAAGATGGCCACGCGTTGCCCCAACTGCAGAACCGACAATCCTGACACCGCCAATTTCTGCTTCAACTGCGCCACGACGCTTCGAGAAGGCCTGTCCGAAGGCCAAACCCCCTCGCGGACCCCGAGCCGCCCACAGGCCCCGGAACCGGACGTCACCCGGACCATGGAAACCTACGCCTGGGACCTCGCGACGGGCTCGGTCTTCGCCGGGCGCTTCCAGATCATCGAACAGCTCGGCCGGGGGGGCATGGGCCGGGTCTACAGGGCGCTCGACCAGAAAACGCACGAGGAAGTGGCCGTCAAGGTCATCCGCCCCGACATCGCCGCGGACAGGCGGACGCTCGAGCGCTTCGTCAACGAGATCAAGCTGGCCCACAAGATCTCCCACCGGAACATCGGCCGGTTGTACCACTTCGGGGAGGAGCAGGGGCTCCACTACATCACCATGGAGTACGTCCCCGGCGAGGACCTGAAGAGCTTCATCCGCCGGTCGCGGCGACTGGACGTCGGCACGACCGTGACCATCGCCAGGCAGGTTTGCCAGGGCCTGAGCGAAGCCCACGAAGCCGGGATCGTCCATCGCGACCTGAAGCCCAGCAACATCATGATCGACAAAGAGGGCAACGCCAAGATCCTGGATTTCGGGATCGCCCGGGCCTTGGATACCCAAGGGCTGACGGCCGAGGGCATCGTCATCGGCACGCCGGAATACATGTCGCCCGAACAAGTCGAGGGCAAGGCGTCGGACCGCCGTTCCGACATCTACTCCTTCGGCGTGATCCTGTTCGAAATGGTCACCGGCCGGACCCCGTTCGCCGCGGACACCCCCTTCGTCGTGGCCTTCAAGCAACAGTCCGAGAAGCCGCCCCGCCCCGAAGACCTGAACCCGCAGACGCCTCCCGGGCTGGGGGCCGTCATCCTCAAGTGCCTGGAGAAGGACAAGGAAAATAGATACCAGTCGGCAGACGAGCTCTGCGCCGATTTGGGGCGGGTCGAAGAGACCATTCAGACGGCCACGGCCGCCAACCCCTGGACGAGGCCCACGACCAGGAAGACCCGCCTGGTCCGTAACGGCCCCTTCCCCTGGCGTAAGGCCTTTGTCCCGGCCCTCGGGTTCGGTCTGATCCTGATCGCGGGGCTCGCTATCCGGGGTCTGATCCCCAAGGCCGTCGGGGCCAGCCACACGATCGCCGTCGTCGGGTTCGAGAATCTGACCGGGGACACGAGTTACGAGTACCTGGCCAAGGCCATCCCCAACCTGCTCATCACCAGTTTGGAGCAGTCGAAATACCTGACCGTCATGTCCTGGGAGCGGCTCAACGACCTGGCTTCCAAGGCCGTCCGGCAAGAGAACGCCGACTCCGCCCGGGACGCGGGGGGGCTCTGGTTCGAGATCTGCCGCAGGGAGGGCATCGAAGCCCTCGTCCTGGGGAGCTTCACGAGGGCCGACAACACCTTCGCCACGGACGCCAAAGTCTACGACGTTCAGACCAAGAACCTGCTCAAGAGCGTCGGCTCGAGGGGCGACGGGGTCGGCAGCATCCTGAGGACCCAGATCGACGAGCTGAGCCGCGAGATCTCCAAGGGCGTCGGGCTTTCGGAGCGCGCGGCCGCCCGTCACGTGAGCCCGATCCGGGAAGTCACGACGGCGTCCATGGAGGCCTACGACCTGTTCCTCAAAGGCCGGGAGGAGCTCGACCGATACCACCACGAGGAGGCCGCCCGCCTCCTGGAGAAGGCCGTCGAGAAGGACCCGAAGTTCGCCCTGCCGCACCATTTCCTGGGGCGCATTTATATGTCGCTGGCCGACGAGCCGAGGGCCACGGCGGCCATGGAGCGGTTCAAGAAGCTCAGCCAGAGCCAGGAGGGCCGCGGCCGGGACGGCCTGTAC
>VGJC01000091.1 GCA_016867635.1 Candidatus Aminicenantota bacterium | reverse complement strand
AACGCCTTTTTTCGTATATAGCGATATACGGAGGTCGAACCATGAAGCATCCCCGATGGAAGACAGCGGCGCTGGTCCTTGCCGTCTTCGCCGTCACCGCGGCCTGTGACGAGCCTCGGCGAGACAGCACGGAGACGACGACGGTAGCCCTCGAAGGGGCCCAGCGGGCCGAGGTTAAGCTGAGAATGGGGGCCGGCGAGCTCCGGGTCCGCGGGGCCGACCAAGAGGCTCTCCTCGAGGCCGAATTCCGTTTCAATCGCGAGCGCTTCCGGCCCGATGTGAATTACCGCCTGTTCGAAGATACGGGCATCCTCGAGATCGGCCACGTTCGCCGCCGGGGGATCCCTTTGGGCAACGTCCGCAATACCTGGGACCTCAGCCTGACCCGGGCCGTCCCTCTCGACCTCGACATCGATCTCGGGGCCGGGGAAAGCCGGCTCGACCTCAGGGGATTGGCCCTTTCGAACGTCGACATCGACATGGGCGTCGGGGAGATGCGCCTTGACCTCAGCGGGCCCCACCGGCAAGGCTTTCGGGTCAAGATCGACGGCGGGATCGGCAGCGTCCGCCTGACCCTGCCGTCCGAGACCGGGGTGCGGATCAAGGTGGACAAAGGCCTCGGCTCCGTCGACACCCGCGGGCTCTCGAAGCAGGAGGGCTATTACGTCAACGAGGCTTTCGGCCGCGGCGAGCTGACCATCGATATCGACATCGACGCCGGCATCGGCAGCGTCGACCTTCGCGTCGAGCCCGCCGGCCGGATCTGAGGGTAGGACTACACTTCTTCCAGTCGGGCCGTGAAGTGCCGCAGGAACGGCGATTCGCGGACGATCCGCAGCCCCCGGACCTTGTCGCGGTTCTTATGGAGCTCGATGATGGCCTCGGCGACATACTGGAGATGGGAGGCCGTGTACACCCGCCGCGGGATAGCCAGCCGGACCATCTCCAGCTCGGGATAGATCTCCTTGTTGCCCTGACCCGCCTTGGACCCGAACATCACGCCGCCGATCTCCACGGCCCGGATCCCGTATTCCCTGTAGAGGGAGACCGTCAGGGCCCACCCCGGGTACTTGCCGCGGGGGATGTGGGGCAGGAACCTGTCGGCCAGGATGTAGATGGCGTGGCCGCCGAAGGGCTTGAAGACCGGCACGCCGGCCTGGTCGAGCAGGCCGCCCAGATAAGCGACCTGGGCCGTCCGGTGCTCCAGGTAGGTCTCGTCAAGGGCCTCGTTGAGCCCCCGGGCCATGGCCTCCAGGTCCCGCCCGGCCAGTCCGCCGTAGGTCGGGAACCCTTCGCTGATGATGAGCAGGTTCTTGATCTTTTCGGCCAGCCCGTCGTCGTCGAGGGTCACGAACCCGCCGATGTTGACCAGGGCGTCCTTCTTGCCGCTCATCGTCGCCCCGTCGGCGTACGAGAACATCTCCTGGGCGATCTCCAGGACCGTTTTCTTGTCGTGGCCCTTTTCCCGCTTCTTGATGAAGTAGGCGTTCTCGGCGTACCGGCAGGCGTCGAAGAACAGCGGGATCCCGTAATGGGCGCAGACCCCGCTGACCTCCTTGATGTTCCGGAGGGACACGGGCTGTCCTCCGCCGCTGTTGTTGGTGACGGTCATTAAGACCAGGGGGATGCGCTTGGCGCCCTTGCTCTCGACGCATTTCTTGAGCTTGTCGGGGTCCATGTCGCCCTTGAAGGGCCGGTCCGAAACGGGATCGTAGGCCTCGGGGAGGACGAGGTTCTCGGCCCTGGCCCCGAGGAACTCGACATTGGCCCGGGTGGTGTCGAAATGGATGTTGTTGGGGACGATATCCCCTTTCTTGAGGACCGAGCCGAAGAGCACGCGCTCGGCCGCCCGGCCTTGATGCGTCGGGATGACGTGGGTGAAGCCGAAGATCGACTGCACGGACTTCTCGAGATGAAAATAGTTGCGCGCCCCGGCGTAGGATTCGTCCCCGGTCATCAGGCCCGCCCACTGGTCGTCGCTCATGGCCGTGGTCCCGGAGTCGGTCAGGAGGTCGATATAGACCTTGTCGGCGGGGATGCTGAAGACGTTGTAACCCGCTTGCTTGAGCAGCGCTTCCCGCTCCCGCCGGGTGACCGGGCGGATGGGCTCGACGACCTTGATCCGGAACGGCTCCAGGGGCATCTTGATCTCGGCCATGGGCTCTGTCTCCTAAAAAGACGATAGCTTCCTGAACTGGCGGTAGCGGCCTTCGACCTGACCGCTGTCAAGGGTCAGGAAGCGCGCTATCCCGAAATCCTCGATGGTGAACGACGCCAGGACCGTGCCGTAGACCGCGGCCCGGTGGACCTCTTTCGGCGTCCGCCTCGGGACCCGGTCGAGGTACCCGAGAAAGCCTCCGGCGAAGCTGTCCCCGGCCCCGGTCGGGTCGACGACGCGCTCGCAGGGATGGGCCAGGACGCCGAACGTGTCGTTCGGCCCGAAGACGAGGGCCCCGTGCTCCCCCTTCTTGACGACCGCGAGCGAGGGCCCCATCCTCAGCAGGGCCCGGCCCGCCGCGACGAGATTGGCCTCCCCCGTGATGAGCCGCGCTTCCTCGTCGTTGGCGAAAAAGATGTCGACGCGCCCGAGCTCCCGGAGGAGGTCCTCCCTCTTCGTGTCGATCCACAGGCGGATGGTGTCCATGGCCACCAGGTCCGGGCGGCGGAACTGCCTCAGGATGAGATCGTGATGCTCCGGGTTGAGGTTGGCCAGGTAGACGATGCGGGCCCGGCTGTAGGCCGCGGGGACTTCCGGGCGGAAATCGGCGAAGACGTTGAGCTCGGTCCGGACCGTCGTCCGCCGGTTGAGGTCGCTCTCGTAGCGTCCCTCCCAATGGAAGGTCTTGCCCGCCTTGACCTTGAGGCCGCCGAGGTCCACGCGCCGGGACCGGAGGAAAGCCAGGGTCTTTCTCGGGAAGTCCCGGCCGACCACGGCCACGATCCGGGGCCGGGTGAAGAAACTGGCCGCGAGCGAGCAGTAGGTCCCCGACCCCCCGACGATCCTCTCGCGGCGGCCGAGAGGCGTCTCGATGGTGTCGAAAGCGACGGAACCGACAATGACCAGACTCATCCTTGTCCTCGATGATCAGGGGGCGAGATATTTCCCGACGATGAGCCGGAGCTTCTCCCGGGTCGCCGGGGGAATGCGTTCGGGGTCCGTGACAATGGTGTTGGCCAGGGCCCGATGGCATTCGCAGCCCCCCGGGCCGTCCTCTCCCCCGAGCCCGGCCACGGCCCTCTTGACGACGGCCTTGGCATTCCCGATGTTGTGGGCCATGTTCTGGAAGACGAGCTCCACGGACACGGCCTCCTCCGACTCGTGCCAGACGTCGTAGTCGGTGACCAGACAAAGGGTCGCGTAACAGATCTCGGCCTCGCGCGACAGCTTGGCCTCCGTCGCCGCGGTCATGCCGATGACGTCGCATCCCCAGGACCGGTAGGCCAGGGACTCGGCCTTGGTGGAGAACCCCGGTCCTTCCATGCACAGGTACGTCCCGCCGTGGTGGGCCCTGACGCCCAGCCCGGAGGCGGCATGGTGGAGGAGCCGGACCAGGCCGGAACAGACGGGATGGCCGAGGCTGACGTGGGCCACGAGCCCCGCCCCGAAAAAAGTGGACAGCCGGGTCGTCCGGTCGAAGAACTGATCGGCCAGGACCACGTCGCGCGGCCGGATGTCCTCCCTGAGGGAGCCCACGGAATTCACGGCGATGATCCGCTCGACGCCGAGCTTCTTGAATCCGTAGATGTTGGCCCGATAGTTGACCTCGGACGGCAGGAGCCGGTGGCCCCGGCCATGCCGGCTCAGGAAGGCGACCTTGCGGCCTTCGAGCGTCGCGGTCACAAAGACGTCCGAGGGCTGGCCGAAGGGCGTATCGATCCGGGTTTCCCGGATGTCCGTGGCCCCGTCGATCTCGTAGAGCCCGGTGCCGCCCAGGATGCCGATCGAAGCGACGGTCTCGCGCCGCTCACGTTTCGTCGTCATGTTCCCTCCGCGGTTGATATATACTTTTCGTCGTCGGCAAGTCAAGCCGCCGCCGCGGCCCGATCTCGTCAACGGGTCCACCGTGGGAATTCCCGGGACACGATACGAAATCCAGAGATTTCGTTCATGTCCCCGAATTCCCCGCCAAGCTCCAGCAAGATCGGGCCGCGGCGGCGGCGTTGACCGCGGGCGGGGAAATGGATATCCTAAGGGCCGAGTTGGGAAAGCCATGAACGACAACCTCGCCTCTTCTGCCGCCGACCTCCTGGCCCGGGTCGACCGCGTGGCGGTGGTGACGGGCGCGGGCGTGTCGGCCGAGTCCGGAGTGCCCACCTTCCGGGGGCAGGACGGCCTCTGGAGGCGGTATCGGGCCGAGACCCTGGCGACCCCCGAGGCCTTCGAACGCGACCCGAAGCTCGTCTGGGAGTGGTACGATTGGCGGCGGGGCCTCATCGCTCCCGTCGAGCCCAATCCGGGCCATCAGGTGCTGGCCGTCTGGCAGGACCTCTTTGCCGGATTCTCGCTCATCACCCAGAACGTCGACGGTCTCCACGCGAAGGCCGGCTCACGGGACGTCGTCGAGCTCCATGGGAACATCTGGAAGCTCCGCTGCACCCGGGAAGGCACGGTCTCCGAGGTCCGCGAATCTCCCTTGCCTCAACTTCCCCCCGTCTGTCCGTCGTGCGGCGCCTTTCTCCGCCCTCACGTCGTCTGGTTCGGCGAGTCCCTCGACCCCGCCGTCCTCGAGCGGGCCTTCCGCCTGAGCGAGTCCTGCCAGGCCATGCTGGTCATCGGGACCTCGTCCGTCGTCCAGCCGGCCGCCTCGCTGCCTTTCGCCGCCGCCCGGGCCGGGGCCAAGATCGTCGAGATCAATCCGGAGCCCACGCCTCTCACGCCTCACACGGACGTCTTCCTCGCCGGAAGATCGGGCGAGATATTGCCCGCCCTGGACCGCCTTTTAAGGGAAACGCGATGACCATGAAATACGTGCACTTCGACGCTTCGTCGGGATTGAGCGGGGACATGATCCTGGGCGCCCTCCTCGACCTGGGCGTGCCCCCCGCCTTGTTCAAGGAAAAGATGGCCGGCCTCCGGCTGCCCGTGGAGATCGCCGTCCGGACGGTGCGGCGCGGCGGCTTCCGGGCGCTCAAGGTCGACGTCCGCGTCCGGAGAGGCCATCCCGTCGAGAGAAAATTCGCCGACGTCGAGCGCGTCATCGGCAAGAGCCGTCTGGCCCCGGCCGTCAAGGACCGGGCCCTGGCGATCTTCCGGCGCCTGTTCGAGGCCGAGGCCCGGGTCCACGGCCGCCGCTTTAGCGAAGCCCACCTCCACGAGGCCGGCGCGGACGACGCGCTCGTCGACATCGTCGGGGCCTCCTTTCTGCTCGAGGAGCTGAAGGCCGGCGCCGTCTCCTGCTCGCCCCTCAACGTCGGCTCCGGGTGGGTCAAGACCTCCCACGGCGTCCTGCCCGTGCCCCCTCCGGCCGTGGCCGAGATCCTCAGAGCGGCCCCGGTCTATTCGGCCTGGGTCGAGGCCGAGCTCGTCACTCCGACCGGAGCGTCCATCATCGCCACCCTCGCCGGACGGTACACGAAATTCCCCGAGATCGTCTACGACCGGGTCGGGTGCGGGGCCGGGACCCGGGAATTCCCAGAGATACCCAACGTCCTCAGGGCCTTCTATGGGGACGCCCGGGCCTTCGAACCGGCCCGGCACGTCCACATCATCGAGGCCGCGATCGATGACGCCTCCCCCCAGCTCCTGGCCCATTTCCTGGACCGGGCCCTCGAGGAGGGCGCCCTGGACGCCACCCTGTCCCCGGTCGTGATGAAGAAGAACCGCCTGGGCACGAAATTGACCATGCTGGCCCCGGTCGATAGAATGGAGGGCTTGATCGAGGCCGTGTTCAGGGAAACCACCTCCATCGGGGTCCGCACCTATCCCGTCGAGCGCCGCGTCCTGGAACGGGGGACGCGGACCGTGCGCGTCGGCGGCCAGAAGATCGGCGTCAAGGTCGCCGCGTTCGCGGGACGGACGGTCAACGTCCAGCCCGAGTACGAGGACTGCCTGAAGGCCTCCCGGAAAACCCGGCGGCCTCTCAAGGAGATCGCCCACCGGGCCGTCTGCGAATACGCGAAGAAGAGCTGACGAGCGGCCGGCAAGGGCGGAGGAGCCATGAAGGACATCAAGAAGATCGAAAAGGGAGTGACCCTCATCCTCGAAGGCATCGGGGAAGACCCCGGCCGGCCCGGCATCCGGGCGACCCCGAAGCGGGTGGCCCGGATGCTCACCGAGATCCTCGGCGGCACCGACCGGGAGGCGACCCGCAACCTCAGGATCATCGAGGACGAGAAGCACGACGAGATGGTCCTCGTCAAGAACATCCCTCTCTACTCGATGTGCGAACATCACCTCCTGCCCTTCGCGGGAGTGGCCCACGTGGCCTATATCCCCAAAGCCGGGCGCATCGTCGGCTTGAGCAAGATCGCCCGGGTCGTGGAGGCTTATGCCAGGCGGCTTCAGGTCCAGGAGCGGTTGACGAAGCAGATCGCCGACCTCCTCGACTCCCACCTGAAGCCCCTGGGCGTCATGGTCGTCATCGAGGCCGAGCACATGTGCATGTCCATGCGCGGGGCGAAAAAGCCCAAGTCCATCACCGTGACTTCGGCCGTCCGCGGGTCCTTCCGCCGGAACCCGGCGACCCGGGCCGAGGCCATGATGCTCATCCGAGGAGGTTCGTTCAGTGGAAAAGAGCTCTGACAGCACGTTCTACGTCACGACACCGATCTATTACGTCAACGACGTGCCCCACATCGGGCACGCCTACACGACGATCATCGCCGACGCCCTGGCCCGCTTCCAGAAGCTGGCCGGCAAGGAGGTTTTCTTCCTGACGGGGACCGACGAGCACGGCCAGAAGATCGAGAAAGCGGCCGCGGAAAGAGGCCTGACGCCCATGGCCCTGGCCGACTCGGTTGTCGGCCGGACCCAGGATCTCTGGAAAGCCCTCGACATCTCGCACGACTTTTTCATCCGGACGACCATGGATTTCCACGAGAAGGGCGTCCAGAAGCTCTTCCGGGCGCTCGTCGAGAAGGGGGACATCTACAAGGGCGAGTACAAGGGATGGTATTGCGTCTCGGACGAGAATTTCCTGGCCGAGGACGTCCCCTTCGAGGCCGCGGGCCACAAGACCTGTCCGGACTGCGGCAAGGCCTGCTCGGCCGTCTCGGAGGAAACCTACTTCTTCCGCCTGTCGGCCTACCAGGACAGGCTCCTGGCCCACTACGCGGCCAACCCCGAGTTCGTCCGGCCGCCGAGCCGGATGAACGAGGTCGCCAGCTTCGTCCGCGGCGGGCTCAAGGACCTGAGCATCACCCGGACCACGGTCAAATGGGGCGTGCCGGTGCCGGACGACCCCCGGCACACGATCTACGTCTGGTTCGACGCCCTCCACAATTATGTCACCGGCGCCGGGTACGACTGGAACATGCCGCTGTTCCGCAAGTTCTGGCCGGCCACGGTCCACCTCGTCGGCAAGGACATCCTCAGGTTCCACGCCGTCTACTGGCCGGCCTTCCTGATGGCCTCCGGCCTGCCCCTGCCGAAAACCGTCTTCGGCCACGGCTGGTGGCTTCGCGATGACACCAAGATGTCCAAGTCCAAGGGCAACGTCCTCGATCCCCAGGTCCTGCTGCGCGTCTTCGGGCCCGACCCCATCAGATACTTCCTGCTCCGCGAGATCCCCATCGGCCAGGACGGCAATTTCTCCCACGAAGCGTTCATCCACCGGGTCAACTCCGACCTGGCCAACGATCTCGGGAACCTTGTCCACCGGACGCTGACCATGATCCGGAGCTACTTCGACGGACGGATCACCCACCCCGCGGAGGAGTCGGACGAGGACCGCCGGCTGCGGACCGACTTCGGGGACCTCAAGGCCAGGATCTTCGACCTCTACGGGGACGGCTTCATGAACAAGGCTCTCGAGGAGATCTGGGCCTACATCGGCGCCGTCAACAAGTACCTGGCTGGCAACGAGCCGTGGATGATGGCCAAGGACCCGGCCCGCCGGGGACGGCTGGCCCGCGTGCTTTTCCAGGCCGCCGCGGCCATCCGGGGCCTGAGCTACCTCGCTTTTCCCGTGATGCCGCGTTCGATGGAAAAGATATGGGGCTTCCTCGGGGAAGAAAGCAAGCCCGGAGAGGTGCCCTTTTCGCGGATGGGATTCGACGGCTTCGAGGCCGGCCGTGAGGTCGGGATGCCCGAGGCCCTTTTTCCGAGAGTCGCTCTCAAGGATTTCCTGGGCGGGGACGCGGCGGCCGCCCCGGCGGCGCCCGCGGCCGGGACCGGACCGAAAAAGGAGGGGAACGTGGATATCATCACCTACGACGAGTTCAGGCGAATGGACCTTCGGGTGGCCCGCATCCTCAAGGCCGAGCGGGTGGCCGGGGCCACCAAGATCCTCAAGCTCGACGTGGACATCGGCACGGAGACCCGCCAGATGGTGGCCGGGATCGCCGAGACCTACGCGCCCGAGGACATCGTCGGCAAGAGCCTCATCGTCATCGTCAACCTGAAGCCGGCCGTCATCCGGGGCATCGAGTCCCAAGCCATGCTGCTGGCCGCGGTCACCGGAGACAACAAGGCCCTCATCCCCTTCTTCGACCGGGACCTGCCGCCCGGCACCCCGGTCAAGTAGGCCTTTCGGCAGAGGGGGGCGGAAGGGACGCCTCGGGTCTGACCTCAGGCTTTGAGGGCGGCCAGGATCCGGTCCGTCGGGACCGCTCCCTCTCTGAGTATGCGCGGCCGCTCGCCGGTCAGGTCCGCGACGGTGGAGGGTTGCCCGCCGGGTGTCCGTCCTCCGTTCACGATGATGTCGACCTTCCCTGAGAAGAGATCGGTCACGTCCTCGGCATCGGACAGGGCCTTTTGCCCGGCCCGGTTCGCGCTCGTGGCCGTCAGGGGCTGGTTCATCTCGCCGACGAGGTCGCGGAGCCACGCGACAGGGGGGATGCGGAGGGCGATCGAACGGCCCGGGCCGGCGAGATGGTCGGGAAGCCGGGACGAGGCCTTGACGACGAGCGTCAGGGGCCCCGGCCAGAACTCCCCGGCCAGGGCCAGGAACGCAGGCGGCAGGTCCGCGGAAAGAGCCCGGACCATGTCCATGTCCGAAGCCAGGACGGGAAGGGACTTGGCCGCGTCCCGGCCTTTGATCCGGAAGATCTTCTTGACCGCCCGTCGCGAGAAGCCCGCGGCCCCCAGACCGTAGAAAGTCTCCGTGGGGTAGGCCATGATAGCGCCCCGGACAAGTCCGGCGGCGAGCTCCCGGACGAGGCCCCAGGGGACCGCGGAGGGTTCTATCGGCAGGATCCTCGTTTTCATGGGGGTGCCCGGCAGGCCCATGTTAGGGGCTCGGGGGCCGATTGTCAACCGGATGCCCGAGGACAGGGCCGGAGGACACCTGCCCTGTTTTGGGCACAGGGCCTCGGTCCCCCCCTCCCTGAAAGAAAGCGACGGGTCTTGGCATAATTTTTGCTATAATAGAGGGCGTTAGGAGGTCTGAAATGAAAAAACTGACCGTTCTCGCCATCGCTTTCCTTGTTCTGGTCCCCTCCCTGGCTTTCGCGGATATCTTCTCGCTCAGGATGGGGTACTTCTGGCCGCGGGCCAACACCGACATCCTGACCAATCCGGACAGTCTCTGGGCCATCGAGTTCGACCAGATGAGCTTCAAGATGTCCGATTACCAGGGCGGCCTCTACGGTCTGAGCTACGAATACTTCATCTCCAATCAGATCAGCATGGCCCTGACCGTCGAAACCTACAGCAAAAGCCGCCCCGGCTATTACCTGGACTATGTCCAGTTCGCCTTCGAGGAAGGCGACTTCGCGTTCCCTTACGAGTTTTACGACGGGGCCAGCATCACCCATGCCTTCGGCGTCTCCAGCATCCCTGTCCAGGTCTCCCTCAAGATCGCGCCCTTGGGCCGCAAAACACGGTTCATCCCCTATCTCGGGGGGGGCGTGGGGTTCAATTTCTGGAGCGTCAAGCTCTACGGCGAGATGGTCAATTTCGCCGACGACAGCTGGGTTTATGACGACCCGGTCCTGGGAGAAGTCCAGATCTATCCCATCGACATCGTGAACGGCCGGGAAAAGGGGGCCGAATTCTCCTATCACGCCTTCGGAGGCTTCGATTTCCCCATCGGCTATCGCCTCACGCTCATGGCGGAGGTCCGTTACCACTACTCCAAGCCGGCGTTCAAAGAATGGTTCCTGGGATTCGAGGACTTCGACCTGAGCGGATTGGCTCTCACGGCCGGTCTCAACTACTGGTTCTAGAAAAAAATAGGCTTACTCGAAGCGCAGGCTCTGGGCCTTGTCGAATCGGAC
>VGJC01000090.1 GCA_016867635.1 Candidatus Aminicenantota bacterium | reverse complement strand
ATCGACCGCGTCGTCGACCGGGTCCTCGTCGACCTCAGAGAGAAAGCCGGAGCGCCGGCGCCCGCCGACACGCGTATCCGCAGAATGCTCGTCTCCCGAGTCCTGATGCGCTTCGACAGCGTCGTCGATTACTCGCACAATCTGAGCGACCTCCTTTCGTCCGTTCGAGCGGCCCTCCTGGCTCGCCGCAAGGCCTATTTCGAGAAGGAAGCGGCCCTGTTCGAGGGCGTCCTTCGCGAAGGTGCCAGGGACGGGGTGTTGGACTGCATCGATCCCCGGACGGCCTCGTTCGTCCTCATCGAGGCCACGAATTCCCTGCTCCCGTTCACCCTTTCGGCGCAGGAGCTCGGCCGAAGGGAAGAGGTCGAAGCCCAGGCCGGCCGCGTCGCCGACCTGCTCGTAAAGGGGCTTTTAGCCTGCCCGTCGCGCCCGGTTAGCTGGACGCGATAGTGGCGTTCACGGCCAAGGCGCCTGAGCGGACTTAACGAGGCTGGGAGCCGCGGGCCTTCTCGAGCGACCCCATTCCGGCGAAGACCATCGCGGCCAGGACCGAGGCCAGGGCGCTGGCGCGGTGGAGCTCGAACATCAGCTTCTGGCCGGGGGTGCGCAGGAGCGGCATCATCGGCAGGAGGGAGCTGAGGGTCAGCAGGAATCCGGCCAGGATGAAGGCCCAGAACGCGGCGTGTTTGACCTTGACGGCCGTGAGCCCCAGGCGCTTGGGGTCGAAGAGCTTCAGGCTCAGCTCGAGCGGCTCGGGGATGGACGTGAAATTCCGGCCTTTGAAGACGACGACGAGCGTCAGGCACACGGCGAACAGGCCGCCGGCCATGACGTGGCCGATGAGGGGAAAGCCGTGGAGCCCGCGCGGGACGAAAACGGCGAAGAAAAAGCCGCTCGCGGCGAGGTAGAGAAAGCTCCCGTAGAGAAAGACGAACAGCCACTTTTCGAGAACGGGCAGCCGCCACAGCGGCAAGGCCTTGAGATAGGCCCACCAAGCCTTCATGGACGCCTTCCGGGCGTTCTCTTTCGACCGGCGGGCCAGCCAGGCCCAGAACTGGCCGAGCAGCGCGACATAGACGAGGTTGGTCCGGTCCTTGTCGAGCCCCGTCCAGAACCGGTGGAAGGCGAGGGCCAGGAACGTCCCGGCGACGGCCAGCGCGGTGATGATCACAAACAGCATGGCGCTCACCTTTTCTCGAGCAGGCCGGCCAGCCGGCCTAAGGCCAGGATCCCGGCCAGCAAGAGCAGCGATCCGACGACGAAAGCGCAGACGGTCAGAACGACCTTCAGGAGGGGCCTGACGGTGAAGGTCAGACCGAAAAAGCCTTGGAAGAACCCTCCCAGGCCCATGAACGAGGTCGAGGAGCGTTTGGTCACGCTCCTGGTCAACAACGGGCCCTGCGCCTCGAGGGTCGAGAAGAAGAAATCCGAGCCCGCCGAGTGGCAGTCCGCGCAGCCGTTCCAGCCCAGGGACTGTTGGGCGGGACGGACGTTGTGGGCCAGCGCCCAGGTCACGGGCTCCGCGGCCTCGTGCTTTTCGGAGAGAAGCTTTCCGCCTTTGGCCAGCCGGAACATCCGGCCTCCGGAAACGTAGGCGAATTCCGCGCCTTCCGAGGCTTCGGTCAAGGCCCCGAGGACGAGCGCGACTTCCTCCTCGGTCAGGGTCCGTTCGGTGCCGGCCTTGGCGGTCGCGGCCCTGACGTCGAGGTCGGAGGCCAGCGGGATCAGCGCGTCGTCCGCGATCCAGCCGGGCCGGGTCGCCTCTCCGAGCTCCTCGGGGGCTTCTGAAATGTCCAGGGAGCCGTCGACGAACCGGTAGAGCGTTTTCCGCACCTGGATGACCGGCCGGCCGGGCTTGCCGAGAGTCGTGTCGAGGGCTTGGAGGAACTCCTGGAACCGGGGCTCGATGTCCGGGTCCTTGTCCTCGGCGGCCGGGTCGAAGTCCGGGACGAGGGGAACGATCCCGTCGCCCTTCCGAATGCCCCAGAACGACGGGCCCTTGTCCTCCGCTCCGTTCCGCCCGGTCGCTTCGACGCCGCCGTCGATGTGAGGCCCGAAGATGAACCGGCCCGAAACGAGCACGGGCGTTTCGTCCTCGGCCATGACCTGGGTCAGGGCGATGAGGACCTGGCCTATCCGCTCATCGGCGCCCAGGATCCCCGCGGCGGCGCTCTCGACTTCCTCCGGCCTGAGGGGGACGAGCTCGCGCCCGTCCTTCCTGGCCCAGAACGCCGGCCAGACCAGCCGGCGGGGGGTGATCTTATGGTTCGCGTCCTTCATATAGACGGGCTCGAAGACCGCCGGCAGATCGGTGGCCCAGGCGGCCGCGCCGTAGACGCCGAGCCGGTTGGCCCGCGAGGTCCTGACCCTCGTGAAACCGTCCTTCGGCATCGGCCCCGAGTGGCAGACCGTGCAGGACAGGCGCTTGAAGTGGACGAGAGGGATGCCGGTGTGCTTGGGGCGCGGCGCGCCCAGCCGGCCCGGCTCGACCTTGACCCGCCCCTTGGCGTCCTCACCGAGGTGGCAGCCGCGGCAGGTGAAGGAATCGACGGCCCGGTCGCCCTTGTCGGCGGCCTCCCCTTCGTAGCCGCGGACCATGTCGTGGTCGAGGCCGTTGCGGTGGCAGTCGGCGCAGCGCAGGCCGGCCGCCGAGTGGACGTCGGCGTCGGCCTTCCACTGGACCTCGTCCACGGGCGACGCGGCGTGACAGGCCAGGCAGCGGTCGTCGGCCGGCTGATAGTTCAGGTCGAAGAAGTAGCTGTGCTTGGAATCGAAGTCCGCGGTCCGGTACTTGACATAGGGGGCAACGGCCCATTCCCGGTCATCGAGGTTGGGGCCGTCGTAGATGTCCCAAGTTCCCTTGAGGCGAGCGGCCATGCCCCCGACCTCGCCGACCCCGCCGGCGGCCGCGGCCGCCCAGCGGAAGTTCTCGCGCAGGACCTGCTTGGCCCATTCGCTGTGATCCTGGCGTCCCGAGCGGTTGTGGCAGGCCAGGCAGTTGACCTCGGCCCGGCCGGAGACGTTCCAACGCGCCTCGGGGTCCGAGAGGATCTCTTCTTCAGACGGCTCGGCCGGCCCGCCGCCGGGGAAGTGGCGGCCGAAGAGGAGCGTGAAGTCCCAGGCCGTCAAACCCAGGTCGGCCGGCCGGTAGGTCCCGGGCCACGGCCGGTAGGAGACGGGCAGCACGGTCCCGGTCCTCGGTTCGGCCCAGAACCAGGGCTGGGCGGGGCGGCCTTCGGCCCTTCCGCCGGCGGCCGAGAAATGGAATCCCCCCCGGACCGTGTCGTAATCGTGGCACGGCCCGCACGTGAAGCGGGCCGAGAACGGCAGGGGATTGGTTTCCGTGGGGATGATGGGCTCGTCGTTCTCGTCGTGGAGCGGGATGAGATGGACGGGGACCGTCCGGGCGCCGTCCCAGGCCGGTTGCCGGGCGTCCTGGGCCGCGGGCGCGGAAGGAGCCGCGCCGCCGGACAGCCAAAAGGTCGCCCCCAGGGCCAGTCCGAGAACGGCGAGAGAGGACCGTCCGGCGCGGCTCATGCCTTGAACTGCTCCGGCCGGAATTCCATGACCCGGCGGGCCTTGACCCCTTCGTTGGCCCGGATGACCGCGACGCACGACTCGTAGGCCAGCTCGGCCGGGCAGGTCAGAGGAGTGCCGTGGCGGACGGCGTCGAAGAAGTTCTCGAGGTGCGGCTGGTGGGCCGGCTTGGCCAGCTCGACCGGCAGGGGCCAGCGGCCGGCCTCGGCCGTCACCCGGACGTCGACGTAGATGTTCTTCGAGGCCGCCTTGCGGATGGGCGCGGCCTCCGACTGCAGGAGCCCGGCCTTGGCCAGCGAGTCCCACTCGGGCGCGTGCGGCTCGCGCATGGCCCAGTTGCCGCGCTCGGGGATCTCGGAGATGACCAGCGAGCCGTTCTCGCCCATGAAGGTCTCGTAGAAGCCGCCGTGCTGGGTGGTCGTCTGGACCTGGTAGAAGGCCCGCGACGTGCCTGCCGGCGTGTCGAATTCATAGATGGCCATGACGTTGTCGTACCACTCCCAGCCCTTGTAGAAATCGATGCCGCCGCTCGAGACGACCGACTTGGGATTCGCGCCGAAGACCCAGCCGAACAGATCGATCTGGTGGGAGCCGAGGTCGACCATCGGGCCGCCGCCGAACTTCTTGAACAGCCGCCAGTTGCGGAACTCGGTCATCGAGCCGTAGCCGTAGCGGTCGAGGGTCGCCTGGTCGATGACGTATCGCTCCGGCCAGCCCAGAAGGTCGGCCTTGGCCCGGTTCCATTGGGCGTAAGCGACCGTGACCCGGCCGAGGAGCTCTTTTTCCCGGATGAGCCGCTCGATGGCGTGGATGTAGCGCGGATTGGAGCGGCGCTGGTGGCCGATCTGGAGGAGCCGGCCTGTCTCGCGGGCCGTCTGGACCATGGACCGGGCCCGGTCGAGCGTGTTGGCCATCTCCTTCTCGCAGTAGACGTGGAGCCCGGCCCGCAGGCAGGCGTTGGCCTGCTCGGCGTGGACCCAGTCGGGGGTGGCCACGACCGCGGCCTGGAGGTCCTTCTCCTTGGCCAGCAGCTCGCGGTAGTCCTCATAGACGTTGACCGCGTGGCCGTATCTGCGGAGATAGTTCGTGCTGTAGGTCCGGCTGTAGTTCCAGATGTCGGCGACGGCCGCGATCCGGATGCCCGGGATGCGGAGCATCGATTCGATGAGCACCCGGCCCTGGGCCCCGCAGCCGATGACCGCGACCCGCAGGTCGTCGGGCGACGGCTTGGCGGCCGCGGGCGCGGACTGCGGAAGCCCGTCGAGGAAACCTCCCGACAGGACGTTCCCGGCCAGGGCCGCGCCCAGCCCCGCCGCGGCCGAGGTCCTCAGGAAATGCCGGCGGCTGAGCGGGGCGTCGGGCTTGTTTTTCGTCGTGTTGGCCATGGACTCACTCCTGCCTCCCGCGAGGCGGGGACATCATACTATAAAAGAGGGACCGAGAAAAAGCCGCGCCTTGACTTCGCCGGAGGGGTCGAATACGATGACCGCATGAGCCTCGGGGGAGGGTCCGTGAGCATCCCTTCCCGATCACTTCAAGGGGAGGGATGGATGTCAAAGAAGATCTTGTCTTACCTACTGCTCGCTTTTTGCGTCTTCGGCCTCGAGTCCTGCAAGCCGGGGGATAAGGGCGCGCCGGCGGCGGCGGAGCAGGAGTGGTACCGGTACATCAGCGCCTTCACCTCCGGGATCGTCTCCCGCCGGGCGGATATCCGGGTCCTGTTCGTCAACAACATCGGCCAGACCGGGCCGGCCGCGCCCGGCCTTCTCGAGTTCTCGCCGGGGATCGAGGGGACCGCCGAGTGGAAGAGCCCGCGCGAGCTCGCCTTCGCCCCCAAGGCCGAGCTCAAGCCGGGCCGCGAGTACTCGGCCGTCCTCCACGTCGGCAAGATCCTGAAGCTCCCCAAGGACTTCGCCCGCTTCGCCTTCAAGTTCGTCGTCATCCAGCCGCAGATGGAGATCTCGGTCGATGGGCTTCATACCGAGGACCCGGAGCGGCCCTTCACGCAGGTCCTCAGCGGCCGGCTCGAGACCGCCGACGACGAGGATGGGGAGCCCGTGGAGAAGATCCTCGAGGCCGACCAGGAGGGCCGCAAGCTGGCCATCGAGTGGAGCCACTCGATGGGCAAGCGGCTCCACTATTTCACGGTCAAGGGCGTCGAGCGGGGCGACCGGGCCTCGGAAGTCCGGCTCGCCTGGGACGGGGCCCCCATCCGGGTCGATAACCGCGGCTTCCGGACCGTCGCCGTGCCGGCCCTCAGCGATTTCGAGCTCGTCAGCGCCGAGGCCTCCTCGGAACGGACCCGGCACGTCCTTCTCCGCTTTTCGGATCCCCTGGCCCGGGGCCAGAACCTCCAAGGGCTCATCCGGGTCGACGATTACCCGGTGACCTTCGAGATCGAAGGCAATGTCGTCCGCGTCTATTCCAGCCGCGAGTTCATGGGCACCGTGCGGGTCACGGTCTCCCCGGGCGTCCGCAACGCCCTCAACCGGCGCCTGCCCCGGGCGGATACGCGCGAGGTCACCTTCGAGGTCCTTCGGCCGCTCGTCCGGTTCGTCGGCAAGGGCGCCATCCTGCCGCGCAAGGACCGCCTGACCGTGCCCTTCGAGGCCGTCAACCTGAGGTCCGTCCAGGTCACGGCCCTCCAGGTCTTCAGCAGCAACATGGCCCAGTTCCTGCAGGTCAACGAGCTCGGCGGGAGCGAAGAGATGACCCGCGTCGGGCGCTATCTCTGGCGCAGGACGGTCCCGTTGTCGGATGACCCGGCGGTCACGGGCCGCGTCACGCGCTACGACCTCGATGTGACCGACCTCTTCCGGGAGAATCCCGGCAGCCTCTTCCGCCTCATCCTGACCTTCAACCGGGGCGGCTCGACCTATCCCTGCCCGCCGAGCGACAAGCCCGTCGTCAAGGAGGCCCCGCTCCGCAACGAGGAGGGCAGCCCCTACGACCGCTATTCGAACTGGGACTACGCCGAGGAAGGATATGCCTGGGCTCATGCGAACTGGATCAACCGCAACAACCCCTGCGACGACGCCTATTACAATCCCCGCTACAACTCCCAAGCCGCCGTCGGCCGCAATTTCCTGGCCTCCAACATCGGGCTGGTCGCCAAGCGCGAGGCAGCCGGCGCTCTGCACGTCGTGACCACCGACATCGGCACGGCCCAGCCCCTGTCCGGGGTCCGGGTGCGGGCCTTCAACTTCCAGAACCAGCCCCTCGGCGAGGCGGCGAGCGACGCCAACGGCTTCGCCGTCCTGAAGCTCGCCGACCCGGCCTACTATCTATCGGCCCAGTCGGGCAACGACATCGGCTACCTGCGGGTGAGCGACAACACGGCCCTGCCGATGAGCCATTTCGACGTCGGCGGCGAGGCCGTCGAGAAAGGCCTCAAGGGCGCGATCTACGGCGAGCGCGGCGTCTGGCGCCCCGGCGACACCCTTCACCTGACCTTCGTCCTCTTCGACCGGGACAAGGTCCTGCCGGCGGGCCACCCCGTCAGCATGGAGCTCTATTCGCCGCAGGGCCGGCTCGTGCGGACCTTGCGTCCGGAAAGGGCCGTCGAGCCGTTCTACGCGTTCCGGGCCGCGACGGACGAGACCGCCCCGACCGGCAACTGGAAGGCCCGCGTCCTCGTGGGCGGGCTGACCTTCAGCAAGACCCTCAAGATCGAGACCGTCGTCCCCAACCGGCTCAAGGTCGACCTCCGGATGCCGGGCGAGGTCCTGAAGAGCACGGACCTGCCTTTCGAGGCTTCGGTCGTCGGCCAGTGGCTCCACGGGGCGCCGGCCTCGAACCTCAAGTTCGACATCGCCGTCCGCCTCTCGCCCCGCCCGACCCGCTTCGAAAAATACCCCGACTTCGCGTTCGACGACCCGGCCACCGAGTACTCCGGAGGAGAGGTCGCGACCGAAGCGGGCCTTCTCGACGCCCAGGGCCGCGGGCGGCTGAAGCTCGATTTCGACATGGGCGGGGCCAGCCCGGGGATGCTCGACGCGGCCTTCGTCACCCGCGTCTTCGAGGACAGCGGCGATTTCAGCATCGACACCGTCAGCCTTCCGTTCCATCCCTTTGATTCCTATGTCGGGCTCAGGACCCCGCGCGGCGACGATGCCCGCAACATGCTCCTCACGGACCGCGACCACGCCGTCGACATCGTCTCGGTCGACGCCGACGGCCGCCCCGTGTCCCGCGACGGCCTGCGGGTCGCGCTCTACAAGGTCGAGTGGCGCTGGTGGTGGGACCGCAGCGGCGAGTCGCTGGCCCAGTACGTCGCGAGCGCCCGGACCCGGCCCCTGCTGAGCGGCGAGGTCTCGACCCGCGACGGCGCCGGCCGCTGGACGTTCCAGATCAAGTACCCCGATTGGGGGCGGTACCTCGTCCGGGTCGAGGACCCGGACAGCGGGCACGCCTCCGGCAAGATCATTTACATCGACTGGCCGGGCTGGGCCGGCCGGGCCCGCGACGTTTCGGGCCCCGGAGCCACCCGCCTCAATTTCACGGCCGACAAGCCGTCCTACCGGGTCGGCGAAAAGGCCACGATCTTCCTGCCCGAGGCCGCCCAGGGCCGGGCCCTGGTGTCCATCGAGAACGGCTCCTCGGTCCTGCAGAAGATGTGGGTCCCGACCCAGAAGGGGGAGAACCGCTTCGAGATCGCCCTGACCCGGGAGATGACGCCCAACATCTACGTCCACGTGACCCTCCTCCAGCCCCACCGCGACAAGGTCAGCGATACGCCCATCCGGCTCTACGGCGTCCTGCCGGTCATGGTCGACGACCCGGCGACGCGGCTCGAGCCGGTATTCCAGACCGCCGACGAGTTCCGGCCGCGCGAGAAGTTCCGGGTCCAGGTCCGCGAGTCGGCGGGCCGGCCCATGACCTACACGGTCGCCGTCGTGGACGAAGGGCTGCTGGGCCTGACGCGGTTCGCGACGCCGGACCTGCGGGCCGAGTTCTACAGGCGCGAGGCGCTGGGGGTCAGCACGTGGGACCTGTTCGACGAGATCGCCGAGGCCTACGGCGCCGAGCTGGCCCGCATCCTGGCCATCGGCGGCGACGAGGCCGCGGCCGGGACGGGCGAAGAGCGCCGGCCGCGACGCTTCCCGCCGGTCGTCCTGTTCGACGGGCCTTTCGAGCTCAGGGCCGGGGCGACCGCCTCTCACGAGTTCGAGATGCCGCAGTACTTCGGCGCGGTCAGGGTCATGGTCGTCGGCGGCCGCGACGGCGCCTTCGGCTCGGCCGGGAAGTCCGTGCCCGTCCGCCGCGACCTCATGGCCCTGCCGACCTTCCCCCGTGTCGTCCGGCCCGGGGAGCGGGTCGAGATGCCGGTCTCGGTCTTCGTCACCAACCCGGCCATCAAGGAGGTCACGGTCGCCCTGGAAACCGACGCCATGTTCCGCGTCGAAGGGGAGAGCGCGAAGACCGTGGCCTTCGCCGGGCCGGGCGACCAGACCGTCAGCTTCACCTTGACGGCGGCCGACGCCGTCGGCCCGGGCCTCGTCCGCTTCCGCGTCCGGGGCGGGCCCGAGACGGTCGAGGATTCGATCGCCGTTCCCGTCCTCGGTAGCAATCCGTCCATGACCCAGACGACCCGCCTCGAGGTCAAACCAGGTCAGGACTTGACCTTCGCCGTCAAGCCATTCGGCCTGGAGAACACGAATTCGGTCGTCGTCGAGGCCTCGACGGTCCCCCCTCTCAACCTCGAAAAGAGGCTCGAGTTCCTCATCCGGTATCCCCACGGATGCCTCGAACAGACCTTGTCGACGGCCTTCCCGCAGCTGTATCTCCAGGGCCTCGTCCGGCTCGACCCCGACGAGCGGAAAGCGGTCGAGCAGCACATCCGGGCGGCCGTCGAGAAGATGGGCGGCTTCCAGCTGGCCAACGGCGCCTTCGCCTATTGGCCGGGACAGCGGGACGGCCACGAGTGGACGACGACGTACGCCGGGCTGTTCCTGCTCGAGGCGGCCCGGCTCGGCTATCACGTGCCGGCGGGAATTCTCGACAAGTGGAAGGCCGACCAGAGGATGCTGGCCAACATCTGGACGACGGGCGGCCCCGACCAGCAGCTCATCCAGGCCTTCCGGCTCTACGCCCTGGCCCTGGCCAGGGAGCCCGACCTCGGGGCCATGAACCGGCTCCGGGAGTCCGAGGGACTGAGCAATATCGCGGCCCTCGAGCTGGCCGCGGCCTTCCACGTGACGGGGCAGACCGAAGCGGCGGCCGACCTGGCCAAGAGGTCCGACCTCAAGGTCCTTTCCTACCGGGACGACTCCCTGACCTTCGGCTCGGAGTTCCGCGACTCGGCCATGCTCGTCCGCAGCCTCGTCCGGATCGGCCGGTCCGACCGGGTCACGCCGCTCGTCGCCGGGATCGTCGAGGTCCTGGGGTCGGACCGCTGGCTGTCCACCCAGGAGACGGCCTTCGGGCTGATGGCCCTGGCGGCTTATTACGGCGGCACCGAGGCCAAGCCGTTCCGGTTCCGCATGGGATGGGACAAGGGAGCGCCCCGGGAGATCGGATCGGCGACACTCCTCCACAGGGAGGTCATCCCGGACTTCCCGGCGGCGGGCCGGATGCTCGTCGTCGGCAACCCGGGCGACACGCTGCTCTACGTCAATGTCTATCGACGCGGCGTCCCTCCGGCCGGCGTCGAGGAGCCGTCGGCCGAGGGCCTGTCGATCGACGTGCGGTACCTCGACATGAAGCTGAACCCCATCGCCATCGAAAAGGTCCCCCAGGGAACGGATATCGTGGCCGAGATCCAGGTCAAGAACACCGCCCCGACGCGCCGGTATCACAACAACCTGGCCCTGACCCACATCGCCGCCGCCGGCTTCCAGATCCGCAACCCG
>VGJC01000089.1 GCA_016867635.1 Candidatus Aminicenantota bacterium | reverse complement strand
GAACGGGCGGGCCGTCGGCATCTGCCATCCTTTCCCGGAGACGCTCGAGGTCTTGAGGACGAGCTTTCACCTTTTCGAGTCCTACGGGCTGGAGGTCGTCCCCGTCTCCCTCCTCGTCCGCTAAGACCGGGGGTTTGACCGCCTATCGGTTGTTCGCTATATTAGGAGCGGTTTATGAGGAGGCTGCCCATGAAGAAATTCGCGTTTTTCGCCGTCGTCGCCGTCGTCGCATCCCTGGCCGTCCTGCCGGCCTGCCGGACGACGACGCCCGAAGACCTGAAGAACTCCATCGAACTGCTGGACCTCGAGACCAAATGGGTCTCCAAGTACTACCAGCCCTGGCCCCCGAGGCTGATCCTCGTCCCACAGCTCTCCTTCAGGGTCAAGAACGTCGGGCCCAAGGCGCTGAACTACATCAATTTCAACGCCGTTTTCAACTTCAAGGGCGACCGGGAGAACCTGGGCGACGCCTTCCTGGCCGCGATCCGGGGCAAGGCCGTCGCGCCCGGCGAGGCCAGCCCGGTCATCGTCCTCAAGAGCAACCTGGGGGTCGATGGCAAGGACCTCGAGAACATAAGGGAGAACCCGGAGTGGAAACCGACCGAGGTCCGGCTCTTCGCCATCTCCCGGGGCTCGCAGCCGGTCCTGCTCGGCGTCTTCGACGTCTCCCGGGAGATCGACTTCAAGGAGCCCGAGCCGGTCGAGATCAAGAAGTGAAGAGCTCGTTCGTCCCCTCCAAGGTCTTCCTGACCCGGGGCCAGGGCCGGCATCAAGAGAAGCTGGTCAGCTTCGAGCGCGCTCTGCGCGAAGCCGGCATCGCGCCTTTCAACCTGGTCCGGGTCTCGAGCATCTTCCCGCCCCACGCCCGCCTCGTGACCCGCGAGGCCGGTCTCAAGCTGCTCCATCCGGGCCAGGTCGTGTTCGTTGTCCTGAGCGAAAACGCCACCGACGAGCCGCACCGCCTGATCTCGGCCTCGATCGGAATGGCCATACCCGAAGACCCCTCCGCCTACGGCTACCTGGCCGAGCACGAGGGCTTCGGGCGGTCGGAGAAGGAGGCCGGCCTTTACACGGAGTATCTGGCCGCGGAGATGCTGGCCACCAAAATGGGTGAGCGCCTGAGCGAGCCGGCCGCGGCCCGCCGGTCCTATCGCTTCTCGAACGGGATCTCGCTCAAAACCCGGAGCCTGTCCCAGACGGCGGCGGGGGAAGCGGGGCTGTGGACGACGGCCCTGGCGGCCGCGGTCCTGGTTATCGAACCTTAGCGGTTTAGTGGATCGGGGCGAAGTATCTTAACGTAGCTTTTTTTCCGGAGCGTCTTGAGGTACTCGTCCCCCTTCTCCGCCCGCAACCGGTTGTAGAGCATCTCCTCGACGCTCTTCCTGGATTCCTCGAAGGTCATCAGGCGGCTTTCCTTCCTCTCTTCGAGCCGAAGGAGCCACCACCCGCCGCGGGATAGGGTCCAAGGGCTCGTCTCCCCGCCCTTCAGCTTGGCCACGGCCTCCTCGAGCGTCTCGTCGAGCTCGCCCTGCTGGAAAGTGCCCAGGTCCCCCTTGGCTTCGTTCATCGGGGGATCGGAGAGCTCGGCGGCGACCTCGGCGAAAGCCGCGCCCCCCTTGAGGCGTTCGCCGATCCTGTCCTCCAGCTCCTTCAGCTCCTCGGCGCCGTGGGCCTCCGTGTTGAGATAAATGGCCTGGAGCTTGTACTCCGTGGGGACGGTGAATTCCTTGGGGTTCTCCCGGTAGTACTGGACGATCTTGGCGTCGTCGAGGGTGATCGACCGCTCGACCTCCGAGTACATGACGGCCTGCTTGAGGATCGTCTCTTCATATTCCTTGAGCCAGACGTCGTAGGGCAGGCCCTGCTGCTCGACGGCCCGTCTCAGGTCGTCGTCCGAGGCCATGTTGTTGTCGGCCTTGATCTTTTCGAGCGTGGCCCGGAGCTGCTCGGCCACGTTGATGTCCATCTCCTTGGCCTTCTGGAGGATGAGCACGTCGGTGATCATGGCCTCGAGCAGCTGGCTTTTCAGCAGCTCGAGCTGCTTGTCGGACTCCTCCGCGGACAGATTCATGGACCGCAGCTGGGCGATGGCGATCTGGTACTGCTCCCGGTACTCGGACAGGGTGATGATGTCGTCGTTGACGACGGCCACGATCTCCTCGACGACCTCCTGGCCGATGAAGGGGACGGCCGCCGCGAGGGCGCCGAAGATGACCAAAAGCGCAGGGATCTTTTTCATCCGTTCGACCTCAGGTAGGTGAAGAATAGATTTTCGGGCCGGGCCTCCCACGTCAGGGTGTCCTTGAGCCCTTCGAGATGCAGCGCCACCGCGTCCAGGATCTTCTGGGCCAGAAGGCGGCCGCGGATGGCCGGGGCGGCTTCGCTCACGGACCACAGGGCCGGAGGGAACTTCTTGTCCAGCCTGAAAATGTGGTATCCGTAGGCGGATTCGACGACCTGGCTGGTCCGCCCCTCGCTGAGGGAGAAGATGACCCGTTCCATGTCGGCCGGCAGGTCCCCCGGCTTGAAGACGCCCATGACGCCGTTGCGGGCGGCCTCGGGCCCGGCCGATTCCTCGCGGGCGATCTTCCGGAATTCGGCCTCGCCGGCCCTGTCCAGTCTGCGGAGAACGGACACGGCCTTGTCCTCCGTGTCCACGAGGATCTGGCTGACCTGGGCCCGTTCGGGCAGGAGGAAATCCTTCATGTTCCTGTCGTAATGATCCTGGATCTCGGCCGGCTCGACCTGGACGTCCCGAATGATCTGATAGGTGTATTTCTCCACAAGGAGCCTTTCGAACAGGCGGTCGAGCGGGGCCGCCGGCCGCATGCCTTCGCCTTCCCCGGTCAAGGAGTCCGTGGCCAGCCGGGCCAGGTACGCCCGTTTCTCGTCCTCGCTCAGGGAGATGTTCCGCTCGCGGGCCGCTTCGAGGAGGATCCTCTCGTCGACGAACCGGTCGAAGAGCCGGCTCAGGGATTCGTCCGGCAGGCCCGCGGGGTCCTCCCCTCCCACGGCCTCGAGATAGGCCCGGAAATCGGAGTTCGAGACCTCGCGGCCTTCGACGATCAGGACGGGCCCTCTGTCGAGCCGGCCCGGCGAGACCTCGCCGCCCGGGGCGGCCGCGCCCTGATCGGAGCCCCGGCCGCACGCGACAACAGAAAGGCAGACGGCGGCCAGCACGGGAAGAACCTTGGTCAGGAGTCTCGGCATGCCGCACATCTTTTTTAATATCAGTTTATTATCCCGAATATTATAGTCTATTGGGACAACTCCATCAAGACCCCGACCGTTTCATCGAGGAGCTGCCTTTCGGAATCCCCGCGGATCGACAGGGACATGATCCCCTGGGGCGTGAGCGACCCGGAATGCCTCTTGAGAAGGGGCGGGACGCGGGACCAGTCGACTGGCGTCTTGGGATGGAACGTGAACACCACCCGGCGTTCGGACCGGTCGATCCTCCGGATGCGCAGCCTTCGGGCCAGGTGCTTGAGCGCGCCGTAGCGCAGCAGGTTCTCGACGGTCTCCGGCAGAGGCCCGTACCGGTCTTGGACCTCGTCGCGAGCCCTGTCGATCTCGCCCAGGTCCTCCACCGAAGCCAGCCTCTTGTAAAGGTTGAGCCGGAGATTGACCTGCGGCAGATAGTCCTCGGGGACCCGGATGTCGACCTTGAGGTTGATCTCCGGGTTCTCCTCCTCCACGGGCTCGCCCTTGAGCTCGCGGACGGCCTGGTCGAGCAGCTGCATGTAGTATTCGAACCCGACGGCCTCCATGGAGCCGTGCTGCTTGTGCCCGAGGAGGTTCCCGGCCCCGCGGATCTCCAGGTCCTTGGCGGCCAGACGGAAGCCCGAGCCGAGCTCGCTGAACTCCTTGAGGGCCTTGAGCCGCTCTCTGGCCAGGGGCGTCAGCTCCATATGGGGCGGGACCAGGAAATAGGCGTAGGCCTGACGTGACGACCGCCCGACCCGCCCCCGGAGCTGGTAGAGCTGGGCCAGCCCGTAGAGGTCGGCCCGGTCCACGATGAGGGTGTTGACGAGCGGGATGTCGATGCCGTTCTCGATGATGGTCGTCGAGACCAGGACGTCGAACTTGTGGGCGATGAAGTCCAGCATCTTCTTCTCGAGGGCCGGACCGGTCAGCCGGCCGTGAACGGTGACCACCCGGGCCTTCGGGACGAGCCGGGTGACGAGCTCGGCGACCGAGTCGATATCCTCGATCCGGTTGTGGATGAAGTAGACCTGGCCGCCCCGGCCGAGCTCCTGCCGCACGGCGGCGGCGATGAGCCGGGCGTTGAACGGGGTGACGACCGTGTGCACGGCCAGGCGGTCGCGCGGAGGGGTCTCGATGAGGCTAATGTCCCGCAGCCCCGAAAGCGACATGTTGAGCGTCCGCGGGATGGGGGTCGCCGTCAGCGTCAGGACATCGATCGTCGACTTGAGCTGCTTGATCCTCTCTTTGTGCCCGACGCCGAAGCGCTGCTCCTCGTCGACGACAAGCAGTCCGAGGTCCTTGAAGGCGACGTCCCGGGAGAGCAGGCGGTGCGTGCCGATGACGACGTCGACGAACCCCTCCCGGACGGCCTTGATAAGAGCTTTTCTCTCCCCCGGAGGTTGGAGCCGCGTCAGGGCCTCGACGCGGACCGGGAAGAGCACCATCCGGTCGCGGAAGGTCTTGAGGTGCTGGCTGGCCAGGACGGTCGTGGGGCAGAGGACGGCGACCTGCTTGCCGTCCATGACGGCCTTGAAGGCGGCCCTCATGGCCACCTCGGTCTTCCCGTACCCGACGTCCCCGCAGAGGAGCCGGTCCATGGGGGCCTCCGATTCCATGCTCGCCCGGATCTCCCGGATGGACCGCAGCTGGTCCTCGGTCTCCTCGAACTCGAAGATCTTCTCGAACTCCCGCTCCCAGTCCCCGCCCGACGTGAAGGAGAATCCCCGGAGGGTCCGCCGCTGGGCGTAGAGCTCGACGAGCTCCCGGGCCACGGCCTCGACGGCCTTCCGGGCCCGGGACTTGGTCTTGTCCCAGGTGTTCGTGCCCAGCTTGTCCAGGGCGGGGGGCTCGGGGCCGGCCCCGGAGAATTTCTGGACGAGGTTCAGGTCCTCGACGGGCACGAGCAGCTTGTCGCCTTCCCGGTAGTGGAGCTCGATGAACTCGCGCCCGCGGCCGTCGACCTCGAGTCGCTGGAGGCCCCGGAAGACGCCGATGCCGTAGTCGGCGTGGACGACGTGGTCGCCGGCGCGCAGGTCCTGGAACTGGGAGAAGAACGGCCGCCGGGTGGCCCGGCTGACAAGGACCTTTTCCTCCGTGAACACGTCTTTCTCCGAGAAGAAATTGAGCTTTTCCTTCGGGTAGGCGAACCCCCCGGCCAAGGGGCCGAGAAGGAGAGCGACCTCGGAACGGGCGGGAACGTCCAAGGGCGAAGCGGTCTCGAGAACGGGGACCTCGCTCTCCCGCAATAGGCTGGCCAGCCGGTGCCGCGTGCCCGGGTTCGACAGGTAGATGTAGCAGAGGTCCCGCTCGTCCTGGAGCTTCTTGACGTACTGGAGGAAGAAGGGGATGCGATTCTCGAAGCGCGGGACGGACTGGAAGGAGAAGGAGAACGTCTTGCCGGGCTTGGGAGCGGTCAGCTCTTCGAAGCGCACGGCCTCCTTGCGGATGCGGTCCCAGACCCGGGCCGGGAAGATCTCCTCGGGAGGCAGGGCGAAGGCCCGGTCCGCGAGGAGGTCGGCGAAATGGCCCCGGAGCTCCTCGAGGTTTTCCTCCCATTCCTTCTCGACGGCCTCGGGACGGTCGATGATGAAGAGCGTCTCCTGAAGATAGTCCGTGAGGGGGACGAACCGATCCTTGGCAACGAGGGCCAGGGCCGGAAAGGAGGGGCCGAATTCGCCCCGCCGCATGGCCGCGACCTTGGCGTCGAGGTCGCGGGCGGCGCCCCGGCCCCGTTTGCGGGCGGACGATTCCCAGGTCTGCAGGAAGTCGGGGGTCGCCGGGAATTCGCGGAGAGAGGGCACGGTCAGCCGGTCGACCCTCTTGAGGGACCGCTGGGTGGAGATGTCGAACTCGCGCAGGGAGGCCACCGCGGCCCCGTCGAGCTCGATGCGGAACGGGTTGGCCTCGCCCGGGGCGAAGACGTCGACGATGCCTCCCCGCCAGGCGTACTCGCCGGGCGAAGCGATCAGGTCCTCATGGGTGTAGCCGTATCGGGTCAGGGTCTCGAGCAGGGCCTCGTGTTCGATCGCCGCCCCGGTCTCGAGCGTCAGGAAAAGCCCGGCCAGGTCCTCGCGGGCAGGAACGAGCTTGAGGAGGCCGGCCAGCGTGGTGATGACGATGGACGGAGGGGTGCCCAGGAGCGACCGGAACAGCCTCATCCTCGAGGACAGGGCGTCGAGGGCGGGCGGGACCTCGAAGTAGGGATTGTCGGCGAGCGGCGGCAGGACGGCCGGGCGCAGGGCGGGCGCGAGACGGGAGACGAAGAACCGGCACTCCTCCTCGAGCGCCGCCAGGGGGGCCGAAGCGGGCCGGATGAAGACGACCGGCCGGCGGACCTCGCGCGCCAGGCAGGTCAGGACGTAGGCCCGGGCCGGGTCGATGACGCCGTGGACCGAGAGCGGCCGTTCGCCGGCGGCGACGGCCCGGACGAGGTCCCGGAACTCGCCGGTGCGGAACAGGAAGTCGAGGCTCACCCGGCTATTCTAATCCATCGGATGAGCCGAGTAAACGCGCCGGGCGGACGAAAGCCCTATGTCCTCAGCCAATACGAGAACTTGATGAAGACGCTGTAGTTTTCGTGAATGAGGCTGCCGAACTCGTCCCGGAGATAGTTGTTATCGACGCCGAGGAAGAAGACCGTGCCGGGCCGCAGGACCCAGCTCGCGAGGAGGCTGCCGAAGGCCCGGTCGTAGAAGAAATTGTAGTCGACGATGGCCCTGAAGGACAAGGTCTTGCTGACCTGGTAGGTCGTCTTCTGCCGGATGACGTTGTAGTCCCAGAGCCTTTCGCCGCCGGCCGAGCGCCAGAAGGTCTGCTTGCTGAGATCCACGCCGAGCTGCAGGCGCTTGCTGGGCTTGACCGTCGCGGACAGCCCGTAGGTGTTGCTGGTGCCGAGGAAGGCGTCGTCGGGGTCGTAGTTGATGCTGTCGCCGGTCTCGAAGAAAAAACCGAAGGGCATCCAGCTGATGAACATGATCTGGGATTGGACGGAAACGCTCTGCTTCTTGAACTCGACGCCGGCGAAGCGCTCCATCTCGTTCTCGTAGCTGACGAAGACCTGGTTGAACTCGGTCAGGCGGAATTGGACGCTGCCGCGGAACCAGGTGTCCTGGGTCGTGCTGTCGGCATAACCGTCGCGCTTGCCCGCCTGGAGCCTGAATTGGATCTGGTTGAGGTACTTCTTGTCGGTGTAGAGGCGATAGGAGGCGAAGCCCCCGGCCGACCGGTAATCGGTCCGGTTGACAAAGCCCAGGGAGGCCTGGAACTCGGGGTGGATGGCCTTGTAGAAGCCGCCGAGGGTCCAGTGCTTCGTCGTATAGTAGAGCTCTCCGTAGAGGCCCGGGGCCAGAGCGGTCCGCTCGCCGTCGAGGCTCGTCTTCGCGGCCAGGGCCTGGAAGCTGAAAAAGACCCGGTCCTTGAAACGGAGCTGGCCGTCGAATCCGCCGAGTCGGTTCCAGGACCCGCTTCCGAGCTCCTTGTCGGTCAGAGTGAACCCGACGTAGGAGCCCGAGCCGACGTCGGCCTTGGTCCGGAAGATGTTGGAGAAGGCCTTCGTGCCCGCGCCCCCCGCGCCGCCCGGGATCTCCCAAAGGCTTTCGGCCGGGTGCATGTCGTAGGCGGAGAGCAGACCGTAGGTGAAGCGGCCGGTCTTTCCGGACGCCTTGGCCCCGAAGATGGGGTCGCTGATCTGCCGGGTGTAGACCGTCTCGATCTCGGGCGAATTGAAGATCTCCATGCCCTCGAGGAAGAACGGCCTTTTCTCGGAGTATCGCAGGGCGTAGCGGAGATTGTAGTCGATCCGGGGCTCGTCGGCTTCGACCTGGCTGAAGTCGGGGTTGACCGTCAGGTCGAGGGTCGTGTTGGAGCTCACCCCGAGCTTGAAGTTGGCCCCGGGCTCGAACTTGATCCGCTCCCCTTGGCGCTGAAGGGAGGTCACGAAGGGCATGGCCTCGATGTTGCGGCTCCGCTCCAGGTCGCCCTGAATGGTGAAGGCCCGGCCGTTGGAAAGCAGGCCCGGTACGTCGCGGGAGAAATGGGGGTGCATGATGATCTCGCCCGTGCGGGGCAGGTTCCGGCCGAGGACGATGTTCCAGGTCTGGACGTCGCCGGCCGGGAAGCGCAGGCTCTTGAAGGGGATGGCCATCTCGACGGTGTAGCCATCGGCGTCGACCTTGCCGTCGGAGAAGAAGACCGCGTCCCAGCTCGAGTCCATGTTGTCGCTTCCGCCCTCCTCGATGCGCATCATGTCCATCTGGACGGCGATGGGGTTGAGGAGGAAGGAGAAGGCTCGGCGTTTCTCGTTGAAGGTGTCGAGCATGATGAAGACCCAGTCGTCCTCGATGCAGCCGTCGCGGTTGGTGACGGAGCAGCGGAGCTTGGAAACTTGGGAATCGTAGGCCCGGAAAGCCACATAGAGGTATTTGTCGTCATATCCCAGATAGGCGACGGTCTTCTCGGTCGGGACGCCGTTCTCCTTGGGCGCCAGTTGGACGAAGTCCTCGATCTTGAGGGCCTCGTCCCAGACCGGGTTATCGAGCGTGCCGTCGATCTTGGGGACCTCGCTGAGCCGGGGGATGACCAGGGGCTCTTTGGAGGCCGGATCCTGGGCCGCGGCCAAAGGGAAGGACAGGCAGAGGACGAGGGCGGCCGCCGCCCATGGGACCAGGCCCCTCCGGAGCAGGATGCGCGCGCTGTTTCTCGTCGCCATGTTCGTCTCCTTGCGTCCCTTGTCCATTCTCCGCGCCGCCCGGTCCTTCCTTCCTCACCTTACTGAACTAGACGAGCCGGGGACCCGAAAAGTTCACCAGGCAGGGTAAAAGTTGCGGACGGCCCGCCGGAACCCCTATAATGGAGCCGCGGAACGCCCCATCCGACCGGAGGTAGACCCGTGAACATGGCATCGGCCCGAAGGGCCCGACCCCTTTTCCCTCTCGTTCTCGTTCTTCTGCTGGCCTTGGGCCTGGGCCTGGCCGCCCAGACGTCCGGCCGCTACCTGGACGGCGCCCCGGCCCGGGACGGGTCCGTCAGGCTGGTCATCTTCAACCCCGAGACGTTCAACATCCGGGCCCTGGCCACCCTGCGGAAGAGCGGCACGCTCGATGTCCCGAACCTGACGGTCGTCGGCGTCTTTCATGTCCGGCAGACCGGCAACTTCGCCGACAGCCGGAAATACGTCGCCGACAACGGGCTCGACTGGTTCAAGTTCCACGAGGTCACGGCCGAGGTCGCCGAGACCGCGCTCTTCCGGAAGAACGCCTGGACCCCCGACTTCGAGCTCATCTTCAAGAAGGCCGACGGGGTCATCTTCTTCGGCGGGCCCGACATCCCGCCGTCGGTCTTCGGCGAGAAGACGAGCCTTCTGACCGAGATCAGCGACCCCTACCGCCACTGGCTCGAGGCCTCGGCCGTCTTCCATCTGCTGGGCGGCTATCAGGACGAAAAGCACGTCGCGTGGCTCGAGGCCCGGCCGGGGTTCCCCGTTCTGGGCATCTGCCTGGGTCACCAGACCCTCAACGTGGGGACCGGCGGCACGCTCGTCCAGGACATCTGGTCCGAGGTGTACTCCAGGACGACGGTCGAGGACGTCATCGCCCTGGGCGCCGAGCAGTGGCACAACAATCCCTTCCGGCGGATCCATCCCGTGGACCGGCTCATCGGCTACAACTTCCATGCGATCGACCTCGACGGACAGAGCGTGTTCGTCAAAGCCATGGGATTCAAGGCCGCGGACCATCCGCGGATCCTCAGCTCCCATCACCAGGCCGTCGGCAAGCCCGGCAAGGGTCTCTTCGCCGTAGCCTGGTCGCGGGACCGGCGGGTCGTCGAGGCCGTCCAGCACAAGAAGTTCCCGAATGTCCTCGGCGTCCAGTTCCATCCCGAGCACCCTCTTCTTTTCGACGCCGAGCCGCGTCACCGCCAGAAGCCGTCCGACGAGCTGACGAGCTTCCGGGCCATTCTCGAGGGCACGCCGCCGAGCCTCGAGTTCAACCAGGCCATCTGGGGCTGGTTCGGCGGCCGGCTCGCCGCGAGCCACGGCCGCTAGGGCCGAGGGAGAGCTCCGCATGCCGGCCCGGCCCCACCCCTTCGCCGGACGCGAGAACGTGGGGTTGACAATTCCCTACTATAATTATAGTATTTATACAGAATCCGACGAAAGGAGCCGACGATGAAGCGCTTCTTGATCCCGCGCGTGTCGCACTGCAAGGGCGGCTGCCA
>VGJC01000088.1 GCA_016867635.1 Candidatus Aminicenantota bacterium | reverse complement strand
GGGAGGGCTCATCTCCCCCCCTTTATAGCAAAATCCAGGCCGCTTTCATAGCGGCGGGAAGGCGCCTCAAACTTCAGGAGATGGCTTTCCGGGCCGTCTCGAACCGCTCGAATTCCCGGCCGTCGACGATCTCCCGCAGATGCCGCCCCAACTCCCAAAGCTCGGCATAGGTGTTGTAGAACGCGACCGGGGCGACACGGATGATATCCGGCGGACGGAAATCGGGGATGACCTTCCGGGCGCGGAGGGCCTCGGCGATGCGCAGGGCCTCCGGATGGACGAGGGCCACGTGGCCGCCGCGCCGGGCGTCTTCGCGCGGGGTGGCGATCGTGAACCCGTAGGGCTCGGCCGCCAGCGGGCCGTCGACCAGGTCCATCAGGAAGCGGGTCATCTTCAGCGATTTTTCACGGACAGCGGCCATCCCGGCGTTCTCGAAGAGGGCCAGCGAGCCGATGAGCGGGGCGGCGTTGAGGATGGAAGGAGAGGAGATCTGCCAACGCCCCGCGTCCGGCGCGGGCTCGAAGTCCAGGGACATGTCGAACTGCCTGTCCTTGACCGAACCGAACCAGCCGGCCAGGGCCGGCTCGGCGCCGAAGTGGCGCCGGTTGACGTAGAGGAAGGCCGTGGCCCCCGGGCCGCCGTTGAGGTACTTGTAGCCGCACCAGACGGCGAAGTCGACGCCCCATCGGTCGAGCTCGTGAGAGACGGCGCCCGCGGAATGGGAACAGTCGAAGCCGATGGGGATCCCCCGGGCCCGCGCTTCCCGGGCCAGGAGCTCCATATCGAGGAGCTGGCCGCTGCGATAAAGCACGGACGGAAGGAAGACGAGAGCCGTCGTGTCGTCGAACGCGCGGACGATGTCCCGCTCGTCGAGGGTCCGTCCGTCGCGGCTGCGGACGAGAACGAGATGCTCGGCCGGGTCGAGGCCCCGCAGCCTGAGGGCGCTCTTCAGGGCGTAGATGTCGGTCGGGAAGTCGAGCTCGTCGGCGACGATCTTCGTCCTGGCCCCCGAAGGCCGGTAGAACGTGTTGACCAGGGCGTGGATGTTGACCGTCGTCGTCCCCGACAGGACGACCTCGTCCGGGTCCGCGCCGACCAGCGCCGCGCACCGGGCGCCGAGACGCTCGGCCAGATGGAACCACGGCGGGTCGGCCTCGAGCCAGCCGCGGACGGCCAGCGTCTTCCAGGAGCCCAGGACCTTCCCGAGCGAGGCCCGGGCGTCGCGGGAGAGCAGGCCGAGGGAGTTGCCGTCGAGATAGACGGTTCCGGGCGGGGTGAAAAAGAGCCGCCGGTATTCCTTCAGCGGATCGGCCCGGTCGAGGCGCCGGGCCTCTTTCCGGAAATCTTCGAGCGCCATTGTCGCCTCCTAAGCCTCTCACTTCCGCTTGTCCGGATAGGGCGGAGCCTTGGGGACCTCGACCGGGTCCTTGGCGATGAGCTCCTGGAGGTGCTTGACGGCGGCCTCGAGCTGGGCATCCCGGCCCTGGAAGGTCTCGTGGGGCAGGTTGTCGACGACGATGTCCGGGTCGACGCCGTGGCCCTCGATGAGCCACTCGCCCTCCGGCCCGTAGACCCCCGTTTCGGCCGCCGAGGCCAGGCCCCGGTCGACGAGGACATTGGACGAGCTCAGCCAGATCTCGCCGCCCCAGGTCCGCGTCCCGATGACCTTGCCCAGCCCCAGCCGGCGGAACCCTTCGCTGAAGGCCTCGCCGTCGGAGGCCGTGTATTCGTTGCACAGGACGACCATATGGCCCCGGAAGGCGTGCTGCATGTTCCAGTAGGGGTTGCCGACCCGGGGCTGCCAGTAGAACCAGGCCCGCCGCAGGAGCTTCTCCAGGATCCAGGAGTCGATGTTGCCGCCCCGGTTGTGCCGGACGTCGATGATCAGGCCCTTGCGGTCGAAGACGGGGTAGAAGCTCTTGACCCACTCGGTATAGTTCCCGCCGCCCATGGCCCGCAGGTGAACGTAGCCGATCTGGCCCTTCCCGGCCCGCTCGACCTCGAGACGCCGGGTGTATTCCCACTCGGCGTAGCGGAGGTCGGATTCGGCGGACGGGGCGATGGGGTAAACGATGGCCTTGAAGGCCGGCCCGCCCGCGGATGGGCGGACCTCGAGCAGGACCTGGGCGCCGGCCGTGTTCCTGAGCAGGACGGAGGGGTCGGCGACCCCGATCGTCGGGGCCCCGTCAATGGCCGTGATGACGTCGCCCTCGCGGATGCCGAGCATGGGTTTCGCCAGGGGCGAGATCCTCTCCGGATATTCCGGGTCGGAGCGGTAGATGTGCTCGATGCGGTAGCCGCCGGCCTTTTCGTCCCGGGCGAGGCGGGCGCCGAGCGAGCCGGGAGAGATGCTATCGGAGCCCTGTCTCAGGTCGCCGCCCCGGACGAAGGTGTGGAGGGCCGAGAGCTCGCCGACGAGGTGGGCGATGAGGTCGTTGAGCTCGGCCCGGTCGCTGACCCGTTCGACGAACGGACGGTAGCGCTCGAGGAGCCCGTCGTAGTCGACGTTGTGGAGGTCGCGGTCGTAGAAGTAGTCCCGTTCCATGCGCCAGGCGTCGACGAACATCTGCCGCCACTCCGCGCGCGGGTCGACGGAAAACGTCCATTTCGAAAGGTCGATCTTCCGCTCGGCGAGCGTCGCCGGGGTCGGCTGGGCCGTACCGGCGTCGATGACGAACAGGTCCTGGCCCCTGCGGACGAGCAGCTTCTTGCCGTCCAGGGACAGCTCGAACTCCCGGACGTCCTCCATGAGGGTCCGGGCCTCGACGCCCTTGTTCTTGATCTCCACGGCCTTGAGCTTGGCCCGGCCCGCGGCCCGGCTTTCCCGGTCGACGAAGAACAGGGCCTTGTCGTTGGCGACGAGGCCGGAATACACGCCGGGAGGGAGCGGGACCTCGAAGACCCGGTCCTGGATGCCGGCCAGGTCGATGGCGACCTTGACCGCGGGCGCCTTGGCGTCCTTGCCCGCCGCCGGCGCCGCGGCGGGGTCCCTGGGCTCCTTCGGTTCGGCCTGCAGCTCGTTGGCGGGGGTGAACGGGAAGACGTCCTTGCCGGAAAGGCCCAAGGCATAGATCCTGGTCGTCATGTCGAAGTAGGGCTCGGGCTGGCGCGGCCCCCAGGGGCTGCCGACGACGCTCTGGAAATAGCGGTCGGACAGGAAATAGAGCCATTTCCCGTCGCGGCTCCAGGCCGGCGCATAGGAGTCGACGCGGTCGTTGGTCAACGCGGCGACGCCCCCGGTCTCGACGTTGAGCAGCGTGATCGTCGAGAAACGGTTGTCGGCGGCCTGAACATAGGCCAGCCAGCGGCCGTCGGGGGACCAGGCCAGGTCGCCGAACATGCCGTTGGCGGAAAACGCGACCTTCCGCAGGGCCTTCTTTTCGAGGTCGAAGAGCCAAAGCTGCTGGTCCTTGTCGGCGAAGGCCAGGCGGCGGCCGTCGGGAGAGGGAAGGCCGTCGTAGCGCAGGACCTCGGCCCCGGTCGTCAGGCGCTCGGACGCGCCGGTCCCGTCGGCCGGGGCGCGGTGGAACTCCCACTCGCCGCTCTCGTCGGACAGGACCATCAGCGACTTGCCGTCCGGGAAGAAGCGGGCGCCGCGGACCCGTACGCCCTCCTTTCTCGTGACCCGCGCCCAGCGGCCGTCCCCGGCCGGGGCCGTGAAGACGTGGCCGCGCGAGACGAGGACGACGCGGTCGCCCGCGGGCGAGATGCGAGCCGATGTCAGGTAGTCGAGGGGCTTCGAGACCCAGCGCTCCCGCATCTGGTCGAAATCGGAGGGCAGGACGACCTCGATCCTTTTGTCCTTGCCGGCGGCGATGTCGTAGACATGGAGGTCGGAGACCAGCTGATAGACGATCCGGCCGTCGTGAAGGGCGGGGGAGCTCGCGTCGAATTCCTTGTGGAACGTCAGCTGCTCGAGGCCTTTCCCGTCCGGAGCCATGGACCACAGGTTCATGATCCCGTCACGGTCGCTGACGAAGAAGACGCGGCCGTTCCAGAACATCGGGTTCTTGCTGGTCCCCGCGTAGTCCGGGGTCAGGGGCGACGCTTCGCTCCCCGGCCCGAACTTCCAGAGGCTCTGGGCCGTTCCGCCCTTGTAGCGCTTGGTGTAGCTGCCCTGGAACGGGAGGCGCGCGAAAAAGAGCGTTTTGCCGGCCGGATCGTAAGAGCCCTCCGCCGCTTGGTCGAGGGGGATGACCGTTTCGGCGTTCGAATTCGGGTCCAGGGCGACGAGGCGAGCGTTGGGCAGGGTCGAATATCTCTGGGTCGCGTAGAGGATCTTTCCGTCCGGCGTCCAGCCGACGACGGTCGAGGTCTGGCCGGCGAAGGTCCGGCGGACGGGAAAGCCTCCGGCCAGGGGCATCGTGTAGACCTCGGTCGGGCCCTCGTACTGAGCGGAGAAGGCGAGGTTCGAGCCGTCGGGGGAGACGGCGGGGCGCGTTTCCTGACCATGATGGGTGGTCAGGCGCCGGGCCGGCCCGCCGCTGATGTCCACGGACCAGAGGTCCCCCTCCGAGACGAAGACGACGGTGTCCTTGTGAACGGCCGGATACCGGTAATAGCCGGTCCGGCCCGCGGCGAAGGCCGCCTGGACGAAGATGAGAAAGCCGCCCGCGAGGACGGCGAGGCCGAGGGCTCTTTTCATGGACGTCTCCTTCCTTCTTGCGGAGGTTTATTGTAGTGATGTCGGCCGAGGGAATTCAAGGGTTTTCGGCCGGCCGTGTCGTAGGCCCGGGCAAGGGCGAGGCCGGCCCGGGCCGGGGGGATCAATAGAGACACTCGAGGGCGGCGGCGGCGTAGGCCCGGAGGCTTGCGGGCGGGGTCTCGAAGAAGTGGTCGCAGCAGGACAGGATGTAGCCGCCGTCCGGCCCGACCTTCTCGAAGAGCCCTCGGACCTTGCGGCGGATGTCGTCCGCCGTACCCCTGGTCAGGACGTTGTACTGATCGAGCCCCCCGATGAGCGCCAGCCGCCCCGCGATCTTGTCCTTGAATTCCCAGGGCTCCTGGTTCCCGCCGATCGACGGCGGGGCCAGGGTCTCGGAGGCGTCGCAGCCGTTTCTTACGATGAGCTCCTCGATGCCTTTCGTGCCGCCGCAGGTGTGGTAAACGACCTTGAAGCCCGCGTCGTGGAGCGCGTCGTGGAGCTTGCGGTCGTAGGGCAGGCAGAACTTCTCGTGGATGGCCGGCGAGATGAGCGTCGACGACGACGCCCCGCCGCCCGTCTCGACGATGTCGAAACGGGCGCCCTTCATGGACTGGACGAAGCGCAGCTTTTTCTCGAGGAGGACGCGGAGCAGCTCGTGGACCCAGGCCGGGTCGTCGAAGGTCTTGAGGATGAGGGCCTGGGTGTCAATGAGGCAGGCGGCGTGCTGCCAGCAGCCGCCCTGATCGCCCCAGACGAAGCCGCGCAGGATGCCCCGGTCGCCGACTTCGTCGTAGGCCCGCTTGGCCCGGTCGACGTCGAGCTTCGGGACCGGCATGAATCTCTCGATGAGCCGGATGTCGTCGTCGCGCTTGATGAGATGGTCCGAGACCCAGGTCGTCATCCGGTCGCCTTCGGTCGCGTAGGTCAGCGCGCCCCCCGGAGTGGTGATCACGTGGCGGACGACCCGGCGGTCCGGATCGGCGCTCAGGACCTCGGCTTCATCCCTCCATTCCGGCGCCGAGAATTTCCGGAATTCCGCGGCCGCATTCCAGTATTGGCCCATGTCCTGGGAATGGGTCACGGCCGCGTCCAGGCCGAACATCGCGAAAGCCTCGAGCTCGGTCGCTCCGTCCAGATAGGAGTCGAGATGATATCTCTGCCACTGGTGGACGGTGGCCGGCAGCCGGTCGGGCTTCTCGCGGGCCAGGGCCCGGAGCATCCGTTCCTTGGAGGTCATGCCCGCGCGCTCCCTCCTCACATGTTGCCGAAACGGGGGTTGACGACGTTGCTGTAGATGGAGCCGAACCGGTAGTTGAAGCCGACCTGGAAGCTCAAGTTGTAGCCCGAGGCCAGACGCTTGAGCTCGAGCAGGATCTCCTCGACCGTCGCCCCGGCCAAAGGCAGCGACAGCTGGTCCCTGATCCGTTGATACTCGCCGCCGATGTTGAAGGACAGCCCTTTGAAGAGGTTGACCCACAGGCCGGCCTCGGCCCTCAGCCGGTTCTTGCTGAGGTCGTGAAGGAAGGTGCTGCCCGAGAGCTCGACGCCGACCGAGCCCCACGGCTCCTTGATCTCCAGGATGACCTGAAGGTTCTGGCTGAAAAGGGTCTCTTGCTCCTTTTCGAAGATGGTGGTCTCGTAGTAGTCGCGGAAGACGACGCCGACCCGGTACTGGATGCGGAGCTCGCGCCGGGTCGACTGGGAGTAGGGGAAGAGGTTGTATTCGACGCCGGGGCCGAAGGAGGTATAGAGCCGGGCGTTGTCGAAGGTCGACGAGTAGAGGTTTGCGGCGACGGCCCAGGACCAGTGCCCGGAGATGCTCTTGACGAAAGAGGGAGACAGGCTTTTCCGGTTGCTCCGGCTGATGATCGGCTCCTCGTCGGGGACCTCGTAGCGGCGGTGATTGTAGTTGGCCGTCGCGTACATCCGGAACTTCGAGGCCTCCGTCGTCCGGTTGGCCGAGAGGTTGATCTGATACGAGTAGCGCTCGGATTGCTCCTCGAAGTCGCCGTTCCCCCTCAGCCCGAGGCTGAAGACCCAATAGTTCCATTTGTCGACGGCCGGAGTGGGGCGGAACTCCTCGCGTTGGGTGTAGCTGATCGAGATGAACTCGGCCAGAGGCGTGTCGTATACGTACGGGAGGAGACCCTGCTTGAGGACGTTGACGAAGCCTCGGCGGACCTGGTCCTCCGTGTCCGTGGGCTTGGAATAATAGCGCAGCGCGGCGTCCTTCCCCTTGTGTCTCCGGAGGCCCAGGAAGCTGAGGGTGTACTCCCGGCCGCCGCTCCCCGTCGACTGCCGGGTGACGATCACATGGACATCGGCGCTCTGGCGGTCGAGGACGTAATTGACGAAGGTGATCTCGGTCTTGATGTAGTCGAAATCGCAGGTCCTCCGGTCGCAGTCGAGGTAGACGTTGGGGGCCACGCTCCTGGCCTCGTCCTGGGGAAGAGCCTGGGAGAGGCCCGGCCCGGGCCGGGAAAACGCCGGCACGGCCAGGAGGAGCAGCGCGCACAGTCGTCCCTTGAGCGAATGCTTCATGAGAATTGTCCCCCGGCGCATTATCTCGTCCTGACGAAGACCTGGCTCCAGGGAATGACGTTGACCTCGGAACCGGGGGCCAGGCCTGTGCCCCGGAGAAAGCGTTTGGACAGCCAGGATTGAATGACGAAGATCCGCAGGGTCGTTCCGGCCGGAAGGCCGGCGGCGGGGACCACGGATTCGGTTTCGACGGTGTGTTCGCGCTCGAAAAACTTGCCGCCCTTCAGGAAGTCGTAGGCGTGGACGTCGACCGGGGCGGCGAACCGGCTGAACTCCCAGCGGATGGCCAGGTCCTTTTCGGGGTCGAGGATCGCGGGCCGGGGGGCCTGCAGGACGAGCCAGGTCAACAGGGGGATCTTTTCCCCGAAAACGGAACGCTCCCCGAGCGCGATCTCGAAGTCGGCCTCGAGCGGCAGGGCGTCCTTGTCGACCACGATCCGGCTTTCGTAGCGGTCGTCTTTGAAATCGAGCCCCTGCGACAGGACCGTGATCCGGGCGTCCGTCACGATCCGGCCTTCCGGGGAGTTGAGGCGGACGTCCGCGTAGGCCCGGACCTCGAAGAGATCGAGGTCGTTATTGTAGTCGTAGCGTGACAGGCTGGCCGTCGGGTACAGGGTCAACCTGACGAAAAGCAGGTCGGCCGAGGGCGGCGCTTCCCGGGCCGCGGGCGACTGGTCCTGCCCGGCCGGAAGGCCGCTGAGCGTCAGGATAAGCAGGCCCGCGATCATCCAACGTTGTTTGCTCATGAGCGCCTCCTCCTTGTTCCCGAGCATTATACAGGAGGGCGGACTTCGGCGCGAGCGGGGCCTTGACGCATCGGCCCGGGCCCTTGTCATTTTCCGCGGACCGTGCCATAATAGCGCCGGTATGGGAGGGGCTTCGGGAACCGCCCCTGGGGAGGAGATACGATGGGAAACACGAAGACTATTTGGGAAGGGGATATCGCCCCCGATTTCACCCTGAGGGACCATCACAACCGGGAGTTCAAGCTGTCCGAATGCGCCGGCCGGAAGGTCCTGCTGTCGTTCCATCCGCTGGCCTGGACCTCCGTCTGCGCCGAGCAGATGAAGGCCCTCGAGAGCCACAAGGGCGTCTTCGACGAGCTCGGTACGGTCGCGGTCGGTGTCAGCGTCGATTCCTTCCCGTCCAAACATGCCTGGGCCCGGGAGATCGGGATCAAGGGGACGCGCCTCCTCTGCGATTTCTGGCCGCACGGCGCCGTGGCCCACGCTCTCGGGCTGTTCCGCGAGGAGGAGGGATTCTCCGAGCGGGCCAACCTCATCGTCGACGAGCGCGGGCGGGTGGCCTTCATCCGGATCTACGACATCCCGCAGGTCCCCGACATCGAGGAGGTCCTGGCCTTTCTGAGGAAATAGGCCCCGGCTTCCGGTCGCGGGGCCGTGTCCTCCCTTCGGTTCGGCGACGGATATCGTCCCTTGTCCCCCTATTCCTTTCGTGCTCTCTGAAGAAATTTCTTGAAAGCGCGGCTCCGAGTCGCTCCGCCGCGCTTTCAATGGTCGCTTCCCAGAGTCCGCTCCCTGCCGCCCCCCCGCTACGGGGGTCTGCGGGACGACATCCGTCACCACCGTGGGAGGACAAAGCCGCGCATGGAGAGGGTTCTTTCCCCGAAAGGCCAACTAGATCAGGATTTCGCGGGGGATCTCCCGGAGGTTGAAATTGGAGGCCATGCTCCGGCAGTAGGCGCCGGCGCACAGGACGGCCAGGACGTCGCCGCTTCTCGGCAGAGGCATCGGACGCTCCCGGCCGAAGATGTCCCCCGTCTCGCAGAGGTTCCCGGCCACGGTGACCCGGGCCTTCATGGGCCCGTCGACCCGCGAGGCGTTGACGATCTCGTGGCGGGCCTGCAGGTAGATGGCCGGCCGGGGGACCGTATTGTACGTGCCGCCGTCGACGCAGGCGAACAGGTTGCCGTAGCTTTCCTTGACGTATTCCACGCGCAGGAGCAGGGCCCCGGCGTCGCCGACCAGGTACTTCCCCGGCTCGATGGCCACGGCCTTGAGGGCCAGACCGGCCCGGTCGATGGCCCGGGCGATGTGCGCGATGTACTCCGCCACGGGAAAAAGCCCCCTCGATCGCAGATACCGAGGCCCGAAGCCGCCCCCGAAGTCCAGGAACTCCAGGGCGAACCCGGCCCGTTCGACTTCCCGGGCCTTGCGGACCATGCGGTCGACGGCCGTCCGGACCATCCCGAAATCCTGCCGGACCCAGCCCGAGCCGAGATGCTGGTGGAGCCCGACGGGCCGGAAGCCCAGACGCCGGGCCCGGGCGAAGACGTCCATGACCCTTCCGTCCTCCACGCCGAACTTGACGGGCGTGCCGTCCGGGGCGCGCCTGCCGGCCGTGACGACCCGGGAGTTGAACCCCCGTCCGATGCCGGGGTTCCAGCGGACGAAGACGCGGATGGACCTCGCAGGAAAGGAGGCCCGCTTGACGGCGCCCATGATCTCGAGCTGTTCCGCGGCGTCGATGCTCACCGTCAGTCCGTCGACGGCGAATACGCGCTCAAGGTCGCCGCGGCTGACGCTCGTCCCCGTGAACAGGACGCGCTCGGCGGGGAAGCCGGTCTTGAGCGCGGTCTCGACCTCGCCGGGGGAGACGGCGTCGATCCAGGCGCCCCGCCGCCGGAGGAGGCGGAGGATCCCCCGGTGGGGATTGGCCTTCATCGCGTAGCAGATCCGGGCCGGAAGAGGGGAGCTGCGGGTGAAGGCGTCCTCGAGGCGGGCATAGCGCTCCAGGATGCGCTCCTTTCCGTAGACGTAGAGCGGCGTGCCGTGGCGCTCGGCGAGCTCGACGGCGTCCCGGCCGGCGACGCGCAGGGCGTTCCGCTCGACTTTGACGAAATCCGTTTCCCACCAGTTCATGATCTCTCTCCGCCCGAATCCGTCCCGGTCCCGTCCCGGCCCTTCTCGAAGAGCCCCATCTGCCCGCTGCGGATCTTCCGGACGATCTCCCGGAGGACCGGGTACCTGTCGAGGAGGGTCTCGGGGACGTCGACCTTCTGGCCGGTGATCAGGTTGCGGATCTGGAGCGCGTTGGCCATGGCCTGGCCCCGGTAGTGATTATTGGTGATGACGTAGACCCGGCCGCTTTTCGTCCCCAGGTCCTTGATCCTCCGGACCCAGCCCTCGAGCTCGTCCCGGCTGTAGAGATAATCGTAGCGGTCGTCACGCCCGGCGTCCTTGCGGAACCAGTCGCGCTGGTTGCGCCCGTGGAGCCGGACGTAGGCGAAATCGGGGTTCGTGCTCACGGCCGACGGCCC
>VGJC01000087.1 GCA_016867635.1 Candidatus Aminicenantota bacterium | reverse complement strand
CACGTCCGCTGCGGGCTGGACCCAGGACTTGACGGCCAGCGAGAACAGGATGCCGAAGACGAGGCAGAGGAGCCCGAGCAGGGCGGTCGAGGCCGTCATCCAGAAAGGGGCCTCCTTGACGGCCGCCCATTTCTCGTTGAACGCGCCGAAGAAGGTCTTGCGCTGCATGACGAGGTAATACCAGAGGGTCAGGACCGAGGCCAGAACGGCGATCAGGGCCAGCACCGGGTGCCCGGCCTGGATCAGGGCGATGATGATGATGAGCTTCGACCAGAACCCGTTGAGGGGCGGGACCCCGGCGATCGACAGCGACCCGATGAGCGTCGTGACCGCCGTGAACGGCATCTTCCTGGCCAGCCCGCCGCCCATCTCGTCGAGGTCCCTGGTCCCCGTCGCCTGTTGGATGGAACCCGAGTTCAAGAACAGCAGGGCCTTGGCCAGGGCGTGGTTGAAGAGATGGAAGAGCCCGCCGGCGATCCCCAGCGGGGTGCCGATGCCGATCCCCAGGACGACGTAGCCGACCTGGCTGATCGAGGAATAGGCCAGCATCCTCTTGATGTCCTTCTGGCCGAGGGCCAGGAAGGCGGCGACGACCACGGACACCGCGCCCAGGAGCATCAGGACCGTCGATAGGGCCGGGGTCAGGCCGAATACGTTGAGGAAGATCCGGGCCAGGGCGTAGACGCCGGAAACCTTGATCAGGAGGCCGGACAGCAGGGCCGAAATAGGGGCCGGGGCCGAAGGGTGGGCGTCGGGCAGCCAGGCGTGGAAGGGGATGAGGGCGGCCTTGAGGCCGAAGCCCATCAGGAACAGGGCCGAGGCGAAGCCGACGACCGCGCCGGCGTTGAGCTCTTTCAATCCCGCCGCCACCTCGGGGAAGCCCAGGTTCCCGGTCATGCCGAAGAGGATGGCGATGCTGGTCAGGACGAAGGCCGAGGCGACGACCGAGAGCATGAGGTACTTGAAGGCCGCCTCGAGCTCTTCGCGCTCGAGGCCGTACGCGACGAGGGCGTAGGAAGCGATGGCGGCCACCTCGAGGAAGATGTAGACGCCGAACAGGTCGGTCGCGAGGACCAGGCCGTTCATGCCGGCGATCATGGCCAGGAGCAGGGCGTAGTAGTTCCCCTTGGCGCCGTAGTGCTCCATGTAGTTGATGGAGAACAGGCCCGCCGCCAGGCCGACGAGCGAGATGGTCACCAGCATGAGCAAGCTGAACGCGTCGAGGGCCAGCCGGAGGTTGACCGACTCCCCGAGCCAGGTCAGCTGCTGGAGAGCCGGGCCGCCCGCGACCAGGGGCCGCCCGACGGCCAGGGCATAGACGAGCAGGAAGAGAAGGGTCGCGTTGGCCGCCAGGTCCGGCACGACCCTCCGGGAGATCCGGCCGACGAGAGGCAGGATCGCCGCCACGACGAGGGGTAAAGCAACGAAGAGTATGATCAACGCTCCTCCTCGATTCTCACGGCTTATTTCAAGAGCAGGCCGATCGCGCCGGCCACGACGACCAGGCCGGCCAGGCACCAGGCGAGGTAATTCGCGTAGTGCCCGTTGTGGGCCTTTTTCAGGATGCCGGTGAACCTCTCACCGGCGACGGTCACGATCTTCTCATAGACGAAGTCGATGGGCCGGTCGACGGTCTTGTACAGGACGGTCGACAGCCCGTGCAGGAACTTGACGCCTTGCTCGTAGAAGTCGAACACCCGGGCCTCGGCCAGGTCGTAGAGCTTGTGGACGCCGGGGAGGTTGTGGACGGGTTCGGAGGCCAGATAAGGCTTGCGGCCCGACTTCAGGAACCCGTACGTGTGCAGGAGGAAGGCCAGGGCCAGGCAGCCGAGCGAGATGAGGGCGATGGGATTGAAGAGGTCCAGGGCGTGACTGGTGAAGTCGAGGTGGGCGCCGGCCTCGACGTGGCCTTCGAGGATGGGCTGGATGAAGAGGTTCAGGGGGAGCTTGTTGTAGACGCCGAACGTGATGCACAGGCCGGCCAGGACGAGGATCGGCAGGACGACGGGCGCCGGGCTTTCCTTGACCTCGGGGATCGCCTGGGAGCGCTCGCCGAAGAAGACGGAATGGCCGGTCTTGAGGAAGGAGGCGAAGGTGAAGATGGCCCCGAGCCAAGCGGCGATGGCGAAAACGGTGTAGCCCGTCTCGAGGGCGCCGTGGAAGACCATCTCCTTGGACACGAACCCGTTGAGCGGCCAGAGGCCCGAAATGGCCAGCGCGCAGACCGTGAACCCGAAGGCCGTCAGGGGCATCTCCTTCCGCAGGCCGCCGAGCTTGCTGAGCTCGGTCGTCCCGGCCCGGTGCTCGACGGAGCCGGCGGTCAGGAACAGCCCGCTCTTGTAAATGGCGTTGTTGATCATGTGGAAGAGGCCCCCGGCGATGCCGAACGGCACGGCCGTCCCGATGCCCAGCACCATGTAGCCGACCTGGCTGACGGCGTGGAAGGAGAGCAATCTCTTGAAGTCCTTCTGGATGAAGGCCATGAGGACGGCCAGGACGATGGTCACCGCCCCGATGGTCATGAGCACGATGGACAGGGTGCTGTGGGGCTTGAGGGCGAAGAAGTCGAGGGTGATGCGGGCCAGGAGGTAGATGCCCAGCAGCTTTTCGAAGGCGGCCGGCAGGAAGGCCATGAAGCCCACCGGCGCGTCTACCGCGGCGTCGGGGATCCAGGTGTGAAAAGGCATGGCCCCGGCTTTGCCGAGGGCCCCGATCATCATCATGATGAAGGCCGCGGCGGCCAGGCCGGTCGGCTCCACGGAGACCTCGGACATCGTCAGGGTCCCGGTCTGGGCCCAGAGGATGCCGATGCCCATGATCAGCGAGAAGTCGCAGAACCCGTTGATCAGCAGGGCCTTGACGGCGGTCCGGTTCGAGGTCGGCCGGCCGCCGATCGTGATCAGCCCGTACAGGGAGATGAGCAGACCCTCCCAGAAGAAGATGAGGGGCACGAAATTGTCGGCCAGGACCGCGCCGTTGGCGAAGGCGGCCGCCAGGAAGATGTAGGCGTAATACTCACGGACCCGGGCGGCGTCCTTCATCTTGACCGTCGAGAAGAGCGTGATCAGGAGGAGGAACCCGGCCAGGGCCAGCAGGATGAAGCTCGAGAAATGGTAGAGGCGGAGCTCGAAATCGATCCCCATGCCGAGCCACGGGAGCCTGAGCTCGAGGCTCTTCAGGGAAAAGAGGACGAATCCGTAATACAGAAGGACGGCCGAGCCGGCCAGGGCCAGGGCCTCCCGCAGGAGCTTGACGCCCCTGGGGATGACCAGGAACAGGACGGCCAGGGCCGCGGGCAGGAGGATGGGCAGAAGAAGCATTTTGGGCGTCATCGGAGCCACCAACTCATCTGTGCCGTCGCGATGTTGACCAGCTTCATCGGGTAGGCCGCGAACAGGCCGGCCGCCAGGCTGAGGACGGCCAGGGCCGCGACGACATAGACCATGGATTTCGTTCCCTCGGGGGCCGGGTGCTTGGCTTCACCCAGGAAGACCAGGCTGAAGACCTTCATCAGGTAGTACATCGTCAGGACGGCGATGAACAGGGCCGCCCCGGCCAGCCAAATCTCGCCGGCCTGGACGGTCCCCATGATCACCAGGAACTTCGAGAAGAAGCCGCCGAACGGCGGCAGGCCGATGACCGAGAAGGCGCACACGAGGAAGGCCACGGCCGTGACGGGCATGGTCTTGATCAGGCCGCCCGTCTGCCGGATGTCCTTCTCGTGGGTCGCGTGGATGACGATCCCGGCGCAGAGGAAGAGCCCGGCCTTGGCCAGCCCGTGCATGAGGATGAAGAGCAGGGACCCTGAGACGCCCGCGGGATTGGCCATGCTGAAGCCCAGGAAGATGTAGCCGATCTGGCTGACGGTCGAGTAGGCTAGGATCCTCTTGATGTCGTTCTCCACGGCGGCCGCCCCTGCCGACACCAGGCTGGAGACGACGACCAGGATGGGGATGATCGTCTGCCAGTCGTCGGGGACGCGGAAGGTGTACAGGAAGAGGCGGGCGAAGGCGTAGACGCCGATCTTGACCAGCACGGCGGCGTGGAGCAGGGCCGTGACCGTCGTCGGCGCGACGCCGGCGTCCGGGAGCCAGGTGTGGAGGGGGATGGTCGCCGATTTCGAGAACATGCCGAACAGGATGAGCAGGACGGCCGACCCGGGGATGAGGGTCCCCCGCATGGCCGTGATGTCGAAGGTGTTCGTCAGGCCGTAGATCTGGATGAACCCCAAGAGCATGACCACGGCGCCGAAGAAGGTCACCAGGAAGGCCTTGTCGGCCTTGATGACGAAATCGGGCTTGCGGTAGAACCCGATGAGCCGCCAGCAGCTGATGGCGATGATCTCCCAGAACAGGTAGATGAAGATCAGGTTCCCGGAGAAGACCAGGCCCATCATCGAGCCGATGAACAGCAGGACCATCAGATAGTATTCGCTCTGGTGCTCCTCGTTGTGGATGTAGCCGACCGAATAGACGACGATCAGGCATCCGACGAAGGAGGACACGCCGGCCATGAAGATGGCCAGGGCATCAATGACCAGAACGAAATCGAGCCCCAGGGCCAGGTTCAGGCGCACGACCTGCTCCCCCCCTTGGAGAGCGAAGGGGATCAGGGTCAGCGGCAAGACGGCCGTTACGGAGCTCACCAGGATGGCCCAGACCGACCGGGACGACCTGGAAAGCAGGCTTGCCAGGGGGATCGCGAATGAGCCGATGATGGGGACGAAGATCGTGAGGAGGACGATGTTTTCAACACTCATGTTTTAAGGTCATCTTCCTTGGATTTACGGCTAAGTATATTGACCGCCCGGAGGCGTGTCAAGGATTTCCTCAAGTTGTCCTCACGTTTTTCAACAGGGTGTTCCAAGTGAAGAAATCGATTGCTTTTTTGCCTGGAATGTAGGATAAAAAAAGAAAATTCCGCTGGAAAGAGCAGAGCCATGGCCATCGAGATCAGGGAGGTCCGGTCCCGCAAGGACCTCAAGACCTTCATCTACCTGCCGGAGAGGATCCACGCCGATCACGACAGCTGGGTCCACCCCATTTACATGGACGATTGGAAGTACTTCGACCGGAAAAAGAACAAGGCCTTCGGCTACTGCGACACGATCCTCCTCCTGGCCCTGAAGGACGGAAAGGTGGCCGGCCGGGCCATGGGCATCATCAACCACCGCTTCAACCAACACCGCGACGAGAAGACGGCCCGGTTCGGGTACCTGGAAACTACCGAGGACAAGGGGGTCCTGGGGGCCCTCCTCATGGCCGTCGAGGACTGGGCCCGGGACAAGGGCATGACCAAGATCGTCGGGCCTTACGGGTTCTCGGACCAGGACCCGGAGGGCTTCCTCATCGAGGGCTTCGAGCACCGGGCGACGATCGCGACCTACTGCAATTTCGACTGGATGCCGAAATACATCGAGGAGATGGGCTACGCCAAGGACATCGATTGGTTCGTCTACAAGATCGACGTCCCCAAGGAGCCGCCCGAATTCTATAAGAGGATCTACGAGCGGGCCATGAAACGGGGGACCTACGAGGTCATCGAATTCCGGAAGAAGAAGGAGATCAAGCCCTGGATCCGGCCCATCCTGTCCCTGATGAACGAGTGTTACATGGCGGGGAACATCTACGGGTTCGCCCCTCTGGAAGACGAGGAAATGGACGATCTGGCCAAGCGCTACCTGCCGGTCCTCGATCCGCGCTTCGTCAAGGCCGTCCGCAAGGGCGACGAGGTCGTGGCCTTCATCATCGCCATGCCCGACATGACCGAAGGCATCCGCAAGGCCCGCGGGCGCCTGCTCCCGTTCGGCTTCCTCCATATCCTCCGGGCGGCCAAGAAGACCAAACAGCTCGACCTGCTGCTCGGGGCCGTCAAGGAGCAGTACCGGGGCCAGGGGCTCGATGTCCTGATGGGCATCCGGGTCATCGTCGCCGCCCACGAGGCCGGCTACGAGATGATGGACACCCACCACGAGATGGAATCCAACGTCAAGGTCCGGGCCGAGATGGAGCGCATGGGCGGCCAGATCTACAAGAAGTACCGGGCCTTCCAGAAGGCGCTTTAGAGCCTGTCAAGAAGGTTCTTCTCCCGTTTTCGGGGATTTTCGTTGTGAGCGGCGTCTGTTGATATCCCCCCTAGCCCCCCAAACCCCCGGGAACCTGTCCCGACGGTTCCCCCGTCGCCTAAGCGACGGGTCCCCCTCCGCTATGGGGGTCTTCAGGGGGATATCAACAGACCCCGCTTAAGCATGAATCCCCGTAATCGGGAGAAGAGCCCGAAATTCACTGGGCGCGGACGAGGTCGCGGACCATCAGGACGAAGACGTCGACGGCCCGGCACTCGCGCGTGGCGGGATAGGTGTCGATCAGGCCGCGGGTCAGCTTCTCCCCGGATTCGTCGGTGAGGTGCTCGAGGAACAGGAGGTTCTCCTGCCCCTCGACGAGATAGATGTTGCGGACGCCCTCGTAGAGATCCCAGCAGATACCGGTCTTGTCGAGGTCGATCAATTGGCCGAATTCCCCGAGCCGGATGATCTCGGGCCGGAGCTTGTCCGCCGAGACCTGCATGACTGAGCTCTGGCGGGGCTGCCAGGCCAGGGTGGTCTTATCGAAGCGACGGAACTCGCTGACGTAGCAGGTCAGCCCGGACGTCTTGTCCCGGACGACGCCCTCGACGAGACCGACGAGGATCTCGTCGGCCCGGGCGTAAGAGGCCCTCATCCCCTCGCTCATGGAGCGGTGAAACGGCTGAACGGCGAATTTCGCCGGGGCGGGCGGGGGGGCGGGCGGCGCCTCGGCCGCGGGCTCGGCGACGGGCTCGGGGGCCTTGGCGCAGCTCCCGATCGTCCATAAAAGGAAGGCCAGGCCGAGCGCGGGGACGGTCGCGTTCCTCATTCTTCTCATGGCGGAGAATGTGCCACACTCGTCCCGGCGTGTCAACGGCGCCGCCTACTTCGCGTCGGCCCAGTTCGGGCCCCAGCCGAGGCGGACCTTGAGGGGGACCTTGAGGGCCACGGCGCCTTCCATCCGCTCCCTGACCAGCCGCTCGACCTTCTTTTTCTCTTCCTCGGGGACCTCGAAGACCAGCTCGTCGTGGACCTGGAGGATCATCCGGGTCCGGAGCTTGGCGGCGAGAAGGTCGTCCCCGATGCGGAGCATGGCGATCTTGATGATGTCGGCCGCCGAGCCCTGGATCGGCGTGTTGAGGGCCATCCTCCGGCCGGCCTGCTGGATGTTCCTGTCTGGCTGGCGGAGCTCGGGGACCTGCCGCTTGCGGCCGAGCATGGTCTCCGAGCAGCCCAGGTCCCGGGCCTCGTCGACGACCCGGTCCAGGTAGTCCTTGACCCGGGGGCGCTCCTCGAAATAGCGGTCGATGAACTTCTGAGCCTCCGGGGCCGATGTCCCCAGCTCCTTGGCCATGGAGAAGGCCGAGGCCCCGTAGATGACGCTGAAGTTGATGATCTTGGCCCGCCTCCTGGCCTCGGGATCGGCCGGGCCCGACGACCCGCCGAAGACCGAGCGGGCGGTCTCCTCGTGGACGTCCCGGTCGTGGAGGAAGGTGTCGATGAGGGCGGGGTCTTCCGACAGGTGGGCCAGGACCCGGAGCTCGATCTGGGAATAGTCGGCGGCCAGGAGGCAGTGCCCGGGGTCGGCGATGAACGCCCGGCGGAAGCGCGTCCCCCATTCCCCGCGGGCCGGGATGTTCTGGAGATTGGGGTCGCTCGACGACAGCCGGCCGGTGGCCGCGACCGTCTGGTTGTAGGAGGTATGGAGCCTTCCCGTTCCCGGGTGGATGAGCTGGGGCAGGGCGTCGGCGTAGGTCGACTTGAGCTTGGCCAGCTGTCGGTACTCGAGGACGGATTTGGCCAAGGGATGGACGAGAGACAGCTCCTCGAGGATGTCCAGGGACGTGGAGTAGCCTTTGGTGACCTTCGTCCGCCGGGAGGCCGGAAGCCCCAGCTTGTGGAACAGGACCGAGGACAGCTGTACGGGCGATTGGATGTTGAAGGGGCCGCCGGCCAGCTCGTGGATCTCCTTTTCGAGCCGCTTGAGCTCGCCCTCGAATTCCCGGGACATGGCCCGCAGGACCTCGGGATCCACGCGGACACCCCACATCTCCATCCGGGCCAGGAGCTCGATGAGCGGGCGCTCGATATCCGTGTAGAGCTTGTCCAGTCCCTGTGCTTTGACCTTGTCCCAGAGGAGCGGGCCCAATTCAGCCGCCAGGTCGGCGTCCTGGCAGGCGTAGGGGGCGGCCCGCTCGATATCGACCTTGTCCATGGTCGTCTGGGCCTTGCCCTTGCCGACGATCTCGGCGTAGGGGGTTTTGGCGACCCCGAGATAGGCCAGGCCGATCTTCTCCAGGCCGTGCTTTCCCCAGTTGGGCTCCAGGAGGTAAGAAAGGACCATGGTGTCGCGGTCGACGCCGGCCAGGTGGACGCCCTCCTCGTGGAGGACGATGAGGTCGTACTTGATGTTCTGGCCCGTTTTCATGACCCGGGGGTCCTCGAAGACCGGGCGCAGGATGTCCAGGGCCCTTTTCTTGGGGATCTGGGGCGGGGCCCCCAGGTAGTCGTGGCCGACGGGAACGTAAAAAGCCTCTCCGGGAGCGACCGATAGCGACAGACCGACAAGACGGGCGCGCGTAGGGAACGGGCTGTCGGTTTCCGTGTCCAGGGCCACGGCCCCCGTCTTCTTGATGCGGGCCGCGAGGGCCTCGAGCTCGCTTTCGTCCAGGATGACCCGGTAATCCCGTTCCCGCGGGACGGGCTTCTTCAGGAAATCCGGCAGGAGGGAAGAGAACTCGAGCTCCTGGAACAGGCGGATGGCCTCGGCTTCGTCCGGCTCGCCCGGGGCCAGGTCCTCGAGACGGATGTCCAGCGCGAGGTCTTTGGTCACGGTCACCAGCCGCCGGCTGAGGTCGAGGAGCTCGCGGTTTTGTTCGATCTTCTCGCGGATGCGGGTATTGCGGACCCGGCCGAGGTTTTCGAGAAGGTTGTCGAGCGAGCCGAACTCCAGGATGAGGGACTTCGCGGTTTTTTCGCCGATGCCGGGAACGCCGGGGACGTTATCCGACGAGTCCCCCTGAAGGGCGAGGACGTCGATGACCCGGTCGGGGTCCACGCCGAAGAATTCCTCGACCTTGGCCTTGTCGAGGAGGATCTCTTTGGCCGGATTCCAGACGGAGACCGGGCCGCCGACCAGCTGAAGGAGGTCCTTGTCCGTCGTGACGATGACCGTCCTCAGGCCCCGTTCGGCCGCCCGGGTCGCCAGGGTGGCCAGGACGTCATCGGCCTCGTACCTGGGAAATTCGGCCGTGGCGATCCGCAGGGCCCGCAGGACGTCCCGCAGCTTGGGCAGCTGGACGGCCAGGTCCTCGGGCATCGGTTTGCGTTTGGCCTTGTATTTCTCGAACTCCTCGTGGCGGAAGGTCGGTCCCTTGACGTCGAAGACCACGGCCAGGAGGTCCGGCTTCTCCTGGTCGCGGAGCTTCCTCAGCGTGTTGATGAAGCCGTAGATCGCGTTGGTCGGGAAGCCGCGGGAGTTGGACAGGCGCTGGATGGCGTAGTAGGACCGGTAGAGAAGGGAGTGGCCGTCGACGAGGAAGAGGGTCTTGTCGCGGGGACCCGCCTCGGGGCGGGACGGCCGGGGGCTCAGTCGAACCTGCCTTCGACGATCTCTTCGAGGATCCGTTTGTGCTGGTCCTCCATCATTCGCTCCAGGATCGCCGGGAGATCGGGGTTCGTCAGGAAAGCCGAGTACGGCGCTCTCTTGGACGTCAGCAGGCGGCCTGACCTGTAGATCAGGGATTCGACGTACGGGCAGCCGGGACCCTTGTCCTGGGTTTGGACGATGTAGGACTGGCCTTTGAATTCGATCCGGTTGTTGTATCCGTTCATGGAGGAGAGGCTCGCCCTCATTATACGCATCCCCGGACGCTTCGCAAGAGGGCCTCGGGGATCGTCCTCAGTCGCTACTCCTTTCGGCTCCCCGGCTCGGGACGTTTCCTCTCGCGGCGCACCCCCATCCGTGCTCGCCGCTCCAAAGCGCTCTTCGGCATCAGCGGCTGCGCGCGGGTGGGGGGCCCCCTCGCCGCTGCGTCATCGTCCCTTCGCCGGCTGGGGGCGGGCTCTGGCGCACGACCAGTTGATAAGCAGGTGCCGGGGACATGTACCTGCGGTGCGTGTCCCCACTCCCTGGCGTTCGCTGAGGAGGTTGCGGGAAAAGGGGCCGCAGGGGATCGTCCGAAGGAGCCTAAAGCGGTGATTCAGACGGAGAGGGGGCCGGTTGAGGGCATCCTCGCAGAGGACGGCTCACGATGTCTGAGCCTGCTATCCTGAGGGCTAGTCTGGATCCCGCGAGTTTCGTGAGCCGCCGAGACCGGCCCCCTCGCAGGCGCCCGGAATCACCGCAGCGACCGAGGACGATCCCCGAGGCCCCTCCGCAGCCGAAGAAAGGGCGATCTCGTAGTGGGGGGTGTGCGCTGCGAGAGGGCCGGCCCTCGCCCCAGGCGCCGGAAGGCGCGGGCGCCGATGGGGCCCGGCCCGGAATTTGACAACCGGGGCCGAGTTGGTATAATGAGGTGATTTTT
>VGJC01000086.1 GCA_016867635.1 Candidatus Aminicenantota bacterium | reverse complement strand
CGGGACTGGTCTTCGCCAACGAGCCCATGGCCCTCTATCCGGACGAGAACCTCGGCGTCCGGGTCGAGAACACCCTGCTCATCACCGAGACGGGCTGCGAGAACCTGACGGACGGCATCCCGCGGAGCGTCCGCGACATCGAAGAGTTCATGAAGAAGGGAAAGTGAGGGGAGATCGACGGCGCGGAGTTCCTGCTCGAGGAGATGGGCCTCCTACGGTAAATGGAGGCGGACGGCTTTGCAGATCTGGATGTCCTGGACGGCGACGCCGGTGAGGTCGGCCACGGTGATCTCTTCGTCCGAGGCGCGCCGGAGCCGTTCCTCGGCGATGACCCGCCCCAGCTCGACCAGCCGCTCCCGGCCGATCGCCCCGGCCCGCACGGCCTTGAAGACCTCGCCCCGGAGCTCCGACTGGCTGAGGCTGTCGACAACGACCCGGTCGGCCTTGGCCAGGATGGCCGGGTCGAGCTCCTGCTTTTCGGACGTGTCGGAGCCCACCGCCGTGATGTGTGTTCCCGGCCGTATCCAATCGGCCCGCAGCAGCGGCCGCGTCGACGGCGTGCAGGTCACGATGACAGCGGACGAGGCCGCGACCTCCTCGGCGTCGAGCGTCGTGCGGACCGTGAAGCCGCGGCCCTCCATGTCCCGCCGATAGGCTTCGAGCTCCTCCTCGCCCGTGCCCCAAACGACCGCCTCCTCGAACTCCCGGACCTTACGGAGATAGTCGAGCTGCATCCGGCCCTGGACGCCGGCCCCCAGAACGCCGACCCTCCTGATCTTGCCCGGGGCCAGATATTTGGCCGCCACCGCGCCGGCGGCCGCCGTCCGGACGTTCGTCAGATGGCCCCGTTCGAGGAACACGCTGTCGAGGAGCCCGGTCTTCTGGCTGAACAGGAGCATCAGGCCGTCGCCGGACGGCAGACCCGCCTTGGGGTTGTCATAGAAGCCCGAGGCGATCTTGATGACGTACCAATCGTCGCTCTTGATGTACCCGTACTTGATGTGGACGTCCCCCGGCGGGTCCTCGAAGATCATCTCTCCGACCGGCGGGACGACCACCTGGCCGCGGGAATAGGCGACAAAGCCCTCTTCGATGAGCGGCAGGGGGTCGAACGACCCGAGGGCTTTCTCGATCTCGGCAAGGTAAAACACGGCCGGCATCCTGACCTCCTGACGACGTCTGTTGGCCGCCCGGCGCCGCAGCTCGAAATACGGGCTAAGGACGCAGGACGATCATCCCGAGCTTCTCGAGGGTCTCCACGGCCTTGTCCAGGTCCCGTTGCTTCACGAAGACGTGGTCGGTGGAATAGGCCGAGACGGCGAAGATGGCGATGCCTTCTTTGGCCAGCCCCCCCGAGACCCGGGCCAGGAAGCCGACCAGGCCGAAGGGCAGGATCATGTCGAAGGTGATCATCCGCCAGCCCCCTTCCATCCCCAGGAACTTCTGGGAGCGGAGCTTGGACTCCTCGATGATGCAGGTCGTCTCCCGCGCGTCCTTGATGACCGCGAAGGACCCGCTGCAGGCCCGCTCCGTCTTGACGATGGCGTACGTCTGGGAAGAGACCAGGGCCCGGCCTTTTTCGAAATACTTTTGAAGGACGTTCTCTTTCATCCCGTTCCACCCCTGCCGGAATTCGGCCTCATTGTAAACCATCGCCCGCGGAAACTCAAGGGGAACGGCCCGGCGAAAAAGAACGGCGGGAGGTTCGGCGGCCCGTCAGCCGCGGCGGGATCTCCGGTCCTTGACCTTGTCGAGGACCCAGCCGGGCTTTTCCACCTGCCGGGCCCGGGCCAGGGCCAGGCACCCGGCGCCGACATCCTTGGTGATCGTCGAGCCCGCCGCGACGTAGGCCTTGCGGCCGACCTTGACGGGAGCGACGAGTTCGGTCCCCGACCCGATGAAAGCGCCGGCTTCGATGACCGTCGGGCTCTTCGTCACCCCGTCATAGTTGCAGGTGATCGTGCCGGCCCCGACGTTGACCTCTTCCTCGACCCGGCTGTCTCCGAGATAGCTGAGGTGCATGGCCTTGGAGCGGGGCCCGAAGTCGGTGTTCTTCATCTCGACGAAGTTCCCGACCTTGGACCCGGACCGGACCCGGGTGTGGGGACGGAGCCGGGTGAACGGCCCTATGCGCGTGTCGCTTTCGAGAGTGCTGGCTTCGATGACCGTCGAGCTCAGGACGTGGACCCGGTCGCCGAGCCGGGTATCCTTGAGATGGACGTGCGGGTACAGCCGGCAGTCCTTCCCGATCCGCGAGGCGCCCTCGACGAAGACGAACGGGTAGACCACGGTCCCCCGGCCCGCTTCGACGTCCCAGTCGAGCCACGCCGAGCGGGGGTCCATGACCGTGACGCCCTGCCCGGCCAGGGACAGGTTCTTGCGATCTCTCAGGGCGCCGGCGGCACCGGACATGTCCGCCCGGTCGCGGACCGCCAGGAGCTCAACAGGGTCGGGGCATTCGTAGAGGCCGGCCTTCTTTCCGTCCCGGGCCAAAGCCCGGACGAGCGCGCCGGGCCAGGAGGCCCCGGCCGACGCCGGCAGGGAGCGAAGGGAAGGGAATACGTCGGAGGACTTGAAGGCCAGGACACCGGCCTGGCCGGTGTCCCCCTCGGCGCTCATGAAGGTCAGGGCACAGCCCTTCCGGATATGGACCCCGAGGAACGCTCTCAGGGTCCGGGCCCTGAGCAAAGGCCGTTCGGCCGGGACCACGACGATGTCCCGGCCGGGATACTTGGCCAGCGCGGACGCGGCCGCGCGCAGGGCGGTCCATGTCGCGGACCCGGCCCGGCTCGCGCGGCCCGGCTCGAAATGGAGGAAAACCGGGGCCTGCGAACCGGCCGAGCGGGCCAGGCCCTCCCACTCTTCGGGGGCGGCCCGGTCTTCGTCGCGAAGGACGAAGAACAGCGCCTCCGGCTTCAAGGCGCAGGCCGCTTCGAGCGCGAAGGACGCCAGGGGGCGCCCAAGGAGGGGCTCGAAAAGCTTGGCCGTGACCGAAGAGAACCCCTGGCTCCTTTCGACGCCCGTGAGGAGGACGACCGGCCGCTGTCTCATGTCAGGCGCGCGATGAGCTTGAACTTCTTGTCTTCCCAGAGGGGCTCGAAATCGGGCTCGTTCTGGGCCAGGGTCGAATAGGCCTTGTCCTTTTGGATGGCCTTTTTCAGGTGTTCCATGGAAGCGTCGGGCTGCCCCATCAGGCAGCGGGCGTCGGCCAGAAGATAGTGGACGAGTCCCTCGTTCCCGCCGAGGTCGAGGGCCTTCTCGAGGACCTTGACCGCCCCTTCGAAGTCGCCCGCATTGATCTTGGCGGCTCCTTGCCGGCAGTGCTCCTCGAAGGATCTCGGCGACGGGGCGTCCTTCTTGGGGCTTTTCCGGATGATGGCCAGGTAGGCCCGGGCCCGGTCCACGATCTCCCTCTCGGCCGGGAATTTGTCGATGAAGTCCTGCAGGAGCCCGGAGGCCTTCTCGAAATCGCCCTTCCGGAACTCCTTGACGGCCTGCCCGTAGGCGGACAGGACCTTCTGGTATTCGTCCTTTTTCGATCGCTGATCTCGCACGGCTGTCTTCCTCTCAGGATTAAGTGGAATTTTGCCTTATTCTACACGACCCGCCGGGCTTTGACAATAGCGCCCCGGGCGGGCGCAGCCGGGGCACGGCCGGGGACACGTACCTTCGGTACGTGTCCCCCTTGGTTTTTATGGTAGAATGGAGCGATGAAAAAGAGATTGTCCGAGATCCTCAAGCAGGTCCACTCCGGGAAGATCTCCCCGGAAAAGGCCCTCGAGCTCCTGGAGGGGTATCCCTATTGCGACCTCGAATTCGCCAAGGTCGACCATCACCGGGAGGTCGCCAAGGGCTCGCCCGAGATCATCTTCGGATTGGGCAAGACCCCCGACCAGATCGTCCGCATCTCCCGGGAGATCCTCAAGAAAGGATCCAACCTTCTGGTGACGAGGGTCGAACCGGCGGCCTGGACCAAGATCAGGTCCAAACTCCCCGGCGCCGCCTACAACGAGACGGCCAGGACCGTCTCCCTGGTCAAGACCGAGCCCCCGGCCGGACGGGGCACGGTCATCGTCATGACCGCCGGGACCTCCGACATCCCGGTGGCCGAGGAGGCCGCGGTGACGTCCGAGGTCCTGGGCAACCGCACGGAACGGATCTACGACGTCGGGGTCGCCGGCCTGCACCGCCTGCTCGGCCAGTTCGACAGGATCCGCCGGGCCCGGGTGCTCATCACCGTGGCCGGCATGGAAGGGGCCCTGCCGAGCGTCGTCGCCGGGCTGGTCAAGGTCCCGGTCATCGCCGTGCCCACGAGCATCGGGTACGGGGCCAGCTTCAAGGGGCTGGCCGCCCTGCTGGCCATGCTCAACTCGTGCCCCGGAGGGGTGGCGGTGGTCAACATCGACAACGGGTTCGGGGCGGCCTTCCTGGCCAGCCTGATCAACCATTCCTAGCGCTGGGCCTCGGGGAACCGTCGCCCCCCGAAAGAATAATAAATAGAACATCTTGACAAGGTGCGTGGCCGTCCCTATATTCTATGGGAACGCGCGGACCGACGGAGCTTCATGGAGATCATCGACCAGGTCAGGCAGGTCTCTTCCATCGTCGAGATCGCCGGCCAGTACACGACCCTCAGGAGGCGGGGCCGGAAATGGGTCGGGCTCTGCCCTTTCCATTCGGAGAAGACGCCGTCCTTCACGGTCGACGAGGAAAAGCAGCTCTACCATTGCTTCGGTTGCGGCGCCGGCGGCGACATCTACTCCCTGGTCATGGAACGGGAGAACCTCAACTTCCCGGAGGCCTTGAAGTACCTGGCCGAGAAATATCACGTCCCCCTGCCCCGCCAGCAGGCGCGCCCTCCCGAGGTCCTCAAGCTCGAGGAGAAGCTCTTCAAGATCAACGAGCTGGCCCTGGGCTTCTTCCGCAAGAACCTGCTCAACACCCGGGAGGGGGCGAAGGCCCTGGAGTACCTCAAAAAGCGGGGCCTCACCGAAGAGACCATCCAGACCCTCAAGGTCGGATACGCCATGAACTCCTGGAGCTCGCTGCTCGATTTTTTCAGGGAGAAGAAAGTCCCCGACTCCCTTCTCGAAAAGGGCGGCCTGGTCCTGCCGAGCCCCAATAAGGGCGGCTTCCACGACCGGTTCCGGGGCCGGGTCATCTTCCCCATTCTGAGCCTGACCGGCCGGATCGTGGCCTTCGGCGGCCGGACGGTGGTCGACGCCGAGCCGAAATATCTGAACTCGCCGGACACCCCTCTGTACTCCAAAGGGAAGCTTCTCTACGGGCTGAACTTGAGCAAGGACGCCATCCGCGAGCAGGGCACGGCCGTCCTGGTCGAAGGATACACCGACTTCGCGGCCCTTTATCAGGCGGGCATCCGGAACGTCATCGCCTCCCTGGGAACGGCGCTGACCCCGTTCCAGGTCGGGCAGGCCATGCGGTTCGCCCCGAGGATGGTCGTCAACTACGACGGGGACAGCGCCGGCCAGGCCGCGGCGGCGCGGGCCGTCCCTCTCTGTCTGCAAAAGGGGCTCAACGTCGAGGTCCTCGTCCTGCCGGGGGGCCTGGACCCGGACGCCTTCCTCGGCAAGCACGGCCGCGACAAGTATGTGGCCGTTCAGAAGAGAACCGTGCCCGGGCTCAAGTTCCTCATCGACACCCTGACGAAGGGCGCGCGGATGGCGGTCCCGGAGGAGAAGGGCCGCGTCGTCCGGGCCGTCGTCAGGGAGATCGAGAAGGTCCCCGACCCCGTCGCCAGGAGCGAATACCTCCGCCAGGCCAGCCACGACCTCGGTGTCGGCGAGGACCTCCTGCGCCGCATCGTCGAACAGCAGCCGGCCTCGAGGGCCCCGGAAGAGGAGGGGGCCTTCTGCCCCGGGGAAAAGCGCCTCCTCCAGATCCTGATGGAGGACCGATCGGTCGCGCCCTACGTCTTCGACGAGTGCGGCGACGAGACCTTCGAAGGCCTGCGGAGCGAGCCCATCTTCCGGCACATCCTCGACTGCTTCAGGAACAACCGGGATTGGAGCTTCCCCGAGCTCCAGGGGAAGATCCCTCCGGATCTGCTCTCCCAGCTGGCCGGGGCGCTCTACGAAAAACAACGAGGCCCGTCCGTCGAGGAGGCCCGGGAATGCCTGAAATCGCTTCGCAAGTTCCACCTTCAGAACCGGCTGAAGGACATCCAGCGCCGGATCGCCAAGTTCGAGAAGGCGGGCAACAGGGAGGAGCTCCCGGCCCTTCTCTACGAGAAGCAGGACGTCACCAAGCAGATCCTGTCGATGTCGTGAAACAAGAGGAATCCATGGAAAGAGGTGCTCTTCGTGTCTCCTGACAGCAAATTCCACAAGGACGAGATCTCCCAGCTCATATCGAAGGGCCGCAAGCAGGGCTTCCTTCTCTTCGAGGAGATCGACAAGACTTTCACCGAGGACCTGGATTCCGAGGAGGATTTCGACGATTTCCTGTCGTCCATGGACGACTACGGGATCAAGATCCTGGACTCCCGCCAGAAGGAGATCCTCCCCCGCCGGCGAAAGACCGACCTCGTCTCGACGCACGGGCTGGAGAGAACGACCGACCCGGTCAAGCTCTACCTGCGGGAAATGGGCAACATCTCCCTTCTGACCCGCGAGGGGGAGATCGCCATCGCCCGCGAGATCGAGCGCGGCGAGAAGAGCATCATCAAGGCCCTGTCGCGCACGCGCCTGGTCCTCAACGAGGTCCTGGACCTCGAGGAGCGCATCAAGGACAACCCCTTCACCATCCAGGAGATGTTCGACTTCAGCGAGGAGGACATCGCCGAGGGCAAGCTCGAAGAGAAGAAAAAGCAGATCCTGGCCAAGGTCAAGAGAATCAAGGAGCTGAGCCGCAAGCTCGACCGCGTCCCCGATAAGCGCAAGACCATGGTCACCCGGGGCCGGATCATCGTCCGGATCAGCCGCTTCATCCGGGACCTCAACCTCCGCCCGGCCCGCCGGGAGACGATCATCGAGGACCTCCGCCGGAGACTGAGGCTCATCAACGACCTCGAGGACCGCCGCGACGACCTGAAGGCGGCCCTGGCCAAGAAGAAGAAGGACGACCCGGCCCTCAAGCAGAGACTGAATGAGGCCAACCGGGACCTCCGGCGCCAGACCTCGGAGATCGGGCTCGACCCCGAGACCCTGCGCCGGGCCGTCCGGGCCATCACGGCCGGCAAGAAGATCAGCGATCAGGCCAAGAAGGAGCTCGTCGCGGCCAACCTCAGGCTGGTCGTGTCCATCGCCAAGAAATACAGCAACCGCGGCCTCCAGTTCCTCGACCTCATCCAGGAAGGGAACATGGGCCTGATGAAGGCCGTCGAGAAGTTCGAGTATCGCCGGGGCTATAAGTTCTCGACCTACGCGACCTGGTGGATCCGCCAGGCCATCACCCGGGCCATCGCCGACCAGGCCCGGACGATCCGCATCCCCGTGCACATGATCGAGACCATCAACAAGCTCATCCGCGTCTCGAGAGGGCTCGTCCAGGAGGTCGGCCGGGAGCCGACGTCCGAAGAGATCGGCAAGAAGATGGACATGCCCGTCAGCAAGGTCCGCAAGATCATCAAGATCGCCCAGGAGCCGATCTCCCTCGAGACCCCGATCGGCGAGGAGGAGGACAGCCATCTCGGCGACTTCATCGAGGACAAGCTCATCCCCTCCCCGCCCGACACGGTCATCCACATCAACCTCAAGGAGCAGATCGAGGAGGCCCTCAAGTCCCTGACCGACCGCGAGGCCCGGGTCCTCAAGATGCGCTTCGGGCTGGGCGACGGCAACGAGCACACGCTGGAGGAGGTCGGCCAGCAGTTCAAGGTCACCCGCGAGCGCATCCGCCAGATCGAGGCCAAGGCCCTCCGCAAGCTCAAGCACCCCAGCCGGAGCCGCAAGCTCAAGTCCTTCACCAACAACACCTGAATTTGTCTGTCGCCGATAATTGTGCTATAAAGGGGGGCCGAGGGCCTATAGCTCAGTGGTAGAGCCACCGGCTCATAACCGGCAGGTCCCAGGTTCGAATCCTGGTAGGCCCATGTGACCGAGAAGCCGAGGACGGGAGGAACGTGGATACGGACTTCGATCAGATCATTCAGCTCCAGCATCTGGACACCGAGATCCGCACGGCCGAACTCGTCCTCGAAGGCATCCCCCGCCTGATCCAGGATATCGACGGCAAGATCCAGTCCTGCTCCAAGGTCGTCGCCGACGCCAAGGACAAGCTGGCCCAGAACCAGAAGAAGCGCCGCGATCTGGAGACCGAGGTCAAGGACGCCAAGGTCCACGTCGGCAAGTACAAGCGGCAGCTGAACGAGGTCAAGACCAACAAGGAATACACCTCGCTCCTCAAGGAGATCGAGGACGCTCAGCACAAGATCGACACGCTCGAGGAGGGCATCATCGCCGAGATGCTGGCCGCCGACGACATCGAGGAGGAGATCCAGTCGGCTGTTCGCAAGCAGGCCCAGGAAGAGGAGAGCCTGCAGAAGGAAAGGCTCGTCCTGGCCGAGAAGATGAAGGAGACGGCGGCCCACCAAGTCCGTCTCCAAAAGGAGAGGGAGGCTCTCCTGCCCGCCGTCCCTCCCCAGCAGATACGTCTCTACGAAGCCATCTACCAGAAGAAGAGCGGCGTCGCCCTGTCCCCCGTCCGCGGCGACTTCTGCGCCATGTGCCACATGAGGATCCGTCCGCAGATGCTCAACGAGATCCGGGACAAGGCCGCGGTCATCCTCTGCGAGAACTGCGGTCGCATCCTTTACTGGCCGACCAAGGCCGAGCCCGCGAAAGCCGAATCCAGCAAGAGCGGCTGACCCTCGAGCGGTCCGCCCTTTCCCTTACCCGCCGTTCCGCCCGTCTCCGGCGTCCTCTTCATAAAGGGCTTCGATCAGGTTCCGGTACTTGCCCTCGATGTTGTTCCTGCGGACCTTGAGGGTGGGCGTGATCTCGTCCTTCTCGATCTCGAAATCCCGGTTGAGAACGGCGATCTTCTTGATCCGCTCGTAGGAGGCCAGGTGGGGCGTGGCCCGGTCGATCTCGGACCTGAGGAATTCGATGATGCGCTTATCGCGGCAGAGCGTGTCAAGGTTCTCGAAGGCGATGCCCTGGGCCCGGGCGTAATTCTGGAGCTTCTCGAAGTTCGGCACGATCAGGGCCGAAACGAACCGCCGCCTGTCGCCGACGACCACGACGCTGGCGATGTAGGGGTTGGTCTTGAGCAGGTTCTCGATGGGCTGGGGGGCGATGTTCTTGCCGCCCGAGGTGACGATCAGGTCCTTCTTGCGGTCGGTGATGACCAGGAATCCGTCGGCGTCGAGGTGGCCGATGTCGCCGGTGTGGAACCAGCCGTCCGCGAAGACCTCCCGGGTCTCGGCCTCCTTCTTGAAATAGCCCTTCATGATGTTCGGCCCTTTGGCCAGGATCTCGCCGTCGGCGGCGATCTTGATCTCGACGCCGGGGATGGGCTTCCCGACCGTCCCGAGCCGGATGTGCTCGACGGTGTTGGCGGACAGGACCGGCGAGGTCTCCGTCAGCCCATAGCCCTCGAGGATGACCAGGCCGACGGCGTAGAAGAACTCGGCGATGTCCTTGGACAGCGGCGCCCCTCCCGAGACGAAGAGCCGGACCCGGCCCCCCGTCTTGGCCAGGATCTTGGAGAAGACCAGCTTGTGGGCCACGGCCCGCCGGAAGCCGAGCCCGCCCGGGACCTTCCGGCCCTCGCGCTTGAGGGCGCCGTAAGCTTTCCCGGTCTTGATGGCCCAGAAGAAGATCTTGCGCCTCAGGGCCGGGCTGGCCAGGACCTGGTCCATGACCTTGGTGTAGATCTTCTCGAAGACCCGGGGCACGCTGACCATGAGGTGCGGGCGGACCTCCAGGAGATTCTGGGCCAAGGCCTCGATGCTCTCGGCGTAGGCGATCGTACAGCCCTTGTACAGATAGGAGAACATGACCATCCGCTCGAGGACGTGCGAGAGCGGCAGGAAGGACAGGGCGGTGTCCTTATCGTTGAACTCGATGATCTCGGAGACCGTGCGGATGTTGGTGATGAGATTGTTGTGGGTCAGGATGACGCCTTTCGGCAGGCCGGTGGTGCCCGACGTGTAGATCAGGGTGACCTCGTCGTCGGGCTTGATCCCGGCGACGAGCTCTTCGAACCGCCCCGGGTTCGACGCGCCCAGGGCCCGGCCTTTCTCGAGCACCTCCCGCAGGGTCAGGACGCCCGGGGGGGCCGTTTCGGCGAAGGTGATGTAGTGTTTGACCTTGCCCAACCCGGCGCGCAGGGGCTCGATCTTCTTCCACAGGTCGGCGTTGGAGACGACGATGACCGAAGCGTCCGAGTCGTCCACGATGTAGCGGATCTGCTCCGACACCAGGGTCGTGTAGATGGGGACGGTCAGGCCTCCGGCGCAGAGCGTGGCCAGGTCCGTCATCGTCCACTCGGGCCGGTTCTCCGAGAGGAGGCAGAGCCTGTCGCCCTTCCCGAATCCCAGAGAATGGAGCCCGAGACAGAGGTCCCGGACGCCGTCGCCGAATTCCCTGGTGGAAATGGGCGCGTAAACACCCTCCTTCTTGACCAACATGAAATCGTCCTTGGGATAGGACTTGATCGTGTTGACGAAAAGCTGGGCCAGAGTCGTGACCATTTTTTCCCTCTCCTTAATTCAAAAGTGGCCTGATTGTAGTTATTGCCGGGGGGGCTGTCAAGCGGAACCGAAGGATCGGGGGCCGGGGCCGCCGCGCCTCCGTCAGCGGACCCTGCCG
>VGJC01000085.1 GCA_016867635.1 Candidatus Aminicenantota bacterium | reverse complement strand
GGGGGCAGACCCTGTATTACGACGGAACGATCGAGGACATCACCAAGAAAAAGCAGACCGACGCCGCCCTCTCCTGGACCCTGCGGTCCAAGACCTCGGAGGCCGCGGTCTCGGAGCGCCTGTTGACCCCGACGCCGCTCGAGGAGATGTCGGCTGTCGTCCTCGAGCACGCCCGCCGGCTGACCTCGAGCGCGACGGCGCTGGTGGGGCATATCGATCTCAAAACGGAGAAGCTCGTGGCCGCGGCCACGACCGCCGACGCTCAAGCCATGGTCTCGGCGCATGCCGACAAGGTCGAGGACGCCCACGAGCTTTCGGCGATGTGGCGGTCCGCGCTCAGGGACGGGAAGTCGATCCTGGCCAACGTCCCCAGTCTCGACCCCAGGTTTTCCGGGATGCCGTCCTGGCACGTTCCCGTCACTCAATTCCTGGCCGTCCCCGCCGTCATGTCCGGGGCCATCGTCGGCGTCATCGTCGTCGCCAATTCGGAGCGCCCCTACGAGGAACGGGACCTCGAAGCGGTCGAACGGCTGGCCGCGCTCTATGCCATCGCCGTCCACCGGACCCGGACGGAAGAGGCCCTTCGGGACCTGTCCCTGGTGGACGATCTGACCGGGCTTTACAACCGTCGCGGCTTCTTGGCCCTGGCCGAGCAGCAGCTGAAGATCGCCAACCGGACGAGAAAGGACCTGTCCCTGCTCTTCGCCGACCTCGACGACCTGAAGAAGATCAACGACTCGCTGGGGCACGACGAGGGGGACCGGGCCCTGGCCGAAGCGGCCGACGCTCTCCGGGACGCCTTCCGGGAATCCGACATCATCGCCCGCATCGGCGGGGACGAGTTCGCCGTCCTGGCCATCGACGCCTCGGACTGGAAGCCCGCGGCCTTGTCCAGGAGGGTCCGGGACAAGCTGGCCGCCCGCAACGCCCGGAAAGAGCGGCCGTATTCGCTGTCCCTGAGCCTGGGGGTCACCCGCTATGACCCGGACAAGCCGTGTTCCGTCCAGGAACTCCTGGCTCTGGCGGATAAGCTGATGTACGAGGACAAGACCTCGAGAAAGACGAGCGGGGCGCGTCCCTCCTGAGATCGGCCGGATCCTCCCGCCGCCTCGGCCGAGGCGCCGTTTCCCCGCCCGGTCAGCCGGAGACCTTGTACTTGGCGATCTTGTTGTAGAGGGTCGTCCGCGAGATGCCGAGGATCTTGGCGGTCTGGCGGAGGTTCCTTTTCGTGACCTTCAGAAGATAGATGATATAGTCCTTCTCCAGGTCGTCGAGCGTGGACAGGCGGTCCCTGCCGGCGAAGGCCATGGCCCCCTCGGGCGGGATGAAATCGCGGAGGTACTTCGGCAGGTTGCCGACGTCGATGAATTCCTTCTTGCAGAGCATGGCCGCGCTTTCCAGGACGTTGGCCAGCTCGCGGACGTTGCCGGGCCAGTTGTACTTGAGGAACAGCTTCTGGACCTCGCGCGAGACGCCCCGGACGCTTTTGCCGAACCGCTTGTTGGCCCCTTGGAGGAAATGCCGGGCCAGGAGGGGGATGTCCTCCGGGCGCTCGCGGAGAGGGGAGAGCTCGATGGTGACCTTGTTCAGGCGATGGAAGAGATCCTCCCGGAAGGCCCCGGCCCGGACCCTCTCGGCCAGGTCCCGGTTGGTGGCCGCCATGACGCGGACCTCGACGCCGGTGTTCTCGTTCGCCCCGAGCGGCCGGAACTGATGGCTCTCGAGGACCCGGAGGAGCTTGGCCTGGACGGCGACGGGGACCTCGGCGATCTCGTCGAGGAATATGACCCCGCCGTCGGCCTCCTCGAACAGGCCGCGCTTGTCCTTGTCGGCCCCGGTGAACGCGCCCTTCCTGTAGCCGAAGAGCTCGGACTCGAAGAGGTTCTCCGGGATCGCGGCGCAGTCGCAGATGACCAGCGGTCTGTCCTTGAACGGGCTCAGGGCGTGGATGGCCCGGGCGACGACCTCTTTGCCCGTGCCGGTCTCCCCGGTGACGAGGACGCTGGTGAAGTACTTGGCGATGTTCTCGATCAGGCCGAAGACCTCGAGCATATAAGGGTTCCGGCTGATGAGGCCCTCGAAGACGTACTTGCGCTCGAGCTTCTTTTCGAGCTCGTAGGTCTCGCGCCGGAGGGTGCGCTTGCGGGAGATCCGCCGGAGGATGTCCTGGAGGATGTCGCCCTGGTAGGGGCGGGCGATGAAGTCCGTGGCCCCCGCGTGGATGATGTCCTCGACGGCCTCGGCGCCGGGCGACTCGCCCCCGACGAGGACGTCGATCAAGGCGTCGAATTTCTTGAGCTTTTTCAGGATGAGCAGGGCCCCGGCCAGCGAATCCCCGGAGTCGACCAGGGCCACCCGGATGCCGTGGTCCCGGACGACGGCCAGAAAGTCGTCGTCGGTCTGGGAGAAGTAGACGCTGACATCGACGCCCACCGGGGCTTTCTTGACGGTCTCATAGAGCGAGAAATCGTCGGAAATGATCAGCAGGTTCGTCTGGACTTCCATCGCGGTCTTGCCCCGCTCCCCGGCGGCGCCCCTCATCTTATCAATTTCCCGGGCCCGTGGCAACCCGGCCCCTTTGGCGCTCATTCCGTTCTCGCCGAATCGCCCGGCCGGCCCCGGACGAAGGTCAGCCGGACCCGGTCCCGGACCTCCTCTTCGATACGGACGGTCTCGTACTTCGTCCGATCCAGGTATTTGACATGGGCCCGGAGGTAGGCGAGTCCCTGCTCGCAGAGGAATTCCAGCCAGTCGCCGGTGGCCGTCTCGTCCATGACCTCCGGCGTCTGCTCGACGAAGGTCGTTTGGGCCCTGGCCGTCAGCCGGGCTTCGGTCGGCCCCCGACGCCGGGCGTAGATGTTGACTCCGCCGGTCATTTCGAGGGCGTTCATGTGAGGGGCCCAGCGCCCGGCCCAGCGCTCGTAACGGTCGTAGAACTTCCGGTTCGACCCGCTGAACCTTTCGTCGGCCTGGATCTCCTCGACGATCAGGCCCATCAGGGCCTGCGCTTCCTCCCGGTGCTTCGCGTAGATCGGCAGGGACAGCGAGCGGAAGTAGGTGAACCAGCCCCGGGGGATCCAGTAATCCCGGAAAAGGTAAGGGGTGTAGTTCGAAAAAGGCTGGACCCATTCGTGTGACGGATAGCCGTGAAGGTTGAGGAAGATGTCCGGGAGCCACTTCTCGTACAGGTTCGTCCGGACCGCGGCCTCCGGCAGGACCGTCTTGGAACCCGCCTGGTAGCCGATGTCCACGCCCAGGGCCCCGTAGCGCCCGGCGTGAAGGCTGTGAAAGGGCGAGATCTTCTGGAGCTCGAAGGCCAGCTCGGCGCCGTCAGGGTTCTCCAGAGGCTGGAAGACGAAGCTCATCTTCCGAAGGGCTTCCCGGTAGGCGGGGTCCCGGGCCGTGAGCTCGGCGAAACGGAGAAGATAGTTGGTCGCCGAGACCTCGTTGGCGTGCTGGCGGGCCGTGACCTGGAGGGTCGGCTTGAAGGTGATGAGGCGCGGCTTGGAGACGTATCGACCGCGGGGGAGATACAGCTCCAGGACGTGGACGTCCCGTCCTTCGTAGGACTTCCCGCCGACGTAGCTGCGGATGATGTCGAGCCCGGACAGGCGCTCGACGATTTCCGCGCACATGGCGGGCGAGATGATCTCGCGCGTGGTCACGACGGACCCTTCCGGGACGGGCCGGGGCCCGCCCGGCGGGACGGCGGCCTTCGGCGCCCGGGAGGGCAAGGAGACCGCGAGGGGCTCCTCTTTTTCCCGGTCCCCCTGACGGAGACGGGCCGAGATACGGCGCAGCTTCGGGAGATCGAAGCCGTGCTCCAGGGCTCCGGCCTCGGCCAGCTTGCGCCAGGCGGCGATAACCTCGATGAGGGCCAGGTAGTCGGCTTCCCGGTCCCATTCCGTCTCGATCACCAGGGACTCGATGTGTCTTTCCCGGGAGTTGTAGACGAGCTCGGGGAGCCGCGATGCCTTCGGCGAGAGCTTGGGGAAGACGGCCTGCCGGGTGACCTCCCCCCGGCCTCTCTCCTTCCAGCGGACGGTCATCCGGGGCGACGGGGCCGGGGCGTCTTCGAAGACGACCTTGATCCCGGCCGGGCCGCCTTCCAGGGACGGATGCATGACGGGCAGGATGTTCCCCGGAGCCGACGACCGCGAGGCGTCTTCCGGGAGCTCTTTGTCCTCGGGATCGAAGCGGGTGATCCCTCTCAAGAGGTCGAGGGTGTCGAAATAGATCTCGTCGTGAAGGGCTTCGAGAGAGCTGACGATCTCCTCGTCGAGACCGAGCTTGTAGTCCGGCTCGCTGGCCCGGACGTCGACGAGGAGCCTTTTGAAATAGGGCTGCTTGGAGAACACCGGCTTCCCGTCCGTCTTCTGACGGACGTGGGCGACGACCGGCTTCAGGACCTCCTCCTGGTAGAAACCCCAGATCTTCTCCAGGTCCGTCTCGAGGAGCGATTCGTGAACGACGGACTCCCCGGCTTCGATCCGCAGCCAGCCGCAGGTCACCTTGGCCGTGCCCCACTCGGGCAGGACGCTCAGGAGGGGGATCTCCCTGACCCGGGGGGAGAAGTGTTCTTCCAAAAGGGGCCCGCCCCGCTCGTCGAGTGCGAGGACCTCGTAGACGGGCCCGCCGGGGCCTTTGGCTTCGAACTCGATCGCCTCGAGAGGGACGCCCAGCTCGCGGGAGATGATCTCGTCGACCGGGTAGAGCTCCTGGAGCCAGCGGCTCGGCTCGGAATAGGTCCGCCGGGGCCGGGTGATGTCCACCTCCTCCCGGGCGAAGCGGATGACGAGACGACGGACCCGGCGCTCTTTGAGCGCGGGGACGACTTTCTCGGTCAACCAGAAGAAGCCCGGCTTGTAGGCCGAGAGGACTTCCACTTGCGGTTCGGCCTGACCGGCGGCCCGGAGGATTCCCTCGACCTCCCGCTCCAGTCTCCTGCGGACCGGGGGCGACTCGCTGAGCCCCAGGCTGACCTTGAGCGGGAGGCCCGGGGCGCCCGCCTCCCCGAGCCCGCGGACCTTTTCCGCGACCAGGGCCAAGGCGTCGTCGCCCTCCCAGGAGAACGTCCGCTCCTTCTCGAACACCTTCGAGCCCGAGTTGAGATCGGCCGTTTCGACCTTGAGGGCCTCCGTCCGGACCGGGCCTTCCAGCCGCCGCCGGAGGAAGCCCTCGAGCTTCGGGCTGGCGGCCGGCAGGAGAAGACGGACGTCGAATCCCTCGAGGTCCAGCCCTTTGACCTCGGCCGCGGCCTTGTCGAGCTCGTTCATCGCCCAGGCCTCCGCGGCGCCCTTATCGCCCCTGAGGAACTTCTCGAAATCGGCGGCGGCCTCCTGCAGGGCGGGGTTCCCTTCGCCGAACTCCTCGAGATACGGGAAAGTCCGGGCGAAGTAGTCGAGCGTCCCTTCGAGGCCCGCCTCGTCGTCGGCATGGATGACCAGGGCCGATGATCTCCCGAACGCCTTGGGGACGACTTTCACGAGACCTTCGGCCGGGCCGAGCCGGGGCAGCTTGAGCTTGCCGGTCTTGACCAGATCGGCCGTGAGCGCGCCGGGGCCGACCAGGATGGGCGCGGCCAGCGACCTCCGGTGCTCGATCTCGGAATCGAGGTGAACGATGGGGAACGAGGCCCCGGCCGTGTCCAGCATCAGCCTCGTCGTCAACCCGGCCACGCCCGGACCTCTATGTCCCTCGGAGATGATGACGGCCGCGTCCAGACCGTCCGCGAGGCCGTCGCGGTCCTGGTCCGAGTAGACCCCCGCGGTCGAGAATACGGTGCGGAGATCGAATTCCTTGCCCGCCGGGTCCGTGCCCGGCCCGGGCTTGAATCCGGGGGTCAGAAGCCGTTTCGTCGAGCCGGTCCGCGGCAGGGCGAAGATGGCGCGGGCGTTATGTTCAGGCAGCTCGAAGACCAGCTCGGCGCAGCCCGGATAGGAAAGGACCTGGGTGTCCTTTCCGCGAGCTTGGCGGTCCCTGAGTCCGGCCAGGGCATGGAGGGCTTTGATCCGCCCGTCGTCGTTCTCGAAATGGAGCTCGATGGTCAGCGTCCGGACCTGGCCCTGGTCGAAGGACAAGGCCTGGAGGGCATCGGCGGCCTCGGGCCGGAGCGGGAACTCGTAGAGGGCGTCCCTGACGACCGTCTTCGCGGGCTTCAGGCCCTGTTCGGCGAAGAACCGCTCGAGGTCGGCTTCGAGGGTCTGGTAAGTGGCCCCGGTCTCGCGTCCCCAGACCTCCCAGAAATAGGGCCAGCGGAGGAAAAAGGCCCGGCCCGTCCGAAGCAGAGCTTCGTCCGAGCCGGCGACACAGGCGATGCCGCGCCGGCCCCCGGAGTCGAAGGCGAAAACCAAACCCTGGTGGGAGGCCAGGGCGCCCGGTCCGAGGCCGCGTTCCTTGAGAGCTTCCCGGACGCGGGCCAGCCTTCCGCCCACAAGAATAAGGCCGGCGAGGTCCCGCCGGCCCTTGATCTCCGATTCCCGGCGGACCAGCTCGAAATCCAGGGCCAGGCTCTCGAAATTGACCCGGGCGGCGATGTCGGCGGCCAGGGCCAGCTCCCGCGCCGTGGGCTGATCGGGAATGACGATGGTCACGGCCGGCTTTTCCGGGAAACCGTCGCCGTCGAGGTCCAGGACGGCCGTCCCGGGCAGGAGGAACCGGGACAGGCTGCCGTCGGCGGCGACCCCGGCCCGGCAGAGCAGAAGGGCGGTCAGGGCGATGATCAGGGGTTTTCTCATGGTCCGGCCTCCGCAGCGAGATCTTCCCCGGATTCTATCACAAGTCCGGAGCCCTTAGAACAGGCGGGCGACATCGTCCGGAGGAGGGTATTTTTTTGGACCGAACACAACAGGTTGTAGGGGGCGTTGCAGGCTGTAGCACATCTGGGATTTTTCCTTGACAAACCCTTCCGCGACGGTTATAATGATGATGTTCAATAGTCAGCCAGGACCCCCAATGAGTTTACAACGTATCAAATACATCTTCATCTTGTCCCTCGGGTTCTTCTTTTTCGGGGGCATACCGGTCGAGTTCGGCTCAGAGGGAGCGTTCTTCCACGGCTTCATGATCCCCAAGCCCGTCATCACCATCGGCCTGGGGCAGAACCTGCAGGACATCCGGATCCGCTCCTCCTCGGGCATGAAGATCTACGAGGTCGGCACAAGCTATAAGCTCATCTCCGGCGACGCCGGAGAAGTCCTGGTCAAGGGCGGGGCAGAGAAGCTCACGGAGAAATACGTGCTCCTCCTGGCCTACGCCAAGGACCGCAAGGAAGCCGGCCAGGCCGCCGTCGAGCTCAGGGACCGGATCGGCGGGAACATCTATGTCGAGGAGAACCCGGAGAACGCTGCCGGCGGCATCTTCGAGATCAAGCTCGGCGACTTCCTGACCCGGGGCGACGCCCTGGCGAGGATCCAGGAGCTGAACGCGCTCGGGCTGAAGGATATCTGGATCGTCCGCGAAGACATCGTCGAACCGGCTTCCCAGCCGATGTGGATGGTCATCGAGAACGAGCTCAAACCCCTCGGGCGGGAATCCGTCATCTATTTCATCCCGGCCAACGAGCAGAGCTTCCTGACCTTCAACAACCGGAGCTATCGCGGCTTTTTCATCCTCCGGGGGACCCGGAAGGGCGTCGTTCTCGTCAACACCCTCAACCTCGAGGATTACCTGATGAGCGTCGTGCCCGGCGAGCTTTCGCCCGGCCAGTTCGGGAGCCTCGAGGCGCTGAAGGCCCAGGCCGTGGCGGCCCGGACCTACGCCCTGAAGAACCTGGGGCAGTTCAAGAGCCTCGGCTACGATCTGATCAACACCCCCCGCTCCCAGCTCTACATGGGCATGTCCGCCGAGCATCCCCTGAGCACGCAGGCCGTCGCGGAGACGCGCGGCGAGGTCATGAAATACAGAGGCGAGCTCATCAACGCCCTCTACACCAGCACCTGCGGCGGGAAGACCGAGAACGCCGAGAACGTGTTCGGGGGCCGGCCCGTCCCGTACCTGAAGAGCGTCGAATGCACTACGGACCACCAGCCGGAGTGGCTGCTCGAATCCAAGGGGCCGGTCGTGCCCATCTTCGTCGACGGCCGCAACGCGAGCCTCGACGCCGCCCTTCTCGTCAGTCTGGGCGTCATCCCCGTGGGGCCCGCCCCCGTGGACTTCCGGCAGGACACGTCCTTCGAAGAGGGCCTCGAATGGACCCGGGACACCCTCAAGTTCCTGGGCATCCGGGCCGAGGGCTTCGATCCCGCGCCTGTCCCCCTCGATTTCGGCAATCTGGCCGGGCTCCTGGTCGAGGCCTTCGGATGGAAGGACCGGACCGAACGCCTGCTCCTCCAGACGGAGGTCGATTTTCTTCTGAAAGAGCTTCCCGCGGCCCAGGTCCCGGATCGGCGAGCGCTGGCCTACTGCCTCCAGTCCGGGCTTTTCCCGGCCTCCATGAAGGCCGAGGACCTCGTCCGGCCCGTCACCCGCGCGGAGCTGGCCATGGCCTTGGCCGGAGTGGTCACGGCCGAGAGGGATATCTTCCGGATCGGGGACTTTTTGTCGGCGACCCGGACGGGGATCGAGGTCGGGCTGCCGGAGGGGCGCAAGACGCTGAGCCTTGCCAACCACCTCTATCTCCTCAGGAAGCTGGACGGGGCCGCCTCCTTCTCATCGAAGCTGACCATGCTCGGCGGCGAGAGGGTCCGCTGGATCGAGCGGGAAGGGGAGATCTCCTATCTCGAAGTGATCTATCCCTCGAGCTCCAACGTCCTCGATCGCTCCTCGCGCTACAACCGCTGGCAGGTCCGCAAGACGAGGGAGGAGCTCGAAGCCCTGGTCGGTCAATCGTATCCGATCGGCGGGCTGGTCGACGTCTCGGTCAAGTCGCGGGGCCCCTCCGGCCGGGCCCTCGATCTGGTGGTCAAGGGCACGGAGAAGAGCGTCACGCTCCGCGGGTTCCCGATCCGCTCCGCTCTCGGCCTGCGGGACACCCTTTTCGTCATCGACCGGACCTACGACGAGACCGGCCGCGTGGATTCGTTCATCTTCACCGGCCGGGGCTGGGGCCACGGCGTGGGCCTCTGCCAGGTCGGCGCCTACGGGATGGGCCAGGCCGGCGCCGCCTACCATGACATCCTCAAGAAGTACTACAAGGGCATCAAGCTCGACAAGTCTTACTGAGGTGCCGGACAAGACGAGGTCATTTCAATACCATGAAGCCTGACAAAGCCCTCAACGCGAAAAAGACGGAAGCCCGGGAATACCAGACCGCCGCTTCCGGGATCTTCTTCACCGTCAAGGACGTGCTCTACGAAGGGCGGTCGGAGTTCCAGCGGATCGAGATCATCCGCAACAAGGATTACGGCCGCGTGCTCCTTCTCGACGGCCTCCTCCAGACGACCGAGCGCGACGAATTCTACTACCACGAGATGCTCGTCCACCCGGCCCTGGCCTGTCATCCCCGCCCCTCCAAGGTCCTGATCATCGGCGGCGGGGACGGCGGCGCCCTGCGCGAAGTTCTCCGGCACCCCGTCGAAAAGGCCTGGCTGGTCGAGATCGACGGCCGGGTCATCGAGGCCTGCCGCCGGCACTTCCCCTGGCTCAAGGCCGCCCTGAAGGACCCCCGCGCCGAGCTGGCGGTGGCCGACGGGAACGTGTTCATCGAGGAGGTCAGGGAGAAGTTCGACGTCATCCTCGTCGACTCCTCGGACCCGGTCGGGCCGTCGACGGTCCTCCATGAGGAGGCTTTCACCCGCAAGCTCAAGTCCCGCCTCAATCCCGGAGGCGTCATCGCCGCCCAGGCGGGATCGCTCATGCTCCATCTGGATTCCCACGCCATGAAGAGCGTTTTCCTGAAGAAGCTCTTCCGCCGCTCCGGGTTTTATCTCGGCCCCGTGCCCACCTATCCCGTAGGGATGTGGTGCTACAATTTCCTCTCGGACGATGTCGATCCCCTGGCCCCGCGCAGGACGCGCATCCCGAAGGGCCTCAAGTACTACAACGCCGAGGTCCACCGGGCGGCCTTCGCCCTGCCGAATTTCCTGGCCGAGAGGCTGAAGAAGGGAAAGTAGGTCGGACGGAGCCGGGCCGGGGCCGGCCTGTTTTCGGGCTTGGCCTCAGTTTCGCCTGAGCACGTCTCTGATCCGGCCCTCCGACCGGTTGTCGAGCACCTGGAGATCTCTCATGTGGTCCCGGACGACGGCATATTCCGAAAGGCCCGTGGGGAAGCTCACGAGTGACAGTCCCAAGGGCGCCGCCAGGGAGCTGAGGAATTGGAAGACCTGTTCGTTCATGGCCACGAGGTAGGATTTATCGGGGTTCGCCGCGACCGGCTCCCCGTTCGCCAGGACGGACATCGGGTCGAGCCGGCTCAAGGCTCCGAGCTTGCTTGACGCCGGCTTTGTCGAGTCGTACTGATAGGTCAGCCCGCAGGCCTGCATGCAGAACTCTCTGGTGTATGGAATGGCCGAGAGGGTGTGCTCCAGGCCTGCGAGGATGAGGGACCCCGGGAGCGGGGCGATGACGATCTTGTGGCCAAGTCCCGTTTCCGCGTCGTATCCGTAGGGCACAGCCCGGAGAACGTCGTTGCCGACGACCGTGCCCCTGGGGACTTCATTGGCGATATAGCCCAGGGCCTCGAGCGCGAAGTCCGCCTGGATGCCGGCTTTCTCGAGCCCGGCCATGACGGCGTCTGTCACCAGGTTCCCGAGCGGAGTATCCCTGAAGGTCCCGCTCTCCGGCCATGTCTTTTCGATGTCCCTCGCCGCCCAGGCGATCCCCTGGGTGTAGACGGGGCCGAAGCGCGGATC
>VGJC01000084.1 GCA_016867635.1 Candidatus Aminicenantota bacterium | reverse complement strand
GTGTCAATAGCCGCATAGATTTGCGAGGGAAATTGGCGCGTGCTTTTGCGAACTCAAGGAGGACATTACGGCTGCACCAACTACATATACGATTTTGAGGGCCGGCTGCTTGCCGAGTGTAATGGACTCGGCATCTGTGTCAGGGATTACATCACCATGGGCGGCAAGCTCATCGCCGAGTATCGTCCCCAGGAGAACGCCTATCTCTACTTTGCCACAGACCAGATCGGCTCGACCCGCATCGTAACCGTTAACCGGTAGGACCCTTCTCTAATTCGGGTCTCGGAAATAACCCTCGCATCGGGGAAACGGACCCGCGGCGGCTTGACTTCGTCGCCGGGATATGGAAGGATGATTTCGCGTTTTTTTTGCGCGGAAGATCATGTCGGACATGTCGGACGTACTCATCTCATAGCCGGAACGGGAGTCCTATTCTGTCCCGAAAGGAGGTCAGGCGGATGGCAGGAATCATCGGTTACGGGGCCTACATCCCGCGAAACCGCATCAAGGTCGAGGAGATCGCCAAGGTCTGGGGGGCCGACGCCCCGAGCTACAAGAAGGGGCTGATGCTCGAGGAGAAAGCCGTGCCCTCTCCCGACCAGGACACGATCACCATGTCCGTCGAGAGCGCCCGGAACGCGCTCAAGAGGGCGGGCATCGATCCCCGCGAGATCGGGGCCGTCTATGTCGGCTCCGAATCCCATCCCTACGCCGTCAAGCCCAGCGGGGCGACCTTGGCGGAGGCCATCAACGCCGTCCCGGCCGTCCACACGGCCGACCTCGAGTTCGCCTGCAAGGCCGGCAGCGAAGGCATGTTCATCGCCCTGAGCCTGGTCCAGGCCGGGGCCGTCAAGTACGCCCTGGCCGTCGGGGCCGACACCTCCCAGGGGGCGCCCGGCGACGCCCTCGAATACTCGGCCGCGGCCGGCGCCGCCGCCTTCCTCTTCGGCAAGGAGAAGCCCATCGCCGAGGCCCTGGAGACCTTCTCCTTCACCACGGACACGCCCGACTTCTGGCGCCGCGAGTACATGCACTATCCCCAGCACGGCGGCCGGTTCACGGGCGACCCGGCCTACTTCAAGCACATCACCGGCTCGGCCGAGGGCATCATGAAGAAATCCGGCCTCAAGCCCGCCGACTTCGCCTACGTCATCTTCCACCAGCCCAACGGCAAGTTCCCGTTCCGGGTCGGGGAGATGCTGGGCTTCGAGAAGAAGCAGATCGAGCCCGGGTGGCTGGTCAACAAGCTCGGCAACACCTATTCGGGCTCCTCGCCGCTGGGGCTGACGGCGACCCTCGACATCGCCGCGCCGGGCGACCTGGTCCTCATGGTCTCCTACGGCTCCGGGGCCGGCAGCGACTCGTTCGTCTTCCGGGTCACGGAGCGCATCGAGGAGGTCCGCGACCGGGCCCCCCGGACGAGGGCCCAGCTCGACGGGAACAAGAACTATATCGAGTACGGCGTGTACGCCAAGTACCGCCGCAAGATCCGGAAGGCGGAATAGGAGGCCGGCATGAGAGACGTCGCTGTCATCGGTGTGGGCATGACGAAGTGGGGGGAGCTCTGGGAGAAGTCCCTCCGGACGATCTTCGTCGAAACGGCTCTCCTGGCCGTCGAGGACGCCGGGATCGACAAGATCGACTCGATGTACGTCGGCTGCATGTCCTCGGGCTTGTTCGCGGGCCAGGAGCACATCGGGTCGCTGTTCGCCGACTACCTGGGCCGCAAGCCCGTCCCGGCGACCCGCGTCGAGTCCGCCTGCTGCTCGGGCGGCCTGGCGCTGCGCCAAGGATTCATCGAAGTCGCCTCCGGCATGAGCGACGTGGTCCTGGTCGGCGGCATCGAGAAGATGACCGACGTCGGCGGCAACGAGGCGACCTACGCCTTGGGCACCGCGGCCGACCAGGAGTACGAGGGCTTTCACGGCCTGACCTTCCCCGCGCTCTACGCCATGATGGCCGTCGACCACATGCACCGCCACGGGACGACCCGCGAGCAGCTGGCCATGGTCGCCGTCAAGAACCACGAGAACGGCTCGCGCAACCCGCTGGCCCAATTCCCGTTCAAGGTCACGGTCGACATGGTCCTCAAGTCGGTCCTAGTGGCCGACCCCCTGAGGATCCTCGATTGCTCGCCCATCACGGACGGGGCCGCGGCCGTCATCCTCTGTCCGGCGGACATGGCCCGCAAGCTCAAGAAGCCCGTGGTCCGGATCGCGGGCAGCGGCCAGGCCACCGACACCATCGCCTTGAGCTCACGCAAGGACCTGTCCTGGATGGAGTCCACCCACCTGGCCGCCAAGGCGGCCCTGGCCCAGGCCAAGCGCAAGATCGGGGATATGGACCTGTTCGAGGTCCACGACTGCTTCACGATCGCCGAGATCATGATCATCGAGGCTTTGGGGCTGGTCAAGAAAGGCCAGGGAGGCAAGGCCGTCGAGGACGGCCTGACCGCGGCCGGTGGCAAGTTCCCGGTCAACGCGAGCGGCGGGCTGAAGGCCAAGGGCCATCCGGTCGGGGCCACGGGTGTCGCCCAGGCCGTGGAGGTCGTCGAACAGCTCCGCGGCCACGCCGGGGAGCGGCAAGTGAAAGGCGCCAAGCGCGGCCTGACCCAGAACATGGGCGGGACGGGCGGCAGCGCCGTCGTCCACGTCTTCGAGGCGGAGTGAGAGGAGGACAGCATGCAGTCACCCGCGAGATCCTGGCGTGAGATCCCCCAGAGATACAGGCTCGAGGCCGCCAAGTGCGCCCGGTGCGGCTTTATCTGTTTTCCCCCGCGTCTCATCTGCCCCGAGTGCGGGGCCCGGGAGTTCGGACCCCACAAGCTGGCCGAAAGCGGCAAGGTCCTGACCTACACGGTCATCCGCGTCGCCCCCCAGCCGTTCTGCGACCAGAGCCCCTATGCCGTGGGCATCGCCGAGCTCGACGACGGCGTGCGGCTGACGGCCCAGATCGTCGATTGCGACCCGGCCGCCCTCAAGGTCGGGATGCGGGTCCGCATCGAGTTCCGCAAAGTCTCGGAGGAGGGGGAGGCCGGCGTCATCTATTACGGCTACAAGCTCGTCCCGGAATAGGCGATGTTCAGGATCGAATCCAAGGTCGACACGAAAAGCCCCGATTTCCGGCGCAACGCCGAGGCCATGGAGCGGCTCCTGGCCGAGTACCGGGAGCGCCTGGCCAAGGCCCAAGAAGGCGGGCCGCCTAAATCCCGGGAGCTGCACACCTCGCGCGGCAAGCTCCTGGTCCGCGACCGGCTCGACCGGCTGTTCGACCCCAACACCCCTTTTCTCGAGCTCAGCCCGCTGGCGGCCAACGGCATGTACGACGACGAGGCCCCGGCGGCCGGCATGGTCACCGGCGTGGGCGTCGTCCACGGCCGCGAGGTCCTGGTCGTGGCCAACGACGCTACGGTCAAGGGCGGGACCTATTTCCCGACGACCATCAAGAAGCACCTCCGCGCCCAGGAGGTGGCCCTCGAGAACAGGCTGCCCTGCGTCTACCTCGTCGACTCCGGCGGCATCTTCCTGCCCCACCAGTCGGGGACCTTCCCCGACAAGGAGCACTTCGGCCGCATCTTCTACAACCAGGCCCGCCTCTCGGCCCTGGGCATCCCCCAGATCTCCGTGGTCATGGGGTCGTGCACGGCGGGCGGGGCCTACGTCCCGGCCATGAGCGACGAGACGGTCATCGTCCGCCGCCAGGGGACGATCTTCATCGGCGGCCCGCCGCTGGTCAAAGCGGCCACCGGCGAGGAGGTCTCCGACGAGGACCTCGGCGGGGCCGACGTCCACTGCCGCATCTCCGGCGTCTCCGACCACTACGCCCTGAACGACGAGCACGCCCTGGAGATGGCCCGCAACATCGTCGAAACCCTCGACCCCCCGCGGCGCTTCGAGCTCGACCGGGCCGCCCCCGAGGACCCGCACTACGACCCGCGCGAGCTCTACGGCATCCTGCCCGCGGACCTGCGCAAGGCCTTCGACATCAAGGAGGTCATCGCCCGCGTCGTCGACGGCAGCCGTTTCCAGGAGTTCAAGGCCCTCTACGCGCCGACCATCGTCTGCGGCTTCGCCCGGATCATGGGCTATCCCGTGGGCATCCTGGCCAACAACGGGGTTTTGTTCTCGGAGAGCTCGCTCAAGGGGGCCCACTTCGTGACCCTCTGCGCCATGCGCAAGATCCCGCTCGTCTTCCTCCAGAACATCACCGGTTTCATCGTCGGCAAGCAGTACGAGCACCGGGGCATCGCCAGGGACGGCGCCAAGCTCGTTCACGCCGTGGCCAACGCCGACGTCCCCAAGCTGACGGTCATCGTCGGCGGCTCCTACGGGGCCGGCAACTACGCCATGTGCGGCCGGGCCTACGGCCCGCGCCTGCTCTGGATGTGGCCCAACGGCCGCATCTGCGTCATGGGCGGCGAGCAGGCCGCCAACGTCCTGGTCACGGTCAAGATCAAGAAGATGGAGGCCGAGGGCGTCAAGATGACCGCGGAGGAGAAGGCGGCCATGATGAAGCCCATCCTCGACAAGTACGAGGGCGAAGCCAGCCCCTACTACAGCACGGCCCGGCTCTGGGACGACGGCCTTCTCGACCCCCTCGAGACCCGCCAGGCGCTGGCCCTGGGCGTCGCCATGAGCCTCAACGCGCCCATCCCGGACTACAAGGTCGGCATTTTCAGGATGTGAGGACGGGGGAGCGATGAGCCTCAAGACCTTCGAGACCCTGCAGGTCGAGCGCGACGGCCGGGTGACGCGCCTGTGGCTCAACCGGCCCGCGGTCCGCAACGCCTTCAACGCCGTCATGGTCCGCGAGCTCCGGAAGGCCCTCGAGGACGTCCGCCGCGACGACGAGGTCCGGGTCGTCGTGCTCTCGGGACGCGGCTCGTCCTTTTGCTCGGGCGCCGACCTCAACTGGATGCGGGAGATCATCAGCTTCACCTATGAACAGAACCTTGGGGAGACGATGGAGCTGGCCGAGGCCCTCCACGAGCTCTATAGCCTGCCCAAGCCGACCGTCGCCCGGGTCAACGGCCCGGCCATCGGCGGCGGCACGGGCTTCGTCTCGGCCTGCGACATCGTCGTCGCTTCGACCGAGGCCCGCTTCGGCCTGAGCGAGGTCAAGATCGGGGTCGTTCCGGCGGCCATCTCGCCCTACGTCGTGCGGCGCATGGGCGAGAGCCGGGCCCGGCAGTATTTCCTGACCGGCGAGCGGATGGACGGCCGGCGGGCCCTCGAGGTCGGGCTGGCCAACATCGTCGCCGAACCGGCCGGGCTCGACGCGGCGGTCGAGGCGGTCGTCGGCTCGCTGCTTTCGTCGGGGCCCGAGGCCCTGGCCAGCGCCAAGGAGCTCCTGCGGCGGGTGCCGGGCATGGACTTCGGGGAGGCCAAGCGCTTCACGGCCGAGATGATCGCCCGGCTGCGGGTCTCGGAAGAGGCCCAGGAGGGCATGGCCGCGTTCCTGGAAAAGAGGAAGCCGAAGTGGGCGGGATGAGCTTCAAGAAGATCCTGGTCGCCAACCGCGGAGAGATCGCCGTGCGGGTCATCCGGGCCTGCCGCGAAATGGGCATCCGGACCGTGGCCGTTTACTCGGAGTGCGACCGCCGGAGCCTGCACGTCCTGCTGGCCGACGAGGCCGTCTCCATCGGCCCGGCGCCGGCCGTCGACAGCTACCTCCGCATGGACCGGATCATCGAGGCCGCCCGCTCGACGGGGGCCGAGGCCGTCCATCCCGGATACGGGTTCCTGGCCGAGAACGCCGCCTTCGCCAGGGCTTGCGCGGACGCCGGACTGGTCTTCATCGGCCCCAACGCCGACGCCCTGGAGCTCGTCGGCGACAAGGTCCGGGCCCGGAGGACGATGGAGAAGGCCGGGGTGCCGATCATCCCGGGCATGAGCGCCGTGCCGTCGGACAAGGCGGAGTTCGCGGCGGCGGCCCGCAAGCTCGGCTACCCGGTCATCGTCAAGGCCTCGGCCGGAGGCGGCGGCAAAGGGATGCGCATCGTCCACGAGGAGAAGGACCTGCTGGCGGCCGTCGAGGCCGGGATGCGCGAGGCGGGATCCGCTTTCGGGGACTCTTCCGTCTATCTCGAGAAGTACATCGCCGAGCCGCGCCACGTCGAGTTCCAGGTCCTGGCCGACGGGCACGGCAACGTCGTCCACCTGTTCGAGCGCGAGTGCTCGATCCAAAGGCGCCACCAGAAGATCGTCGAGGAGAGCCCCTCGCCGGCCCTCAACCCCGTGCTTCGGTCCAAGATGGGCGAGACGGCCAAGCGGGCCATGCTGGCCGCGGGCTACACCAACGCCGGCACGGTCGAGTTCCTCCTCGACGCCGACGGGCGGTTCTATTTCATGGAGGTCAACGCCCGGCTCCAGGTCGAACACCCGGTGACCGAGCTCGTGACGGGCGTCGACCTCGTCCGCCAGCAGATCCTGGCCGCGGCCGGGGACAAGCTCGCGTTCGACCAGGACGACCTTCGCCAGCGCGGCCAGGCCATCGAGTGCCGGATCTACGCCGAGGACCCGTCCCGCAATTTCCTGCCGTCGGCCGGCAAGGTCCTGTTCCTCAAGGAGCCTTGCGGGCCCGGGATACGGAACGACAGCGGCATCTACGGCGGCTGGGAGGTCCCGGTCCACTACGATCCCATCCTGGCCAAGCTCATCGTCTGGGCCGAGGACCGGGAGACGGCCTGCCGGAGAATGGCCGCCGCGCTCGACGACTACGCCGTGCTGGGCATCCGGACGACGATCCCCTTCCTGAGGGATGTCGTCCGCCATCCGGAGTTCCTGGCCGGCCGGACGACGACGGCCTTCATCGGCAAGCATTTCGCGGCGTGGAGCGAGGGCGGCCCGGACGAAGAAAAGACGCGGCTGGCCCTGGCCGCCGCGGCCTACGCCGATTCGTCCGGCCCGGCGAGGGGCGGAGGCCCGGCCGGACCGGCCGCCTCGGAACGGGCCGAGACGCCCTGGACGTCCCTGGGCGGCTGGAGGATCGGGGGACCGGGCGAATGAAGTTCGAATATCTCGTCGACGGCGCGGTCCAGGCCGTTTCCCTGGAAAAGAAGGACGGCGTATGGACGGTCTCCGCGGCCGGGGGGACGCTCGAGGCCGAGATCCTGAGGGTCTCCGACAACGAGATCGTCCTCTTTACGGGAGGCGAGGCTCGCCGGCTCTTCCTCGCCCGCGACGGGGACCGCCTCCTCGTCTCCGCCGCCGGCCGGGAGTTCGTTATCTCTTCGGCCCGGGCCGATTCGGGGCGCTTCCACAAGGGCGACGACCGCTCACCCGACGGGGGGCTCGAAGTCCGCTCGCCCATGCCGGGCAAGGTCATCAAGCTCTGCGCCGCCGAGGGCGACGAGTGCCGCAAGAACCAGACCCTGGTCATCGTCGAGGCCATGAAGATGGAGAACGAGGTCCAGGCGGGCCTCGAGGGTGTCGTCAAGAAGATCCACGTCGCGGTCGGCGATCTGGTCGACGCCGAGAAGACCCTGGTCGAGATCGAGCCGAAGGCCGCCTAGCCGGCCGTCGACCCCTTTCGAGCGAGAAGGGCTCAGACCCCCAATTTGCGGGCGATGACCAGCCGCTGGATCTCGCTGGTCCCTTCCCCGATCTCGAGCAGCCTCTGGTCCCGATAGAACTTGGCGACGGGGTATTCCTCCATCAGCCCGTAGCCGCCGTAGATCTGGACGGCCTCGTGAGTGACCCGCTTCATGACCTCGCTCGCGTAGAGCTTGGCCATGGCCGCCTCCTTGCCGAAGGGCTTGTTGTTGTCCCGGAGCCAGCAGGCCTTGTAGAGGAGGTTGCGGGCGGCCTCGATCTCGGTGGCCATGTCGGCCAGCTTGAAGGCCGTGCTCTGGAAGCTGCTGATGGGCCGGCCGAACTGCTGGCGCTCCTGGGAGTACTTCAAGGCCGCCTCGAAGGCCCCCTGGGCGCCCCCGACGCCCATGGCGGCGATGGACAGCCGCCCGTTGTCGAGCGTTTCCAGCATCTGATGGAAGCCTTCGCCGCGCTTGCCCAGGACGTCCTCGTCGGTCACTTCCACGTCCTCGAGGTAGATCTCCGACGTGTTGCTGGAGCGCCAGGTCATCTTCTTGTGCATGGGCTTGGCCGTGTAGCCGGGGCTGTCCTGCCGGACGAGGAAGCAGGTGTATTCCTTCTTGCCGCCCTCCCGCTCGCCGGTGACGGCCTGGATGATCGAGCCCATGGTGATCTTCGTCGAGGCGTTGGTGATGAAGATCTTGGAGCCGTTGATGATCCACTTGCCGTCCTTGTGGACGGCCTTGGTCTTGGTCCCTCCGGCGTCGGAGCCGGCGTCGGGCTCGGTCAGCCCGAACCCGAATAGTTTTCCCTTGAGAAGCTCGGGCAGGAGCTCTTTGCGCTGCTTCTCGTTGCCGTAATAGTAGATCGGGGCGGCCCCCAAGGAGGTGCCGGCGGCGACCGTGGCCGCCTGGCAGGCGTCCACCCGGGCCAGCTCCTCGACGACCAGGATGTACGACTGGTAGTCCATGCCCATGCCGCCGTATTCCTCGGGGATCAGGACGCTGAAGAAGCCCAGGTCGAACATCTTCTGGGTGATCCCGTAACCGAACTCCTCCTTCTCGTCCAGTTCCTGCCGGATAGGCACGATCTCCTTTTCGGCGAAGGTCCGCACGGCCTGTCTCAGCATTTCCTGTTCTTCGGTCAGGGCGAAATCCATGGCTGTCCTCCTCGGGGTGTCGATTTCACTCACCCGGCATCTTAGCACGGATCCTTCCGGAAGTTCCAACCCGCGTGCGACTATCTCTGGCGCCGCGCGTCACGGGCGGGTTTGACACGCCGCCCGCACCGGGGCTATCATCCGGTCATCTTTCCGTGCAGGAGTTCGACATGACCAAAATCCAAGCGTACTGCGGGATCGACTGCGGCGAGTGCGAGGCCTACATCGCCACGCAAGCGAACGACCGGGCCGGGCTCGAAGCCACGGCCAAGAAGTGGGCCGAGCAATACGGCGGCGGCGTCGGGTCCTGGGAAGCCTGCGTCTGCGACGGATGTTCCTCGGGCCGGCGGACGAGCGCGGCCCACGCGGCGACCTGCGCTATCCGCGTCTGCGCGTCCGGCAGGGGCGTCATGACCTGCGCCCACTGCGCGGACTACGGCTGCGCCACGCTGCAGCAGTTCTTCGCCTTCGCCCCGTCACTCAAGGAGAAGCTCGAGGTCATCCGCAAAGGCCTGGGGAAATAGGAAGGTTTGATGTGAGAGCCATTAAGCGCCTATCGATCATGGGAGCCGTCGTCATCGCCGGGCATCTGGCGACGTCCGCCGGGATCCCGTCCGATCGCCAACAGCTGCAGATCAAGCAGAAAGCTATCCAGCAAAGGCCCGCCGAGGACCCGAACCGTATCGCCAGATCCTCGCCCCGGGATTTCTTCGTCACCAGTCCCGACATGGGCACCCGCACGGTCCGGGGGACCTGCGCCGCCGCCGGAGGCTACCGGGGCTTCGCCCTGGTGTACGAAGCCTTGACCGACGAGGCCGAGGGCGGAACGTTGCAGCTCGTCTTCGTGATGCGGGACAGGGACATGAAGGAAATGATCGGGCCCATTGCCATGACCCCGAAGAGCCCCATGGCCGATCGTTTCCCGTTCATTCGTCTCCACCGCTTTCCCGGGCCCCAGGACAAGTTCTTATGCATTTACGAAGTGCTGGCGGAACACAGGCATCAGGGATACATCCATCTCGTCGATCCTTTCACCAAAGACCGGTTCGGGGATCCCCGTCCGATAGGCGGACGGGACGAAGATGTCCGTATCTCAAACGTCCGCGTTCTTCCGGGCGGGGAGTCGATGGCCATTGTCTACAGCGCCTATGATAAAGCCCTTCCCGGCGGAAAAGGAGGCATCTACAAAGGATCGCGCTATGTCATCATCGACCGGGATGGCGACCAGATCTACAGGGGCCGGCCCGGGTATAGGAGCGAGGAAGAGCCGATGATGATGACCGCCGACTTCGATGTCCTGCCGGACGGCCAATGGCTGATACTTCGGGACTATCGGAATCAATTGAGCATCCGGGCTATGGACCCTTACGGCGTGTGGACGGCCCTCCCGAAGCCGGTGCCGGGAGCCGGGGCCAGGAAACCCGCTTCTATTGAAACGCTGGCGCGGGATAGGCTGTTGATCGGCTTTGACCACGGCTATTTTGCGGGGGATCACGCGATCTTTCACACGGCCTCGAATCGGATCGACGCCATTCCGCATCCCTCCCACGAAATCTTGAATTTTTCCCATGTCATGCGGTTATCCGATGACCGGCTGATGTTCTTGTACATCTATGGCAAAGGCCGGGAAGAGAACGTTCTCCAGGCTCAAATCACGAACTTCGCGGGAAGGGTCGTCAAGCCGCCGCAAGATCTCATGCTTTGCGGTTCCTGGCAGGTCGCATCAGCGCATCCGTGGGGCAAACCGTCTGAGATCATCCTTTTCGTCCCCGACGCCCTGGCCAAAACGGGAAAGTTCCGTTATCTCTCCATCACGGAATGATCCTGGCCGGTCCTCTTTGGCCTTGAGACAACGGCGGCTTTCGGAGGATCCGAAAAGCCATCGGGGGCTGAGCTCACGGGCCGCTACTTGAGCTGGAACCGGACGGTGACGGTGAAGATGACGGGCCGGGGCCGGCCGTTGATGATCATCGGCTCGTAGACCCACTGCCGGACGGCGTCGTAGGCCGCCTGGTCGAGCAGGGGGATGGAGCGCAGGACCTTGACGTCGATGACCCGTCCGTAGATGTCGGTCGTGGCCTCGATGATGACCACGCCTTCGACCCGGGCCTGACGGGCGATCTCCGGATAG
>VGJC01000083.1 GCA_016867635.1 Candidatus Aminicenantota bacterium | reverse complement strand
CCGGCCCGGGTTATTGGTGCAAAAAAAGCGGACATCTGCTAAAATGGGGCCACTCTTTCACGGAGAGGAGACGGCGTGAACGGACTACAGATAAAGAAAGTTCAGAAGAAGAAGGAGCTCTCGGCTTTCATCCGCCTCCCCTGGGCGATCTATGCCGGGAACCCCTTCTGGGTCCCGCCGCTCATCGCCGACGTGAAGCAGAAGCTCGACCGTCGCCGGCATCCCTTCTTCGAGCACGGGGAAGCGGACTGCTTCCTGGCGGTCCGCGACGGCGAGCTCGTCGGCCGCGTGGCCGCGATCGTCGACCGGGCCCACAACGAACACCATCGCGACCGCACCGGGTTCTTCGGCCTCTTCGAGTGCCGGGACGATCCGGAAGCGGCCCGGGCCCTCCTCGACACGGCCGCTTCCTGGGTCCGGGACCGGGGCATGGACGCGCTGCGCGGGCCGATGAACCTGTCCATGAACGACGAGTGCGCCTTTCTCCTCGAGGGTTTCGATTCGCCGCCGGTCGTCATGATGCCCTACAACCCCCCCTATTACATCGACCTGATGGACAAGTGCGGGATGTCCAAGGCCAAGGACCTCTTCGCGTTCCGGATGGACCGCGGGCACGGGACGTCCCAGAAGGTCCAGGCGGCCATCGCCCGGATCACCGACGCGGACCGGTTCCGTTTCCGGAGCTTCGACAAGTCCCGCCTCTACGAGGAGGCCATGGCCATCGCCGGGATCTACAACAGCGGCTGGCGGAACAACTGGGGCTTCGTGCCCTGGACGGACGCGGAGATCAAGCATATGGCCCGCAGCCTGGTCCGTTTCGCCGACCCGGACGTCGTCCTGTTCGCCGAGCAGGAGGGCCGGCCGGTCGGGTTCGCCTTCGGGCTGCCCAACCTCAACGAGGCCCTGGCCAAGGTCAACGGGCGGCTGTTCCCGTTCGGTTTCCTCAAGCTCCTGGCCGCCCGCAAGAAGATCAAGGGGGCCCGGGCGGTCGTCTTCGGGGTCATTCCCGAGGTCATGCGCACCGGGTTGGCCTACCTGCTCTACGACCGTTTCGAGAAGGCCCTGCTGGCCAAGGGGTTCGAGTGGGGCGAGCTGTCGTGGCAGCTCGAAGACAACGAGGCCATCAACCGGTTCGCGGCCTCGATCGGCGCCGGCATCTACAAGAAATACCGGATCTACGAGAAAAAAATCGGTACGGGAGGCGCGTGACGTCCATGAAAATCCATCAGGGTAAGCTTCAGGCCAAAGGGTTCAAGGTCGGCATCGTCGTCAGTCGTTACAACGGCTTCATCGCCGACCGGCTGCTCGAAGGCGCTCTGGAAGCCCTCCAGAAAACGGGCGCCCAGGAGGCCGACATCACGGTCTACAAGGTGCCGGGGTCGTTCGAGGTCCCGATGGTCGCCCGAAAGGTCGCCCGGTCCAAGACGGCCGACGGCGTTTTGTGCATTGGAGCCCTCATCCGCGGCGACACCCCCCACTTCGATTTCCTGGGCGCCGAGGTGACCAAGGGACTGGCCCAGATCGCCATGGAGGACGGCGTGCCCGTCTCCTTCGGGATCCTGACCGTGGACACCGTCGAGCAGGGCATCGACCGGGCCGGGACCAAGGCCGGCAACAAGGGCTACGACGCCGCCATGGCCCTGGTCGAAACGATGAGCCTGATCAAGGAATCAGGTCTCCCCTGATAGGGGGACCGGGACGGAAGATGGGAAACCGCCGGAAAGCGCGGGAGTGCGCCCTGCAGATCCTGTTCCAGACCGAGTTCAACTCGGCGGACCCGGCGGCGTTGGCCCGGACGTACTGGGAACACCAGAAGGCGACCTCCGAGGTCAGGGCCTACGGCGCTTGGCTCGTCGAACAGATCCTCGGCCGCCGGGACGAGATCGACGGGGCCGTCCAGTCGGCCTCCAAGAACTGGCGGCTGGCCCGGATGGCCGTCGTCGACCGGAACATCCTGAGGATCGCCGTTTGCGAGCTCCTCTACGAGCCGGCCCTGGCCCCCGCGATCGTCATCAACGAGGCCATCGAGATCGCCAAGAAATACAGCGGCCGGGAATCGGCCGTCTTCGTCAACGGCGTCCTGGATGCCGTCGGCAAGAGCCTCCGGGGGCCGGCCGCTAAGCCGGCCGCCCGGGCTCGAGGACAGAGAGATCCGTCATGAGCAAGAAAGAGGACATCCGGAAGAAGGCCCCGGAGCCGGCCCCGGCGGTCGAAAAGGAAAACGACCAGGAGCTTGCCCGCCGGGACAAGTTCCGGAGGCTTGGCGAGGCCGGCGTCGAGCTCTTCCCCCACCGGGCGGGGAGGACTCACGGGGTCCTCGAGATCGTCGGTTCCTTCGAGGCGCTCTCCCCCCAGGAGCTCGAGGAGAGGGCCGAGATCGTCGATGTCCCCGGCCGCATCCTGACCGTCCGCAAGATGGGCCGGGCGACGTTCTTCCACATCTCCGACGGCCGGGCCCGGCTCCAGGTTTACATCCGGGAGGACGTGGCCGGGTCCGAGGCCTACGAGCTCTTCAGCCTGTACGACATCGGCGATGTCCTGTCGGTCCGCGGCAAGCTGTTCAAGACGAGGACGGGAGAGCTCACCGTTCTCCTCGAGTCCTTCACGTTCCTGGCCAAGTCCCTCCACCCTCTGCCGGAGAAATGGCACGGGCTCCAGGACGTCGAGCTCCGCTACCGGCAGCGGTACCTCGACCTCATCATGAACCCCGAGGTCGGGGACGTCTTCCGGCTCCGGAGCGCCATCGTCGCACGCATCCGGAGGTTCTTCGACGACCGGGGCTACGTCGAGGTCGAAACGCCGATGATGCACACCATCCCCGGCGGAGCGCTGGCCCGGCCTTTCAAGACCTATCACAACGCCCTCGGCCTGGACCTCTACCTCCGGATCGCGCCGGAGCTCTACCTGAAGCGGCTGGTCGTCGGCGGCCTCGACAAGGTCTATGAGATCAACAGAAGCTTCCGCAACGAGGGCCTCGACGCCCAGCACAATCCCGAGTTCACCATGCTCGAGTTCTACGAGGCCTACAAGGACTACTACGACATGATGGATCTCACGGAGGAGCTCCTGACCGGGCTGGCCGTCTCTCTTCGGGGAGGGGAGGAGGTCACGTTCGACGGACACTCCCTGTCCTTCAAGCGGCCTTACAAGAGGATGAAGTTCATGGACGCCCTGGTCCACCACAGCGGGCTGGCCCCGTCCCGGTTCGAGGACCGCGAGGGGCTGGTCGAGTTCGCCTCCGGACTGGCCCCCGACAAGAAGCCGATGACCTACGGCAAGGCCCTCGACGTCATTTTCGACAAGTTCGTCAAGGACAACATCATCCAGCCGACATTCATCACCAACCCGCCGAGGGAGATCTCGCCGCTGGCCAAGGCCGCCCGCGACAACCCGGAGGAGGCCGAAAGGTTCGAGCTCCTGGTGGCCGGGATGGAGGTGGCCAACGCCTTCTCCGAGCTCACGGACCCCGCCGAGCAGCGGGCCCGCTTCGAGGAGCAGGCGGAGGAGAAGCGGAGAGGGGACGACGAGTCCCATCCGGTCGACCTCGACTACGTGGAGGCCCTCGAATACGGGCTGCCGCCGACGGGCGGGGAAGGCATCGGCATCGACCGCCTGACGATGATCCTGGCCGACCGGAGATCGATCCGGGAGGTCATCCTGTTCCCCCTGCTGAGGCCTAAGTAAGAGATGAAGTTCGAGCTGTTCGTCGCCCGTCGATACCTCACGGCCCGGAGGAAACAGGCCTTCATCTCCGTCATCACCTCCATTTCCGCCCTGGGGATCATGATCGGCGTCGCGGCCCTGGTCATCGCCATCGCTCTCATCACCGGCTTCCAAGAGGACGTCCAGGACAAGATCCTGGGGGCGACGTCCCACATCATGGTTTCCGACCTGTCGGGCGCCGGACTGGCCGACTACCCGGGGACGGCCGAGGGGATCCGATCCCTGCCGGGGGTCGTCTCGGTGACGCCCGTCGTGTACAGCACGGTCCTCGTCACGGGCCTGTCGGAGAGCTCGGGAGCCTTGCTCAAGGGCCTCGACCTCGAGAGGGAGCGCGAGAGCGCCGCCTGGCTCCGCGACCTCGAGGCCGGGCGGATGCCGGCCCCCGGCGGGGCCCGTGAAGGCCTCCTCCTCGGCCGTGAGCTGGCTCTCCGGATCGGGGCCCAGGTGGGCGACGTCGTGGACGTCGTGTCGGCCTCTTCGAACCTGTCCCCGTTGGGGCTCCTGCCGAAAAGGAAAAGGTTCCAGGTGACGGGCCTCTTCCACACCGGGCTCTACGAGTTCGACAACTCGACGGCCCTGGTCTCGCTCGAGACGGCCCAGAGGCTCCTGGACCTCGAGGGCCGGGTCAGCTACATCCAGGTCAGGATCCGGGACATCTTCAAGGCCCCGGCCCTGGCCGCGAGGATCAAGGAAAGCGCGCCCCCCCTGGTTTACGTCACGACCTGGATGGAGCTCAACAAGTCCCTTTTCTCGGCCCTGAAGCTCGAAAAGAACATCATGTTCCTGACCATCACCCTGATCGTCATCGTGGCCGCCTTGAACATCATCGCCACCTTGATCCTGATGGTCATGGAGAAGACCCGCGACATCGGCATTCTGATGGCCATCGGGGCGACGCCCCGGACGATCAACAAGATCTTCTTCTATCAGGGGGCCATGATCGGGGCCATCGGGACCGGACTGGGCGTCCTCCTGGGCCTCGGCTGGTGCTGGCTGGCCAACACCTTCGAGCTCATCCGCATCCCCGTGGACATCTACCAGATCTCCCATGTTCCGTTCCGGCTCCGACCTCTCGACCTGGCCATTATCGTCGGCGTGAGCCTGGCCATCAGTTTCGTCTCCACCCTGTTCCCGGCCCGCCGGGCCTCCCGGGTGGATCCCGTCATGGCGTTGAAATATGAGTGATCCCGTCCTGTCCGCCGAGAATTTGGGGAGGTCCTACGCCGAGCCCGGGAAAGCGCCTTTCCAGGTCTTCGAGGGGCTCCGTTTCGAGCTCGAGCGGGGCGACCTCGTGGCTATCATGGGCGCCTCGGGGGTGGGGAAGACGACTCTCCTCAATCTTCTCGGGGCCTTGGACAGGCCGTCGGCGGGCCGGGTCCTTATCGACGGCCAGGACCTGTCGGGTCGGACCGACCGGGAGATCGCCGCGATCCGGAACATCAAGATCGGGTTCGTCTTCCAGACCTTTCATCTGCTTCCGGAGTTCACGGCCTTGGAGAACGTCATCTTCCCCCTGATGATCAGGGGCGTCGGGAAGAAGGAGGCCGCCGCCCGCGGCCTGGCCCTCCTCGCGGACGTGGCCCTCGAGGACAAGGCCTCGTCGCGTCCGGGCCAGCTCTCGGGAGGAGAGCAACAGAGGGTGGCCATCGCCCGGGCCCTGGCCAACGAGCCCCGTGTCCTGTTGGCCGACGAGCCCACCGGGAACCTCGACTGGAGGACGGGCGAGCGGATCCTCCGTCTGGTCCTCGAACTCCATCGGAGCAAGGGGCTGTCCTCGATCGTCGTCACCCACAACGACAAGATCGCCCGGCATTGCCACAAGACCTACGTGATGGAGGCCGGGCGGTTGAAACTTTTCCCTCTCTCCGCGGGTTGAAAAGAGAGGGACGGGCGCCGTTTTGAATAATGTGGGATAATATGCTATAGGATACAAGGAAATCGTTCATGAAAAAAGCCGTTCTGGCCCTCCTTCTATTGGCCCTCCCGGGTCTTCTCGCCGCCCAGGAGGTCCTGGAAAAGATCGAGATCGTCGGCAACGACCGGGTCACGACGGAAACGATCCTCTACTACCTTTCCGCGAGGGAGGGGAATTTCTACAGCGACAGCCAGCTCCGGCGGGATTTCCGAGTCCTCTGGTCCACCGGGTTCTTCTCGGATATCAGGATCGAGGCCCTGACCGGAACACGGGGGCGGATCGTCCGGATCACGGTCGAGGAGAACCCGATCGTCAAGGTCGTGACCTATAAGACCGGGAAGAAGGTCAAGGAATCCGACATCGTCAATAAGCTCAAGGAGAGGGACGAGCATCTCTTGCCCTACTCCTATTACAGCCCCTCCAAGCTCGAAAAGATCAAGGGGACCATCTCCGGGCTGCTCTTCGAGAAGGGCCTCCTGGCCTCGGCGATCGAGGTCGATGTCCGGAGAATGGGCAAGAACGAGGTCGAGGTCGAGGTCAGGATCGAAGAGGGCCCCAAGATACGCGTCGGGGACATCGAGTTCGATGGCGAGGCCAAGCTCGCCAAGAGCGACCTCGTCTGGGCGATGAAGGACAACCGGCCCCACTCTTTCTTCAACTGGGTCGCCGGCAAGGACGTCTACAAGCAGAGCACCGTCCAGGAAGACGCCGACCGGATCAAGAAGAAGTTCCAGGAACGGGGATACATGGAAGCGACCGTCGGCGAGCCCCGGATCGAGGAGATCGAAAAGAGGAAGATCTTCGGCAAGAAGCAGACCATGATGCACATCGTCGTCCCCGTGAACCCCGGGTACATCTACCGGGTCGGGGACATCAAGATCGAAGGCCACAAGACCTTCAGCACCCGGGGGCTCCAGAGCATGGTCCGGCTCAAGCCGGGCGAGGTCTACAGCACCAAGGTCCGAGAGAAGAGCGTCGACGAAATCTCGGAGCTCTACCGCGACTACGGCTTCCTCTTCATCCAGGTCATTCCCGTCGAGAACCTGGACCCCAGGACCAAGATGGTCAACGTCACCTTCAACATCCAGGAGAACGAGGTCGCCTATCTCAACCGCCTCGAGTTCCGCGGCAATGTCTACACCAAGGACAAGGTCATCCGCAGGGAGATGATGATCCGGGAAGGGGACCGCTTCAGCCTGGCGATGTTCAAGAACAGCATTCTGCGCATCAAGCAGCTCGGGCTGGTCGACCTCGAGAAGGAGCCGGACATCAAGCCCAACCCCGAGGATCCGACCAAGATCGATGTTCAGGTCAACGTCAAGGAGCTCCAGAGGAACAACATCCAGTTCACGGCGGGGTACAGCGGCTACGAGGGGACGTTCATCTCCTTCAGCTATTCGACCGTGAACTTCCTCGGGGCGGGGGAGAACCTGGAGTTCACGATCCAGACGGGCAAGCTGGTCAAGAACTACTCGTTCGGGTTCAGCGAGCCCTATCTTTTCGACCTGCCCATCACGGCCGGGTTCAATATCTACAACCGGCGAATAAACTATCCTTGGTACCTCCGTAAGGACCGGGGGATCGATCTCATCACGGGGGCCCGGCTGTTCGGCATGTGGCGGACGAACCTGACTTACACCTACGCGAACATCGACTCCCAGATCATCGATGTGACCGACGATTCAGGGGATACGCCGATCGTCCCCCCCTATATGGGCGGCTTTGGAACGGGCAAGTACAACGTCAGTTCCATCACGCCGATGCTCTACCGCTCGACGATCGACAGCCCCCTGACGCCGACGAAAGGGACGATGTACTCGCTGTCGGTTAAATACGCCGGGACCTTCCTCGGCGGCGACGTCGACCTCCTCAAACCCCAGGTCGAGTTCACCCGCTACCAGCCCTTCATCGGCAAACATGTTCTGGGCTTTCACGCCCAGTATCAGGTGGTCAAAGCCATCAAGGGCTCGCCGGTCCCGTACTGGGAGAGGTTCTTCCTGGGCGGCGAGCGCTCGATCCGGGGATACGACCCCTACCGGATCGGCCCGACGGACGCGAACGGCTACAACATGGGGGGGGACAAGGCCCTCGTTCTGAACGCCGAGTACATCATCCCCGTCGGCGGCCCGATCTACGCCATCCTCTTCTTCGACATGGGCAACGCCGTCAGCTTCAATCAGAGCTTCAGCCTCAAGGACATGTACACCTCGTCGGGCATCGAGGCCCGCATCTTCGTGCCGGCGCTCCGGGTCCCCTTCCGCCTGATCTTCTCCTTCAATAACAAAAAGATCTTCCCCAACGACCCGGATTTCGCCTTCCGGTTCGCCGTCGGCACGACATTCTAAAGGAGGGCTGGCCATTGATCACCGTCGAAAAGATCTCCCGGTTCCTCCCCCACCGGTTCCCGTTCCTGCTCGTTGACCGGGTCGTGGACCTGGTGCCCGGCAAAACCATCGTCGCCCTGAAGAACGTGACCTGCAACGAGCAGTTCTTCCAGGGCCACTTCCCGGAGTGGAAGATCATGCCCGGCGTCCTCATCATCGAGGCCATCGCCCAGGCGGGGGGTGTGCTTCTCTTCAATTCGATCCCCGACCCCGAAAGCAAGTTCGTCGTCCTGAGCAAGGTGGACAAGTTCAAGTTCAAGAGGACCGTCGTCCCCGGCGACCAGCTCCGGCTCGAGGTCGAATTCGTCCGCTTGAAAGCGCGGATCTGCTGCATGAAGGGCAAAGCCCTTGTGGATGGGGAAACGGCCGCGGAAGGCGAAGTCTACGCCGCCGTGCTCGACCGCGGCGATCTGACCGGCGGGTCATAAGCCGCCGGCGGCGGGGGTCCTATCTCATCCGGAAAAGAGAATCGTCGAGGTTCGAATTGTAGACGACCTTGACGATGGCCACCTTCTGGGCTTCGACGCCGTCTTGGAGCGTCCGGATCGAATGGGCGACCATCGTGTTCTCGACCTTCCGGTAGTCGGAAAAATAGGTCTCGGCCTCGATTTCCGCCCCGGATTGGCCCATGGCCCGGGTCTTCGCCTTGAAGGGAAGGTAGGTCACCGGGTCCAGGAAGAACGCGATCGAATGGCCGTCGGCCAGGACCTGCTCCAGGACGATATATTCCTTGCCCTCGATCTTCTCCTTGGGCTTCAAGGCGAAGGTGATGCCGAGCTTCTGAGGATCGAGCAAGGCCGCGTTGCCCAGGGCCTGGCGGGAGAAATCCCGGCTCTGGAATTCAGGCATCTCCTGGGTCGTCCCGCTCTGCGGATCGGTGAACCAGCCCTTCCGGCCGTCGTAACCCATGGCGATGACCATGTCCAGCAGGCCCATGTCGATGCGCAGCTTGTCGGGCTCCTTCTGGTACATGGTGATGGAGGCCGTGAGGCCGAATTGGGCGAGCTCGACCGACCCGCTTATCGTCGTGTCCTTGATAGCGCCCAGCGCTTTCTTTCCGCCCATGGCCTGGATCATCTTGGCCAGGGCGTCCTGGGCCGTCTGCCCGAATCCGGGCAGGGCCGGGAGCGACAGCAGGATCAGGGCGCACAGCGCGAATGAGATCGTCTTTTTCATGAGTTCCTCTCAATACCTGCATTCTAGCGGAATGCTCTGCCGATGCCAAACAGAGATATCGGCAAATTGGGGTTTCGGGCACTTTCGGAAAATTTGCGTATGTTCTTATATAGGACAGTTAAAAAATGACAAAATAAATAAAACACTTGATTTATGACAATATTTGGTGTTATAATGATAATGTCCAATAAAAGGACATATTTGACCTAGCCCGCTCCGGTCTCGTCACCGGCGCCGGGCGAGGGGTCCGGAGACATGGCTCGCGAGCTCTGCTTGGTCGTTTGTTCGTACTTCGACCGCGAGGTCCGGGCGATCTCCGCCTTTCCCGAATTCCGGGACGTCCATTTCAAGACCCTGCCGGCGGACTGCGACCTGATCGAGGCCGATTGGCGAGGATTGGAGGAGTCCGTCGCGAGCTGCCGCCAGGAAGGACGCGCGGTCTGCCTGATCGGGAGCTATTGCCTGACCAGGGCGGCCAAGGCCCTGGATGCCGCGGCCGGCTTCTTCACCTCCCAAAAAGGCCAATGTTTCGAGTGGGTCGCGGACAAGGACGTCCTGGTCCAATTTCAACGGGAAGAAGCTCTCCTCCTCCTGCCGGGATGGCTGAGGGATTGGGAGGCCTTCGTCGAAAAACGCTGGCCCTCGGACAGCAAAGGGGCGCGGGACTTTTTTAGGAGCTCGGCGAAAAAGCTCGTCCTTCTCGACACCGGCGTCCACCCGCGGATCGACAAAGAGCTCAGGGGATTCGCCAAGTTCCTCAAGCTGCCCTGCGAGATCTTCCCGACCGGGCTCGGGTTCTTCCAGTTGAATCTCATCCGGGCCGTTCTGTCCTGGCGGCTGGAAAAGGACAAGGCCGGGCTCGAGGACCGGATGGAGGCCCTGCGCGGCCAGATCTCCGAGTACTCCCGGATCGGGCACCTCATCGGGTCCGTGGCCAAAGCGCAAAACGAAGAGGAGGCCCGGTCCGGCATTCTCGAGGCCTTCCGGATCCTCCTCTCACCTCAAAAGATCGCCTTCCATCCGCCGGAGACGCTGACCGCGGAGGACGAAAGCGAGGACTCCCCCAGGGACCGGATCCTGTCCTTGAACTCCGACTACGCCTGGACCGAAGGCCGGGACGGGCTTTTTCTCCGGGTGGCCCACGGCCGAGAGCTTCTCGGGCTTGTCGAGGTCTCCGGGCTTCTTTTCCCGGATCGGCGGGAGCACGACCTCAGCCTGGGCCTGGCCCTGGCCAAGATCGCCGGGATGGCCCTGGCCAACGTCCGGACCTTGCGGGCCTTGGCCGAGGAACGGGCCAAGTCCAGGGACACGGAGGCCGCCCTCGAGGCCAGCGAAGAGAAAATGAGGTCGGTTTTCATGGGGGTCCATGTCGGCATCTACCGGGTGACCCCCCAGGGAGAGATCGTGGACGCCAACCCGGCCTTGGCCCGCATGCTGGGCTACCCGGATGTCGCCGCTCTCAAGGCCGTCAATTCCTGGCAACTGCACCTCAACCCGGCGGACAGGGAGAGCTGGCAGGCCCTGTTCGAGGCCGGGAACTTCGTCGAGTCGTACGAAACCCAGCTTCGCCGCCGCGACGGGACGGTCATCTGGGTGAGGGATACGGCCCGGACCGTGAAAGACCGCCGGGGGCAGACCCTGTATTACGATGGAACGATCGAGGACATCACCAAGAAAAAGCAG
>VGJC01000082.1 GCA_016867635.1 Candidatus Aminicenantota bacterium | reverse complement strand
GCGGCCGGCGGGGACGATCTCGTCGAACAGCCTTTTCAGGTCGCTCAAGGCGCCGCCCTCGTATTCGATGGTCGTCACGGCGCTCGTCGACGAAGGACAGAAGACCGTCGCCGTTCCATCCTTCATGCCGCTCCCGGCGACGGCGTTGGATATTTGCTCCGTGATGTCGTGCATGTCCGCGTTCCCGCGCGTGCTTAGGGCGATAGAGATACTTTTTGTCATTGTCAGGCCTCGGTGTTCAATCCGGCATGATAATAGACCGGCCATAGGCGTTTGTAAACCGAGGCCGGCGGGAAAAAGCGCTTTTTCAGGCCCGAAAAGCTCGATTAAGGCTCGATTTTAGCTCTTATAAAGCAGTTTGCGATATTGTTATCAGCGAGTTACAGCAGCCAAGGCAGGCTCATTTCCAAAAATCGCGGGTGAACAGCACCAGCACCGTGTAGATCTCTAGGCGGCCGGCCAGCATGCAGAACGACAGCAGCCACTTGCCGGCCAGCGGGATATGCCCGTAGTGCTCCATGGGGCCCACGCCTCCCAGCCCGGGGCCGATGTTGCCGATCGAGGCCGCGACCGAGGAAAAGGCCGTGACCAGGTCGAGCCCCATCAGGGTCATGGCCAGCGTCGAGAGCATCAGAAGCCCGACATACAGGAACATGAACCCGAGGATGTTGATGACCACGCCCGGCGGGACGCCCTTGCCGTCGATGCGGACCGGAATGACGGCCCGGGGGTGGAGCAGCTTCCTCAGCTCGACCAGCCCCTGCTTGAGGATGATCACGGCCCGGAGGACCTTGATGCTGCCCCCGGTCGACCCGGCGCATCCGCCGATGAACATCAGGAACAGCAGGATGAGCTGGGCCGAAGAGGACCAGCTCCCGAAATCGGCCGTCGCGAATCCCGTGGTCGTGGTGATCGACACGGTCTGGAAGACGGAATGCCGGAGCGCCTCGCCCGCCTTGTAGGTGCCGGCCAGCAGGTTGTTGACCGCCAGGAGCGCGGTGAAGACGGCGACGATCCCCAGATAGAACCGGAACTCCTCGCTTTTCCAGTAGGACGACGGCTTGCCTCTCAGGCTGTGGTAATGGAGGGTGAAATTCGTCCCGGCCAGGAGCATGAAAACGATGACCACGGCTTCGACGAAGACACTGTTAAAGCCGGCGATGGAAGCCGTCCGGGTCGAAAAACCTCCGGTGGCCATGGTCCCGAACGTCTGGCAGAGGGCTTCGTGGAGATTGAGCCCCCCGGCGAGCAGGAGCAGCGTCTCGATCGCGGACAGAAGCAAATAGACGCCCCACAGCGTCTTGGCCGTCTGCTGGACGCGCGGCGTGATCTTGTCCGGCGTGGGCCCGGGCATCTCGACCTTGTAGAGCTGAGTGCCTCCGACGCCGATCATCGGCAGGATGGCCAGCGACAGGACGATGATGCCCATGCCCCCGAGCCAGTGGGTCAGGCTTCGCCAGAAAAGGAGCCCGTGCGGCAGGTCCTCGACGCGCGCGAGAACGCTGGCCCCGGTCGTCGTGAACCCGGACATGCTCTCGAAGAAAGCGTCCGTGAACACGGGCATGTCGCCCGACAGGTAGAACGGCAAGGCCCCGAAGGCCGAGGCCAGGACCCACCCGAGAGCGACGACCGCGAAGCTGTCCCGCACCAGGAGCTCGCCCTTGGGGCGGAAGACGAGGACCATCGCCCCGCCCACGGCCACGGTCAGGCCCGCTGAGAGCAGGATGGCCTGAAGATCGTCGCCGCCGTAGTACCAGGCGAAAAGCGCCGGGAAGGCCATGAACAGGCCGACGAAAAAGACGATGAAGCCCAGAACTCGTCCGACGATCCGGATGTTCACGCCGTTGTCCTCTATCCTAGCTCGCGAAGAGTTTGTCGACGCCGGGCAGCGCCTGGGGGAGCGAGAAGACGATCACGTGGTCCTCCGGCCGGACGCGCGTGTCGCCGACGGGAATGATGACCTCCTCGCCCCGGGTCACGGCGCCCAGCATGGCCCCTTTAGGGAAATCGATCTTGCTCAGCGGTTTGCGGATGATGCGCGAGTTGGCGTGGGCCAGGTACTCGACGGCCTGGGCGTCCAGGCCCGAGAGCGTGGCCAGCGAGACGACGTCGCCCCGGCGGATGAGCCGGAGGATGGCGTTCGAAGTGATGAGGTTCGTGTTCACGGCGGCGTTGACCCCGATGGGGGCCATGAGCGGCAGGTACTCGCGGCGGTTGACCAGGGCGATGGTCTTGGTCACGCCGAGGTGCTTGGCCAGCAGGCTGGTCAGGATGTTGGTCTCTTCGTCGTCGGTGGCGCTGATGAGGGCGTCGGTCTCCAGGATGCCCTCGGTGGCCAGGAGGTTGAAGTCGCGGCCGTCGCCGTGGATGACCAGGGTCCGATGGAGCTCGTCGGCCAGGGCCTGGGCGCGCTCGGCGTCGGCGTCGATGAGCTTGATGGCCAGGTCCTTTTCGTCGTCGAGCAAACGGGCCGTGGCCCGGCCGACCCGGCCCCCGCCGAGGATCATGATCTGCTCGAGCTTCTCGTCGGACTTGCCCAGCAGGGCGATGACGCCGGGGATGTCGTCGGCGGCGGCGATGACGAACAGCTGGTCGCGGTTCTGGAAGATGTCGGTCCCCACCGGGATGATCGTCGCGGCGCCGCGCAGGATGGCCACGACCCGGAAGACCTTGTCGGGATACTCGCGGCTGACCGACTCGAGGGTCTTGTGGACGAGCGGGCAGGTGGCGTCGATGCGGACGCCGATGAGCTGGACCCGGTTGCCGGCGAATTCCAGGACGTCGGTGGCCGCGCTGCGCTTGACGAGCAGGACGATCTCTTTGGCCGTCTCGAGCTCGGGCTGGATGGCCAGGTCGATGCCCCAGTCGGCCAGCGTGAAGCGCGGCGGGTTGTCGAAGTATTCGGGATTGCGGATGCGGGCGATCTTCTGCTTGACGCCGTAGCGGGCGGCCATGGCGCAAGCCAGGACGTTGGTCTCGTCGTTGCCGGTGACGGCGATCATCATATCGGCGTTCTCGATGCCGGCCTGCTCGAGAACGCGGCGGTCGCTCGCTTGGCCCGGGAGGACCTTGATGTCCAGGCACTCGTCGGCCTCGCGGCACTTGGCGGGATTGCTGTCGATGGCCACGATGTTGTGGCTTTCGCGGGACAGGACTTGGGCCAGGTGGGAGCCGACCTGCCCGAGGCCGAAGAGAACGATGTTGAGGCTCATGGGATTTTCGTGCCGGTCGCTCGCATCAAGGTGAGGCCCTACCTATAACACAGGGCCGGGCGGAAGTCAAAACCGCCCCCGTTCTCAATCCGTCGAACCCTGCGGCGACAAAACTCCTCCGATAAGATGTTCGCCGTCGATAGACTAGGATCAAGCAAGGAGGGATCATGAAGCGCATTGTCATCGTCGCTGCGGTCGCCGTTTCCCTGGCCGGGTTGGGGGCCGCGGCCGCGGCCCAGGTCGTCACCCCGCCGCAGAAGAAGGTCGACCAGATCAGGAAGATCGCCGTCGTCGAGCCCGAGAGCGTCACGCTCAACAAGAGCGAGATCTGGGTCTTCATCAGCTCGGGCCTGATGAACCCGGCCCGCGAGGGATATCGTCTGGCGGCGAACGTCCTGCCGGCCGACGCCACGAGCAAGAAAGTCGTCTGGGAGTCGAGCGATCCGGGCGTCGCCACGGTCGACGCGGAAGGCTACGTGCGGCCCGTGAAGACCGGCTCGGCCGTCGTCCGGGCGACCACGGCGGCCAACAAGCTCTCGGCCGAGTGCCGGGTGACGGTCGAGCTCAAGGCCCGCGACAGCGGCAACACCGTCAGCCACCTCTCGAACCGGGGCTATCTGGCCCGCCAGGGGAGCTGGATCTATTTCGCCGACCCGGGCCGGGGCATGCGGCTGTCCAAGATGAGGATCGACGGCAGCGCCAAGACGCCTCTCTGCAACGACCAGGCCTCCTTCATCAACGTCTCGGGCGGCACGGTCTTTTACGTCAACAACTCCGACGGCCGCAAGCTCTACTCCGTCGACATCTACGGCGAGAACCGGACCTGGCTCAACGACTCCAACCCGGCCTACGGCGCGCACAAGTACGGCGACGAGATCCTGTACGGCTCTCCGAACCCGAACAATCTCATCAACCTCTACATGATCAAGACGGACGGGACCGGACGGAGGATCGTCGACTGGCCCGGCTTGGGCAGCGTCTCGTTCTTCCACCGGGTCGGGGGGGCCGTCTTCTACAGCCTGATCCGGCGCGAGCAGGGGGGCGAGCCCGAGATGAACCGCATCATGCACAGGGCCCTCGAGGCCGGCAGCCCGGCGGCGACTGTCTTCGGCGACGTGATCAAGGGCTTCACCGTGGAGATCGTCGAGACCGGCGGCGTCCCGCTGGCGGGGCGCGTCTTCTATATCTCGAAGGCGGGTGAGATCCGGGTGGTCGAGAATTTCGCCGACGCCAAGCAGAAAAGGGATCGGGGGCTCGTCCAGGCCATGCCGCCCGCGCGGAGCCTCAGCCTCTTCCGGGACTGGGTCTACTATTCCACAGCCGGCACGCTGAACAAGGTCCGCGCCGACGGGCGGGAGAACCAGGTCCTGGTCCGGCTCCCCGAGGGCTCGGAGACCTTCATCTACCCGATGCTCGCGGGCGGGGCCCAAGAGGACACCTGGATCTTCTACTACGTCCTCCAGACCGGGGCCGCCCCGCGCCTGTTCAAGGTCCGCGCCGACGGCCTGGAGAACACCCCCGTCCTCTAAGCCGACTGGCCCATGAAGACGCGTTGAGCGCTTGAAAAGTCCTTTTCAAGCCCAACAAAGTCGTTTAAGGCCTGATTTGGGGCCCCTATACTTGCCCAAGCTCTTTTTTATTAATAGGTTGCAGCAGCCAAGGCACATGGTGGGCTTGCCGACCCGGAAGCGGATAGTGTAATGTGAGGGCGTCGGTGCTGAGCCCTTCCATGACCGAGGTGACGATGAAAATGAATATCCGAAGAAGTCCTCTCGTTTGGGCCGCGACGGCCGCGGCCGCCCTCCTCTTGTCGGTCCCAGGCCTTGCCGGCGGTCCGCAGAGCGCCCCGCCCTCGTCCGGCGGTCTCGGATCTTCGTCGAGCGAGTTCGCGTCGCTGATCGAGCGCTTCTCCGCCGACCTGCGCTCCCTCGACCGGCATTACGACATCCGCTTCGCTCCCGAGCGCTTCGCGCGCTATGAGACCTTCTACCGGGGATGGCTCGGGCTGCTGAAGGGCCTCGATTTCGAAAAGCTGGGCATCGACGGCCGCGTCGACTACTTGCTCTTCAAGAATCTCCTCGACCGCGAGTCGGCCGCCCTCGCGAAAGAAAAGCGCGAAACCACGAAAGCCCTCTCCTTCCTGCCCTTCGCCGACAAGATCATCGCCCTCTCCGGCGATCTGAAACGCATGAAGTGGATCGAGCCGAAGGCCGCGGCCGCTGAACTGGACGCCGGCCGGATCCTCGCCTCCCAAGCCGAACAGGCCCTCGCGAAAGGCCCGAAGGCCGATCTCGAGGCGCTCCGCCGCGCCTCATCCATGACCGCCGACCTGCGCCGCGCCCTCCAAGGCTGGTTCGGCTTCTACAACGGCTACGATCCGCTCTTCACCTGGTGGGCGGCCGAGACCTATCGGGCCACCGACAAGGCCCTCGAGTCCTTTGGCGCCGCCCTTCGCCGCACGACCGGCGAAAGCCCCGACGGCGGGGCCGTTTACGCCATCCAGCCCCCCGTCGGCCGCGCCGTCCTCCTCGACGAGCTGGCCTTCGAGTTCATCCCCTACACGCCCGAAGAGATCCTGGCCATCGGTTGGAAGGAGCTCGAATGGTGCGAGGCCCAGCGCCTGGCCGCCGCCCGCGAGATGGGCCACGGCGACGACTGGCGCGCCGCCATGGACCGCGTCAAGGGCGCCCATGTCGGCCCCGGCGAACAGCCAGAGCTCATCCGACACCTTGCCTTCGAGGCCATCGACTTCCTGGAGAAGCACGACGCCGTAACCGTCCCGCCCATGGTCAAGGAGCTCATCCGCATGGAGATGATGCCACTCGTCCGCCAGCAGACCACCCCGTTCTTCACCGGCGGCGAGGTCATCAGCGTGGCCTATCCGGCCGACAGCGTGCCGTTCGAGCGCAAGCTCCAGACCATGCGCGGCAACAACCCGCACTTCTCGCGGGCCGTCGTCCATCACGAGCTCGTCCCCGGCCACAACCTCCAGGGCTTCATGGCCGCCCGCCACCGCGCCTACCGCCGGCCCTTCCAGACGAGCTTCTACGGCGAGGGCTGGCCGCTCTACTGGGAGATGCGCCTCTGGGACATGGGTTTCGCGCAGTCGCCCGAGGACCGCGTCGGCATGCTCTTCTGGCGCATGCACCGCTGCGCCCGGATCATCTTCTCGATGAGCTATCACCTCGGGCGGATGAGCGTCGACGAGGCTGTCGACCTGCTCGTCGACCGCGTCGGCCACGAGCGGGCCCTGGCCGAGGTCGAGGTCAAGGCCCATCTCAGCGGCCGCGCCTACGGCGGACGCCCCCTGGCCCAGATCTCTTACCTGACGGGCGGCTTGCAGCTCCGCGCCCTGTCGCGCGAGCTCGTCGATGCGGGCAAGATGACGGCTAAAGAATTCCACGACGCCGTTCTTCACGAGAACAGCATCCCCATCGAGCTCCTGCGGGCCAAGCTGACCGGCCAGAAGCTCGCCGCCGACCATAAGCCGGCCTGGAAATTCTACGCCGGCCCCGAGAGATGACCATGTCCATGAACCGCCGCGACATGCTGAAAACCCTCGGCGCGACGGCCGGGGCCCTGGCCGCCTGCCGCCTCGTCCGGGCCCAGGAGGGCCAACCCCATCCGCTCGGGAGCCCGGCCCCCTTCGCGTGGCGAAAGCCCGGCCGGCCTGTCACCGCGGCCATCATGGGCGCCGGAGGCCGGGGCCGGACCTATGCCGCCTACGCCCAGGCCTTTCCCGACGAGCTGAAGATCGTCGGCGTCGCCGAGCCCATCCCGTTTCGCAACGATTACCTTGCCGGCATCCACGGCATTCCCGCCGCGCGCCGCTGGGACACATGGGAACGGGCCTTCGAGATCCCCAAGTTCTGCGACGCGATCATCATCACGACGCCCGACCACCTCCACTACGGGCCGGCCCTGGCCGCGCTCGACAAGGGCTACCACCTGCTCCTGGAGAAGGCCATCGCCCAGTCGTGGGCCGAGTGCCGCGACATCCTGGCCCTGGCCCGAAAGGAAAGGGCCATCGTCGGCATCTGCCACGTGCTCCGCTACACCCCCTACTTCCGGATGATGGAGCACGTCGTCCGCGCGGGGCGCATCGGCGAGGTCGTCAGCATCCAGCACCTCGAGCCGGTCGAGCACATCCACATGTCGCATTCCTTCGTCCGCGGCAACTGGCGCAACAGCCGCGAGTCCAACCCCATGCTCCTGTCGAAGAGCTGCCACGACCTCGACATCCTGCGATGGATCGCGGGGCGGGCCTGCACCAAGGTCCAGTCGTTCGGCGGGCTGCGGCTGTTCCGCGAGGAGATGGCCCCGCCCGGGGCCCCGGCGCGCTGCGCCGACGGCTGTCCGGCCGAGCCGTCGTGCCCCTTCTCGGCCCTCGAGATCTACCTGCGCCGCAAAAGCTGGCTCGGCCACAAGGACACGCCCGGCGACGACGACGCCTCGATCGTCGAGTGGCTCGGGCGGACCAATTACGGCCGGTGCGTTTTCCGCTGCGACAACGACGTCGTCGACCACCAGGTGGTCAACCTCGAATTCGGGCCGATCACCGCGGCCTTCTCGATGGAGGGGCTGACCTCCTACGGAGGCCGGCGGACGCGCGTCACCGGCACCCGGGGCGACATCGTCGGCGATGAAAGCGAGCTCCAGGTGTTCGACTTCCACGCGCGCGAGCGTTTCGTCTGGACCGTCCGCGACCACGGCCGCGCCGACTCGGGACACGGCGGCGGCGACAACGGCCTGGTCCGCGACTGGGTCCAGGCCGTCAGCCGCGGCGACGAGAGCCTGCTCGTGACGGCCCTCGAGGCCTCCATGGAAAGCCACCTCATCGGCTTCGCCGCCGAGGACAGCCGGCTCGCTGGGGGGTCTCCGAAGACGATCGACCCCGGGGCCCTGGAGCTTGCGGGCCGATGAACGGCTGCGAGCGCATCCGGGCCGCCCTGCGAGGCGAGCCGCCCGACCGCGTGCCTGTCATGCTCCACAACTTCATGATGGCCGCGCGCGAAGCGGGCTTCACCCAGCGCCGGTTCCGCGAGGACCCGGCGGCCGTGGCCGCGAGCTTCATCCGAGCCGTCGAGACCTATGGCTACGACGGGGTGCTGGTCGACGTGGACACAGTGACCCTGGCCGAGGCCTTGGGCGTCGCGGTTGACCATCCCGAGGACCAGCCGGCTCGCTGGACGGGGCCGGCGATCGCGAGCCTGGCCGAAGCGAGGGACCTCGCCCCCGTCGACATCGGCGCCCATCCGCGCGTCCAGGTCTGGCTCGAAGCGGTGCGACAGCTCAAAGCCCGCTTCCGCGATCAGGTCCTCGTGCGCGGCAACTGCGACCAGGCGCCCTTCTCGCTGGCCTCGATGATGCGCGGCCCGGTCGAGTGGATGATGGACCTGGTCGACGAGCGGAACCGCGACGACGCCCATATCTTGCTCAATTATTGCGCTGACGCCGGGACCTCTTTCATCCGGCTCATGGCCGCGGCCGGGGCCGACATGGTCTCGAACGGCGACAGCCCGGCCGGCCCGGACCTCGTCTCGCCGGCCTTCTACCGGGCCTTCGCCCAGCCCTACGAGCGGCGGCTGGCGGAGGAGGCCCACGCCCTGGGCCTGCCCTACGTCCTGCACATCTGCGGCGACACGACGCTGATCCTCGAGGACATGCTCGAGACCGGGGCCGACGCCCTGGAGCTGGATTACAAGACGGACGCCGTCGCGGCCCGCGAGGCCATGACGGGCCGGGCGACGTTCATCGGCAACATCGACCCGTCCGGGGTCCTGGCCTTGGGGACGCCCGAGCTCGTCGAGCGCCGGACGCGGGAGCTCCTCGAGATCTTCGCCGGCGTCCCCCGGTTCATCCTCAACGCCGGCTGCGCCATCCCCGCCGAAACGCCCCAGGCCAACCTCCGGGCGATGATCGGCGCCTCTTCCCCGCTTCACCGGCGAACGTAGCATCCTTCCCGGGCCCCTGTTAACGGCCCCGATGCCCGCCGGCGATCCAGGCGCTTGCCGATGGGCATGCAGTGAAAACGTGTGATTACGGGGCGGCGCTTTTTTCTTGACTTTCCTCTGCAAATTGAGTAAACATTCCACCATTATTTATGCGAATCCATCTAATCATTGATAGATAAAAATGGAACCAGAAAAGCTACTCACCTCCCCGGATCTCGACCTGACTTCCGGCAACCTAAAGAACGAACTCGGACGTTGGTTCTCGCTTTACGAGACACTCACTGAGACGCTGTCAAAACCTCCCTATGACATTTCACCTGAGTGGCGGTTCTACAAAGATGGTGGGGCATGGCTCTGCAAGATGAACCGTAAGAGGAAAACGGTGTTTTGGATTTCAGTTTGGAAGCAGTTTCTGAAGTGTGGGTTCTATTTCACGCAGAAATCAGGAGATGGTATATCCAATCTCTCGATCGACCAGTCATTGAAGTCTTCTTATGATGCTGCCGCCCCGATCGGAAAGCTGTATCCTTTGATCATCGACCTTGCAGCAAAGAAGCAACTCGATGATCTTTACACTGTTGTGAGCTACAAGATCTCCCGAAAGTAACCTAACGAGTCGCTTCCGCGTCTCGCAATCCCACACCTTAAACGTTAGAAGTCCAATGGATGCAAGGGCACGAGATTGAGAAGGTTGAGCCGGAGGAAATGCAACGCAGATATACGGCCATGTTCGAATGAGCCCGACTTCTAACAAAAGGAACGATTATCCAAAATGGGGAGCTAAGAACGGAGAATTCTTGGCGAGTTCCATGTGCATGGCGAGTTGTAATCAAGTTGGGAAAAGTAGCTGTCTGGCAACTATATGCTAATCAATTTGCTTTGCATGAGATATATGACAGAATCAGGACAATCTAACTGTTTCCCGGCATTGAACTTGCCCCCCAATCCATGGTGGAACTGCCCCCCCGGCCTACTGCTTCCCCATGTAGATGCCGGCCAGGCCGCCGACGCAAGCCCCCAGAACGGTCCATAGCGCCTCGGGGATGGGTTTCCCGAAAATGGCCAACCCGACGCTTCCCACGGCCAGGATGAGCGTCGCGATCCCCAGAAAAAGGACGGCCGTGTGGATCGTCTTTTCCGGCATGTTCTCGAGATAGGTGTTCTTGACCTTGTCCTTGGTCGCCGCATCGAGGCCCGCGGCCTCCAAGGCCTTTTCCAGCGCCGCGATGTCCATCTTAGCCATGCCGTCCTCCTTTCCCGTTCTTTCCCGATCCCGGGTCCGCGGTTCCTTTGGATGCCGTCCGCCCCAAACTATAAAGGCGATCGGCGACCGGGTCAAGGCGACTCCGTGATAAAAGCAGGAACGGCAGCGCCGCGGCTACAGCCTGGCCAGCCGGAAGAACTTGATGATCTCCATGAGATCGCTCGAGGCGAAGGCGACCGCGAGCTCCAGGGAGGCGCTCCGGTCCGCGGTAAGCCTTAGCGAGGTGCGTCGAGGGCGGAGAGCCGCGCCTGCGCGTCGGCGACCTCGGGCCGTCCGGGGTCGGCGTCCTTCCAGAGCTCGAGGAACCTGCGCAGGTTGTCGGCGGCCTTGGCCCTGTCGCCCCGTTCCGGCAAGAGCCGCCCGAGGTCGTAGAAGCTCCGCGCGTAGGCGTCGCCTTCATAGAGCCGCCCGGCCGTCAGCGCCGCGGCCTGGCCATACACCTCGATGGCTTTGGCGATCCGGCCCGCCCTTTCGTACGCGGCGCCCAGGTCGCGCAAGAGGGCCCCGTCCTTGGCCAGCGGCCCGTA
>VGJC01000081.1 GCA_016867635.1 Candidatus Aminicenantota bacterium | reverse complement strand
GTCAGTGCCTCCCACGATTACGAGCGCCTCTTTCTGGCCGGGTCCACGATCTACACGGCGAACCTGACCCAGGCCAAGCTCATCTACAACTTCAACGTCCGGGCCTTCGTCCGGGCCATCGTCCAGTACAACGATCTCCAAAGGAACCCCGAGATGTACCTCTTCCCGGTCGACGGCCGGAGCCGGCGGGTCTTCACCCAGTTCCTGTTCTCCTACAAGCTCAACGCCCGGACCGTGCTCTTCCTCGGCTATTCGGACAACGCCCTGGGCGGCAACTTCGAGACCTCCATGGGCCGGGACCTGGTCGACGTCACCCGGATCAACAGGACCTTCTTCCTGAAGATCGGTTACGCCTGGCAGATCTGAGCCCGTTCGGGGGCGGGCCGTCAATCCCGGTAAAGGGAATCGATGAGGCCGGCATACTTGCGCTCGACGATCCTCCTCTTGACCTTGAGCGTGGGGGTCAGCTCGTCGGTCCCGATCTCGAAATCCCGGTCGAGGACGGCGATCCTCTTGATCCTCTCGTAGGAGGCCAGGCCAGGCGTGGTCCGGTTGACCTCCTCCAGCAGGAAGTCGACGATCTCCCGCCGGCGGCAGAGCTCGGCCCGGTCGCCGAAGGGAATGGCCTTGGCCCGGGCGTAGGCCTCGATCTTCTCGAAGTCGGGGACGACGAGGGCGGAGATGAACTTCCGGCTGTCCCCCACGACGACGGCGTTCTGGATGTAGGGACTCGCTTGGACGAGGCTCTCGATCGGTTGGGGGGCCACGTTCTTCCCTCCGGAGGTGATGATCAGGTCCTTTTTGCGGTCGGTGATGACCAGGAAGCCGTCGGCGTCGAGATAACCGATGTCCCCCGTGTGGAGCCAGCCCCCGGCCATGACGGCCCGGGTGTCGGCCTCGTTCTTGTAGTAGCCCATCATGATGTTCGGGCCCCGGGCCAGGATCTCGCCGTCCTCGGCGATCCGGAGTTCGACGCCCGGCAGGGGCTTGCCCGCGGTTCCCAGGCGGTAGCTGTCGAGCGTGCTCCCGGTGAGCACCGGGGAGGTCTCCGTCAGCCCGTAGCCGGGCATGATGACCAGGCCCATGGCGTAGAAGAACTCGGCGATGTCCCTGGATAAGGCCGCCCCGCCGCAGATGAACTGTTTGATCCGTCCGCCCGTCTTGGCCGCGATCTTGGCGAAGACCAGCTTGTGGGCCAGGGCCCTTCGCAAGGCCAGCCCTTTCCCGACAGGCCGCTTGGCGATCGTCTCGGTGGCCCATCTTTTCCCGGTGGCCAGGGCCCAGAAGAAGATCGCCTGTTTGAGGCGCGAGCCGGCCAGGACCTGATCCATGATCCGGGCGTAGATCTTTTCGAAAAGGCGGGGCACGCTGACCACGACGGTCGGCCTGACCTCGAGCAGGTTCGCGGCCACGGACTCAACGCTCTCGGCGTAGGCGATCGAGGCTCCCTTGTAGAGAAAAAGCAAGGTCGCCGTCCGCTCCAGCACATGGGACAGGGGGAGGAAGGACAGCGCGGTGTCCGTCGGCAGGAACTGGATGATGGCGTCGACGGCCCGGATGTTGCTGACGAAATTCCCGTGGCTCAGCATGACGCCCTTGGGCACGCCCGTGGTCCCCGAAGTGTAGATGATGGAGGCCAGGTCCTCCGGCTTGACGGCCAAAGCCCGGCTTTCGAACGCCTCCGGGGAGAGGCCGGCCCGCCGCTTGCCCGTCTCGATCGCTTCCTCGAGCGTCAGGACCCCGGGCGGGGCGTCCTTTTCCATGAGGAACGCCTGCTCGACCTCGGGGAGCTCCGCCCGGACGGCCTCGACCTTGTGCCAGAGGTCCCGGTTCGAGCAGACGACCATCCTGGCGCCCGAGTCGCGGACGATGAATTTGATCTGGTCGGCCGTGAGGGAAATGTAGATGGGCACCGTCACGGCTCCCGAAGCGAGCACGGCGAGATCCGTGATCGTCCATTCCGGCCTGTTTTCCGATATGAGGGCGACCTTGTCGCCCGGCCGGAGGCCGAGGGCCTGGAAACCCAGGGCCAGGCCCCGGACCGCAGCCTCGAAGTCGGCGGTCGAGAGGGAGCGGTATTTCCCGCTCTCCTTGAACATCAGCAAGCCGGGCTTGCGGTGGTTCCGGCAGGTGTTCAGAAAAAGGCGGCTGAGGGTGGTCACAGAGTCGGGCATGTCTTGGCTCCTCCGGCTCGGCTCGAGGAAAACAATATTATACACCGGGATGCGGGCCTTGGCACGTGATCTTGCGGGATCAGGCGAAAAGGGCGGCGGCCGTCCGGATCCTCGTGCGGACCGAGACGCCGTAGGGGCAGGTCTTTTCGCAGGCCCCGCAGTCGCGGCAGGACGAAACCTTGGACCCCTCCCCGAGGGCTGAGTAGGTTTCGCGGGCCCGCTGCGTTTTCCCGTAGCTCTCGTGGTAGGCCAGGCACAGAAGGACGCCCGTGACGGCCACGCCGGAAGGGCAGGCGCGGGCGCAGCGCCCGCACATGTGACAGTAGTCGCGCCCGTTCTCCCGGACGAAACACGCCAGGGTCGCCCTTTCGGCCGGCGTCAGCCGCGCTCCGACGGCCCCCAGGTCCTCGTCCATCTCCCGACGGTTCAGGATCTCGACCAGGGCCGAGGCGACCCGTTCGTCGTCGAGCACCCACTTGAGCATGGCCTGATAAATGGACGCGGACCCCGTCCGGTATTTCCCGAGGTCCTGGCGCCGGCCGCCGACCCTCAGGGTTTTCATGGCCACGACCCCGACGCCCTTCGACCGGGCGTGATCCAGAAGTCCTCCAAGCCCGCTCGTCCCCAGATAATCGGGGTACGTTTCCGCTTCTTTTTCCGTTTCCTGGATGTCGAAGACGTTGTAGCCGACCTGGACCATGTCGTAAAGGCCGCAATCGACGGCCCTGCGGACGACCTCGTCGTGGTTCTGGTGGCAGGACAGGCCGCGGAAGCGCCAGGCCCCGGCTTTCTTCAGCCGCTCGGTGGCCTCGAGGACCCGCTCGTCGTCGAGCACGGCGGCGCTCGCCGCGCCGTGGATCATGAGGACGTCGATGTGGTCTGTCGCCAGCCGTCGGAGGCTGCCTTCGACGGAGGAGATGATGGAGGCGGACGTGTCGCGCGCGGTGACGTGGAACTTCGTTCCCACGTTGAGGTTGTCGCGGCCGATCTCCTTGAGGAGGCGCCCGATCCGGCGCTCGCTGTTGCCGTTCTCGTAGTTGTGAGAGGTGTCGACGTAGTTGACGCCCCGGTCGATGAGGGCCCTCATGAGGTCAGGGTCGGGGAGGGGGCTGCCGCCGAGCGATATTTCGGACACGAGCAACCCGGTCCGCCCCAGCCGGCGGTAGAGCATGGAGCCCCGCTGGACGGGGGCCTCCTGTTTTCCGGGAGCGGCGATAAGCCCCGCGGATGCCGCTCCCCAGGCGGCGACCCCTCCGGCCACGGTCTTGAGGAAGGTCCTCCGGTCTTGCCGGGTCTTTTTCATGCTCGATCCTCCTCTGATGTCCAATCTAACCGAGGCCTGGCGGGGAGTCAAGGCAGGCTCTTTGACTTCCCGTCGGCGGATGTGCTAAATTGCGCCCTTCCGTGTCCAGACGAACGACCATAACCTTCATGACGGGGCGGGGAGCCGTCCCAATCCAAACCAGAGGTGAATCCCGATGAGAAACGCATGGATCTGTCTTTCGTTCCTGTTGCTCGTCTTCGCGGCCTGCGGCAGGAAGGCCGGGGAAACGGCGGCCGCCGACAACCCGTTCTTCTCCGAATTCGCCACGCCTTTCGGCGTGCCGCCGTTCGACGAGATCGGGCCCGTCCATTTCCCGCCGGCTTTCGAAAAGGGCATGGCCGACCAGAAAAAGGAGATCGAGGCCATCACCGCCGAACCCGGGTCGCCGACCTTCGCCAACACGCTCGAGGCGCTCGAAAGGAGCGGCGGGCTGCTCGACAAAGTGGCCGGCGTCTTCTTCAACCTGACCTCCTCCCATACCAACGAGGAGCTCCAGACGATCGAGAAGGACATCGCCCCGAAGCTGGCCCAGCACGCCGACGACATCGCCATGAACGCGGCCCTCTTCGGCCGGGTCAAGGCCGTCTACAACGACAGGGAAGCGCTCTCCCTCACGCCCGAGCAGGGCCGACTCCTCGAGGAGACCTATAAGAACTTCGTCCGCGGCGGCGCGGGACTCGAGGCCGAAAAACAGGCCCGCCTCAGAAGCATCAACGAGGAGCTGTCCCTTCTCTCGGTCCAGTTCGGGGAGAACATCCTCAAGGAGAACAACGCCTTCGAGCTGGTCATCGAGGACGAGGCGGACCTGACCGGGCTGCCGGCCGCCGTCGTCTCCGGGGCCGCCGACGCCGCCAAGGAGCGCGGCAAGCCCGGCCGATGGGTCTTCACCCTGCACAAGCCGAGCCTCATCCCGTTCCTCCAGTATTCCGAGCGGCGCGAGCTCCGGGAGAAGATGTTCACGGCCTACATCAAGCGCGGGGCCAACGGCAACGAGCTGGACAACACGGCCCGGGCGGCGCGAATGGCCGCCCTGCGTGTCGAACGGGCCGGCCTGCTCGGCTACCCGACCCACGCCGATTACGTCCTCGAGAAGAACATGGCCAAGACCCCCCGAGCTGTCTATGACTTCCTCGAAAAGCTCTGGAAGCCGGCCCTGGCCCGGGCCGGGGCCGAGGCCGCCGAGATGCAGGCCATGATCCGGGCTGAGGGCAAGACGTTCGAGCTCCAGCCTTGGGATTGGTGGTACTACGCGGAGAAGGTCAAGAAGGCCAAGTTCGACATCGACGAAGCGTCCCTGCGGCCCTACTTCCAGCTCGAGAACGTCCGCGACGGGGCCTTCATGGTCGCCAACCGGCTCTTCGGGATCACCTTCGAGGAGCGGGCGGACATCCCCAAGTACCACCAGGACGTCCGGGTCTTCGAGGTCAAGGACGCCGACGGTTCCCACCTGGCCGTCCTTTACGTCGATTATTTCCCCCGTGCCAGCAAGCAGGGCGGGGCCTGGATGAGCAGCTTCCGGGACCAGTCGATCCGGGACGGCCGGGACATCCGGCCGGTCATCTCCAACAATGGGAACTTCTCCAAGCCGACGGCCGACCAACCGGCCCTGATCAGCTTCGAGGAAGCCTTGACCCTGTTCCACGAGTTCGGCCACGCCCTTCACGGCATCCTGACCCGGTGCGCGTACGAGAGCCTCTCGGGCACGAGCGTCCCCCGGGATTTCGTCGAGCTTCCCTCACAGATCATGGAGAACTGGGCCCGGCACCGGGACGTCCTCAAGATGTACGCCCGGCATTACCGGAGCGGCGAGCCCATCCCCGACGAGCTCCTGGACAAAATGGACCGGGCCCGGGTCTTCAATCAGGGCTTCGAGACCGTCGAATACCTGGCCGCCTGCTTCCTCGATATGGACTGGCACACCATGACCGAAGCCGCGGAACCGGAAACCTTGAAGTTCGACGCCCAGGCTATGGCCCGGCTCGGGCTCATCCCGCAGATCGTCAGCCGCTATCTCAGCCCCTACTTCGCCCACATTTTCAGCGGCGGCTATTCGTCGGGCTACTACAGCTATGTCTGGGCCGAGGTCCTGGATTCGGACGCCTTCGAGGCCTTCAAGGAGACCGGGCTGTTCGACCCGGAGACGGCCGCGTCCTTCCGGCGGAACATCCTGGAGCCCGGGGGGACGGAAGACCCCATGATCCTCTACAAGCGCTTCCGGGGCCGCGAGCCGCGCATCGAGCCGCTCCTCCAGAAGCGCGGCCTCGACTGACGCCTTCCCCCGGCGCGCCGCGCGGGCGGCCGCTCCGATGGACGGCGCCGGGGAGGCTGTGGTATAAGACTCCAGAGGCCAAACCATGAGCGGCAACGTCTACGATGAGCTGAAGGAGCGCGGCTTCCTGGCCCAGGTCTCCGACGAGGAGGCCGTCCGGGAAATGCTCGGGGGGGAGCCCGTCACGTTCTACGTCGGTTTCGACAGCACGGCCGTCAGCCTCCACGCCGGAAGTCTCGTGCCGATCATGGCCATGGTCCATCTCCGGCGGGCCGGCCACCGGGCCATCGCCGTCGTCGGCGGCGGGACGACCCTGGTCGGCGATCCCAGCGGCAAGACCGAGATGCGCCAGATGCTCGACGAGGCGACCATCCGGGCCCAGGGCCAGGCCATCCACTTCCAGCTGGCCCGCTACCTCCATTTCGACGGCAAGAGCGCCATCGCCGTGGACAACGCCGACTGGCTCCTGCCCCTGAACTACATCGCCTTCCTGCGCGACATCGGCCGGCACTTCAGCGTCAACCGCATGCTGGCCGCCGAGGCCTACAAGCTCCGTCTCGAAAAAGGACTGTCTTTCATCGAATTCAATTACCAGCTCCTCCAGGCGTATGACTACCTGACCCTCTTCCGGCAATTCGGCTGCACCCTTCAGATGGGCGGCGACGACCAGTGGGGGAACATCCTGGCCGGGGTCGACCTCATCCGGCGCGTCGAGGGAGGCGCGGCCCAGGCCCTGACCTTCCCTCTCCTGACCACGGCCTCGGGCGCCAAGATGGGCAAGACCGCCCAAGGCGCGATCTGGCTCGACGCCTCCCTCTGCAACTCCTACGATTTTTATCAATACTGGGTCAACTGCGACGACCGGGACGTCGGGCGCTTCCTGAGGATCTTCACCCTGCTTCCCCTTGACGAGATCCGGCGCTTGGAAGGGCTCAAGGACAGCGGGATCAACGAGGCCAAGCGCGTCCTGGCCTTCGAGGCGACCAAGATCACTCACGGCGAGAAGGCCGCCGAGGAGGCCCGGGCGGCTTCGGCCGCGGCCTTCGGCATAAGGGGAGCGGGAGGGATACCCTCGGAGGAAGCCCTCGGTCAAGCCACCGTCAGCAAAGCCCATCTGCCCACGACCGCCGTCCCCCGAGCCCGGCTCGAGGCCGGCATCCCCCCGGCCGAGCTGTTCACCGAGGTCGGCCTGACCCCCTCGCGGCGCGAGGCGAAACGGCTCGTCGAACAGGGCGGGCTCTACATCAACGACGAGCGCCTCGATTCGGCCGAGCGGCTCATCGGACTGAAGGACCTTGGGCCGGACGGCGGCCTGCTCCTCAAGGCCGGCAAGAAGAAGGTCCACCGTGTCGTCGCCGGATAGGTCCGGCCACCTCCTCCCGTGCCAACCCGTCTGGTATAATCGAATGAGGACATGGAGGCAAGAATGAACAGGAAACCCTTGGCTCTGGCTTTGATGTTCGCTCTGGCGGGCGCGGCCGCTCTGACGGCCGGGGAGACGTCGATATACACGTTCACCATGGACGACATCGACGGCAAACCCGTGGCCCTCGAGACCTTCAAGGGCAAGGTCCTGCTGGTCGTCAACACCGCCAGCAAGTGCGGGCTGACCCCCCAGTACGAAGGCCTGCAGGCCCTTTACGAGAAATACCGCGATCAGGGGCTGGTCATCCTCGGCTTCCCGGCCAACAACTTCCGGGGCCAGGAACCGGGCTCGAACGAGGACATCAAGGAGTTCTGCTCGAAGAAGTACGGGGTCGAGTTCCCGATGTTCTCCAAGATCTCGGTCCTGGGGGAGGACAGGCACCCGCTCTATGGATATCTGACGGCGGGCGCCGGCAACGCCGATCTGGCGGGCGACATCACCTGGAATTTCGAGAAATTCCTGTTCGACCGCAACGGCCGCGTCGCGGCCCGCTTTTCGCCCCGAACGAAGCCCGACTCCGAGGAGATCGTCAAGGCCCTCGAGGGCCTGCTCGAGAACCGGTAAGCTGTTGTATTCGCCGGACGTCTGTGATTAACTGGCGGGATGTTCCAGAACCAGGAATAAGGAGAAACCCGTGAAACATGCGCTCATAATCGTCGTGACCCTGGCGATCTTCGCCGCGGCCTGCGGGCCCAAGGCGGAGAAGATCGCGCTCAAGGAAGGGACGGCCGCCTACGACTTGGCCAAGGAGCTCTCGGCAATCATGCCCGCGCTCGCCCCGGACAAGGATACGGTCGTCGTCCAGGCCAAGGAATTCGCGGTCACGGCCGGCGAGGTCATCCTGACCATTCGGAACAACCTCGGCGCCCGGGCCGACCAGCTCAAGGATTTCGACGCCGGCAAGCTGAAGGAGATCCTCGAACGGGGCGCGGTCCAGATCGGAGAGCGAAAGCTCCTGCTGGCCGCGGCGGCCAAGGCCAAGACAGCCGTCCCCGATGAGGAGCTCGACAAGGCCCTCCAGGCCGAGTACGGCCGGGCCGGTTCCGAAGAGGCCTATCTCGAGGCCCTCGGCCAGGCCGGCGTCCCGATCGACCATGTCAAGACGAGCATCCGGGACAGCCTGATCATCGAAAAATACCTGTCCGGCCTGATGAGCCGTGAGAGCCAGGTCACGGACGAGCAGATCCAAAAGGCCTACGAAGGCGACCGGACCGCCTCGGTCCGCCACATCCTCCTCCTGACCCAGGGCAAGAACGACCAGGAGAAAGCCGGCCTCCGCACGAAAATGGAGGGCATCCTGAATCGGGCCAAAGCGGGCGAGGATTTCGCGGCCCTGGCCAAGGAGTTCTCCGAGGACCCCGGTTCCCGGGACAACGGCGGGCTCTATGAGGATTTCGGCCGCGGCCAGATGGTCAAGCCCTTCGAGGACGCGTCTTTCTCTGTTCCCGTCGGGGAGATCAGCGACATCGTCGAGACGACCTACGGGTATCACATCATCCAGGTCGTGGACCGCAAAAAAGAGACCCGGCCCATCGAAGAGGTCCGGGCCGAGCTCGAGGCCCAGCTCAGGGAGTCGGGCGAGAACACCTTCGTCCAGGACCACGTCGCCGCCCTGAAGGAAAAAGCCGGGTTCAAGCTGATCGGGCTCTGAGCGGGCGCCTCGTCCCTAGCCTGATCTATTCATGAGAATGCCGGTCTTTCCTTATGAATAGATCAGGCTAGAGGACGATAAGGGCCAGGACCTCGGCCACCATGGCCGGCTTGCCCGCTCCCTCGACCTCCAGGGTGTTCTCGACCGTGACCAGGACCTTGCGGAAGCCCCGTTTCACCACGGACTTCAGGACGGCCCTGTTGCGCACCCTGGAACCGGCCCGGACCGGATGGGGGAAACGGACGCGATCGAGACCGTAATGGACGGCCATCCGGACGCGCCCGGAGAAGACCTCGTTCTTGAAATTGAAATAGGGAAGAAGCGAAAGCAGGAGGGACCCGTGGGCGACCGTCCCCCCCAGAGGGCTGCGGGCCGCCCGCTCCGGGTCGATGTGGATCCACTGCCTGTCCTCCGTGCAGGCGGCGAAGGCGTCGATCCGCTCCTGGGAGACGACGAACCAATCCGAGAGCCCGACCTCGCGGCCGACCATCTCCTTGAGGCGCCTGAGATTGAGCCTTTTTCCGAACATGGCCGCGGTCCCTCCCGTACCTCCTTCGAGCCGCCCCATGATGACAGAAGGGCCGGCCCCAATCAAGGGCCGGGCTCTCGGGGGGGTCACCCCTCCGGGTGAGGCCATATTCCCCCTGTCAATCCCCGCTGGAGGGGATTCCGGGCGGGCGGGTCTTTTCCTAGAGTGGTCGTGTCGGAACGATATCGACATTAATACCCAACGATACAAGGAGGTATCATGAAAAAACTGATGACGGCTCTTGTCGTCGCGGCCTTCGCCGGCCTCGTGCTCCTGCCGGGCCCGGCGGCCGCCGACGTCCAGTTCGGCATCAAGGGCGGCGGCAACATCGCCAACTTGAACGGTGCCGACGCCCAGGACATCGAAGGGACCTTGAAGACCAAGGTCGGCTTCATGGGCGGCGTCTTCCTGGCCTTGAATTTCGGCAGCGTCGTGACCATCCAGACCGAGGTCCTGTACACGATGAAGGGCGCGACCTTCCAGTACGTCGAACTCGAGGACACCTATACCGAGAAGCTCTACGGGGACTACATCGAGATCCCCCTGCTCCTCAAGCTGCGCATCCCGACCCCGGGCATCCAGCCCTTCGTGTTCGCCGGTCCTTCGGTGGGCTTCAAGCTCCGCGAGAAGCTGACCATCAACGGCGAGGACATCCCGCTCGAGGAGAAGCTCCTCAAGAACAACGATTACGGAGCCATCTTCGGGGCCGGGCTGAACATCGGCAAGCACTTCATGCTCGACGTGCGGTACAGCATGGGCCTGCAGAAGGTCATCGACATCGCCGAAGGCGACGAGCCGGTCGACATCAAGAACGGCGTCTGGGGCGCGACCATCGGCATCGCGTTCTAGATCTCTCTCCCGGTCTATCCAGGGGCGCTCCCGCCGCGCGGGAGCGCCCTTTCTTTTTTGGCGCGGCGGGTTGTCAACTCGGGCCGTTGACGATAAAATGGGGCCTTCCGAAGCCCGTTAGCCCGGAGGTGCGCCCATGACCGGCGCTTATCTGGCCCTGATCGCCCTGCCGCTCGCGATCGTCGGCCTGTCGCTCGTCGTCTTCCGCCTGGCCCGCAGACCCGGGCGGGGGGAGTAGGCCGTGGACGTCTACCAGAAGCTCACCAACCCGGCCGCTCTGGCCGTCTTCGTATTCACCCTGTTCCTGCCGGTCCTCATCGGCCTTCTCGTCAGGAAAAAGACCCGCTGCCAGTCGGACTTCTTCCTCGGCGGGCGCCGGCTGAGCCGGTTCTCCATCGCCCTCTCCGCCGTGGCCTCGGGCCGGTCCTCGTGGCTCGTCCTCGGGGTCAGCGGCATGGCCTACACGATGGGCGTTTCGGCGGTCTGGTCCGTGGTCGGCTACATCACGGCCGAGATGGTCCAGTTCGTGGCCATCGGCGGGCGGCTCCGGCGGCTGTCCGAAAAGTACGATTCGATGACCCTGCTCGACTTCTTCGAATCCCACCTCGATGACAGGCAGCAAGTCATCCGTTCGGTCGGGGCCGTCATCATGGGCATCTTTCTGGTGGCCTACGTCGCCGCTCAGTTCAACGCCGGGGCTAATTCCCTGTCCGTCGCCCTCAAGCTGCCCCTGGCCGTTTCCCTGCTCATCGCCTCGGCTCTGGTCCTCGTTTACATGATGCTCGGCGGCTACCTGGCCGTCGTCTACAACGACGTCGTCCGGGCCATGATCATGATCGTCGGGCTGGTCGTCTTCCCGCTCTTCGGCTTGGTCAAGATGGGCGGGTTGCCGGCTCTCCTGAGGACCCTGGAGGCCCTGAGCCCGGCCCAGGTCAACCCCCTGGCCCTCAGTTTCGGGGCCCTCATCGGGTTCCTGGGCATCGGGCTGGGCTCGCCGGGCCAGCCGCATGTCGTCGTCCG
>VGJC01000080.1 GCA_016867635.1 Candidatus Aminicenantota bacterium | reverse complement strand
GGCGGCTGTCTCCCTGGCCGAAGCCGGCCTGAGGACCCTCGTCCTGGACAGTCTCCCGAGCGTCGGCCAGGGCGCGAACAAGAGCGCCATCGGGGGGCTCAGGGCCACCCACTCGGATCCCGCCAAGATCCGGCTTTGCCTCCGCAGCCTCGAGATCTTCTCGACCTGGGAGGAGCGGTTCGGCGACAAGCTCGAGTGGCGGAAGGGCGGCTACAGCTTCGTCGCCTACAGGCCCGAGGAGGAGAGGACGCTCAAGGACCTCCTTCTCGTCCAACAGTCCTACGGGCTCAACATCCGATGGCTCGACGGGCGCGAGCTCGCCGAGGTCATCCCGGACCTCAATCCCACGGGCCTCATCGGCGGGACCTACTCGCCGGACGACGGGAGCGCCTCTCCCCTGCTCGCGGCCCACGCGTTCCGCAAGCGGGCCAAGGGCCTGGGGGCCGAATTCCGGTTCAACGAAAAAGTCACGGGCCTTGTGATCGAGGGCGGCCGGGTCAAAGGCGTGCGCACCGACCGCGGCGCCTACGCCTCCGATGTCGTCATCAACGCCTCCGGGCCGTGGGGGGCGGAGACGGCCCGGCTGGCCGGCATGGACCTCCCGGTGAGGCCGGACTCGCACGAGGCCGCCGTCACCGAGGCCGTGGCCCGCTTCCTCGAGCCCATGGTCGTTGACATCCGCCCGGTGGCCGGGTCGGCGAACTATTACTTCTACCAGCACGACACGGGCCAGATCATCTTCTGCATCACGCCGAGCCCCCCGCTCTGGGGCTTCGACACCCGGGAGACGAGCTCCTTCCTGCCCATGGTCGCGCGGAGGATGGTCGAGCTCATCCCGCGTCTCAGGAACCTTCGCGTCCGACGGACATGGCGCGGCCTCTACCCGATGACACCCGACGGCTTCCCGATCGTCGGCTGGTCGGGCGAGGTCGAGGGCTTTCTCCAGGCCGTCGGCATGTGCGGCCAGGGCTTCATGCTCGGCCCGGGCCTCGCCGAGCTCCTGGCCCGGATGGTCCGCCGGGAGACGACGGAAGCCGACCGGGAGACCCTGTCCTACCTCAGCCCTTACCGGGAGTTCAAAGGACAGGAAAAGCTGAAATAGCACCCTGCCGGCGGGAGGCCCCGCTCGGCCGCGTCACCGTCCCTTCGCGGATCTCCAGACGAAGACGCGGAGGATGACCGCCGCGACGGCGAAAAGGACGACAGGGAGACTGAGCGAGGGCAGGACGGAGCCGAAGCTCCCGAAGTAGTTGACCCAGCTGGCCCACTTGAGGATCCCCGCGTGGACGCATGCGACGACGAGAGCCGCATAGCCCACGTAGCGAAGTCCTTTTCTCCACAGCTCCCCGCCCAGCCGTCCCTTGACGCCGGCGCTGGAGGACGCGGCCATCGCTCCGAAGAGAACGAGGGCGGCCAGCCCCGTAGCCGAGGCCACGGGATGTTCGAAAGTCCAGGCCGGGAGCGGGAACCGGCTTGGCAGCAAGAGATGAGAAACGAGACCGTGGGCCGCTCCGACCCAGAATCCGGCCAGCCCGTAGTGTTTGCGGAATGCCAAGGCCCGGCCGGGCCGCCGGGAAAAATAGCCGATCCCGGTCAGGATCATCGACAGGGTGACGAGGAACAGCGAGGCCGTGGCCAGGGATTTGTTGAAAAGGTAGAGGTCGAAACCCCAGACCCCGTCCTTCAACTGCTGGCGGACGAAAAAATAAAGGCTGCCGAAGGCGATCGCGGCCGCGGCCGCGGCGACGGAGCGGAGGCGCAGCCTTCGGAGACCCGCGCCGGCAAGTTTGCGGGGCTCGCCGGCCGGCTGGTCGTTGATATCGGGCGTGCTCACGGTTCGTGCTCTCAGGGGGCTCCGCAAAAGAAGCGATTATACCCGATAGGGAAAGGAGTTTCCAGGGCTCCCGTCCTCAACGGACGATGACCAGGCGGCCGTTGGTGCGGACGATCCCCATGTCGATATCGTATACCGCCTTGAGAAGGGGTTCGCTCAGCACGTCCCTCGGCGGCCCGGAGGCGATGACCGCGCCGCCCTTCATGAAGACCATATCGTCCGCGTATTTGACGGCCATGTCGAGATCGTGGAGGGTGACGATGACCGTCTTTTGCTTCTCGCGGGCCAGGCGGCGCAGGAGTTCCATCATCCCGACTTCGTGGCGGGGGTCCAGGAATGTCGTCGGCTCGTCCAGGAGCAGGACGGCCGGCTGCTGAGCGAGCGTCCGGGCGATGAGAACGAGGCGCCTCTCGCCGGAGCTGAGCTCGAGGAACAACCGGCGGGAAAAACCCTCCAGGCCCACGAAGCACAGGGATTCTTCGGCGATCTCGATGTCGCGGCGGGAGGGGGAGGAAAAAGCCGGGATGAACGCCGCCCGCCCGGTCAGAACGAAATCCAGGACCTGATAATTGAAGGTGAAGGACGGCTCCTGAGGGACATATCCGGCCAACCGGGCCCGGGCCCGGGCGGACAGGCCGGCCATGTCCCGGCCGCCGACGAGGACGGCGCCGCGGGAAACCGGAAGGACGGAAGCGGCGCATTTGAGGAACGTGGACTTGCCGGCGCCGTTGGGACCGACGATGGCGGTGATCCCGGCCTCCCCGAAGTCCTGCTCGGGGACACGAAGGGTGAAGAGCCCGTAGGAGAAGGTCAGGGCCCGGACCTGGACCTTCACAGCCAGACCTTCCCGGATCTCTTGAGGAGGATGATAAAGAAGGGGATGCCGACCACGCTCGTCAAGATGCCGATGGGGATCTCGAAGGAGGCCGCCGTGCGGGCGATGTCGTCAGCCACGAGCAGGAGGCAGGCCCCGAAGGACGCCGAAAGAGGGATGACCTTTCTGTTGTCCGCACCGACCATCATCCGGACGAGATGGGGCACGATCAGGCCGATCCAGTTGATGACCCCGGTCACCGAGGTCGCGGCCGCCGTTGTCAGTGTGGCCACGACGATGATGAGGATCTTCTCCTGCCGGACGTTGACCCCGACGGACCGGGCCTCATCCTCCCCCAGAGACAGGACGTTCATCCGCCACCGGAGAAGGATGAGGATGACGACGCCGAGGCCGATGACCGGCAGGGTCAGGGAGAGGTCGCTCCATGTGGCGTGGGCCAGACTCCCCATGAGCCAGAAAATGAGGGCTTGAAGGGCATACGGGTTGGCGAAGAACTCGACCAGGGACAGCAGCGCCTGGAAAAGGGCCGAGACGATGATCCCGCTGAGAAGGACGGAGATGATCTGGGAGGACGATCTTCCGGCGATCAACAAGACGAGAAGGACCGCGAGGATGGCGAAAAAGAAGGCCGAGACCTGGGCCGGCATCCCCCTGCCGAGAAAGACCAGGGACAGGGCCGCCCCGAAGGCGGCCCCGTAAGAGATGCCCAGGCTGAACTCGAAGACCAGGGGGTTCTTGAAGATGGCCTGAAGGGACGCTCCGGAAACGGCCAGGGCGGCCCCGGCAAACAGGGCCAGGAGGAGGCGAGGCAGCCGGATGCGAAAGAGGATGTCGGCGTACGGGGATGCTTCGGCCGCGGGCCGGCCGGGAACGAGGGCATCATGGACCGTCGTCCAGACGGCCTTCAAGGGGACCGGATAGGCCCCCATGTTGAGAGAGACGGCCAGAAGGACGATCGGCAGGACGGCCGCCAGGATGAACAGCAGGGATGTTGTCCTTCTAGTTCGCGATCCACTCATGGCATTTCAGGGTGCGGCAGAGGGCGCTGAACGCCCCTTCCGTTCCGTAGAAGGTCTTGAAGATCCGGTCGCCTTCCTCGGCCAGGTCGAAATCCGGAAAGCGGCCGGGGTCGAACAGCCGGGCCAGGTAGAGGGTCTCGACGAGGACCAGGGCCGGGTCCCACCAGTACCAGAAGCCGAACGTGTAATGGACCCGCTTGTCGCGCACCGCCCGCAGGGATGAGAATCGGGGGTCGCCGAGGATGCCCTCGACGGTGACCGATCTTTCGCCGGGGGGATAATTGCCCTGGACAAGGATGACGTCGGGATCCCAGATAAGGATCTGCTCGACGGGGACGGTCGTGCCGGCGGCCCCCAGCTGGGACGGCAGGAGTCCCGCCGCCAGATTACGGCCTCCGGCCGCGTCGACGGGCTCGTAGGCGACCGGGGTCCGGATGAGACTGCCCCAGAAGGACAGGTAGACCGACGGTTTCCCGCGGCCGCCGGCATCCGGAGCCGCGGCGCGCAAAGCCTCCATCCGGCCCCGAAAGAAGGCGTCGAGCTCAGCGGCCCGCTCCTCCCGCCCGAAGATGCGTCCGAGCAGCTCGATCTCGCGGAGCAGAACGTCGAACTTGCCCATCGAGGCCAACGCGGCCACGGGGCGCCTCATCTTGCGCTCGATGGATTCGGTCATCCGGAACTCCGAGGGGGACGAGAAGATGACATCGGGGCGGAGCCGGAGGGCCAGCTCGTAATTGAGCTCCTGGCCCTGGTTGGAGACCACCGGCAGGCTTTTCGAACGGGGGAAGAGGACGGAGAAAAGGTGGTCGTGGTGACGAAGGAAGAAATCGATCCCCACCAGGCGCTCCCCCGCCCCGAGGGCCACGATAATCCGGGTGATCTCGGGCTCGAGAGAAATGACGCGCTCGACCTTGGCGGGAAAGGCAACCACACGCCCGAGATCGTCGGTGATGACGATCTCCCGCGCCTCCCCCGCGGTCCCCGGGACGAAAAACCCCGCCAGAGTCGCGACGAAGGCCATGAGGAACACGGCCGGTCTCGGCGGTTTCATCGCTACATTATATCACGCACGGGTCCGCGGCCGGCCGGACCCGCGCAGGCCTCAAGCAGCCTGCCCACGGCCCGGACGACGGCCAGCTCGGCGTGGGCCATGGGCTTGGCGGCTTCGTTCAACTTCCCGCGGCCGCCTTCCGCCCAATCCGGGGACGGTTTCTCCCCCTTCTCGATATGCGCCAGGGCTGTCAAGCCCGTTTCCGCGGCTTCGGCCAGGGTCAGGGAGAGGGGTTCGATCTCCTTGAGGGCCGGGGAGCGCGCGATGAGGGGCAGGAGGAGTGTGTGGTTGTTCTTCCAGGCGGTCAGCGTCTTCCTCAGCTCCTGGGCCGACTCGCGGTCCCCGGAGCTGATGAAGCTTTCGACCTTGATCCGGAAATCCCGGGCCGCCATGGATTCGGGGGCGCAGGCGTCCACGAACCGGGTCAGAGGGGAAAGGGACGTATACGTGACGCCTTGACTGTGGCGCTGGTAGTTCTTCAAGGGTTCGACGGCCTGGGCCAGGACCTCGAGCGGCCCGATATCGGGGCCCGCGGCCAGGCGCCTGAGCATCATGCCCTGGTTCTTGAGGTGGGTCAACCCGAGCTCCTCGAGCCGAAGGCTGACGACGGCCAGACGACGGTACATGTCGCCGACGTCCCTCACCGACGGCCGGGACCAGAGGCGCTCGGCGATGGCCGCCGTCCGCGGCCAGATCCTGGAGTCGATCGTCTCGGGGGTCACGAGTTCGGACCACATGGTCGCCTCGCCGCCGAGGACGAGTTTTCTCTGGGCCTCGTCCAGGGTCGAGCCCGAGGGAATGGGATCGTTGAGATAGTGGGTCTCGGCCGGCTGACAGAGATCGATGTAGTATCCGTTCGATAGGATCCCCTGGTAGCCCTTCCGGGCGGACTCCACGAGGGCTTCCGTGCCGCGCCAGGACTGGATGACGATGTCGGTCGGCAGCCCGGGCTGGAAGATCTCGTCCCAGCCGACCATCTTCTTGCCGTGGCGGGTCAGGATCTTCAGAAGGCGGGTGTTGAAATAGGCCTGCAGGGCGTGGTTGTCGGCCAGGCCGCGCTTCTTCTTAAAGGCCTGGATCGCGGGATTGGCGTCCCAGTGGCGGCCCTCGACTTCGTCGCCCCCGATGTGGAGATAGGGGTCGGGGAAGAGCGCGGCCATCTCGCCGAAGAACTTGTCGAAGAACGGGTAGACGCGCTCGTCGGCGGGATTGAAGGCCGGTTCGGCGACGCCGAACCGGCGCTCGATGGCGTAGGGGCCGGGCGCGCTGGCGAACTCGGGGTAGGCGACGAACCAGCTCGTCGAATGGCCGGGGACGTCGAACTCCGGCATGACCCGGATGCCGCGGTCGGCGGCATATTCGATGATCTCACGGATCTGGGCCTGCGTGTAATACAGGCCGTCCGAGCCGAGCTCGTGGAGGCGGGGGAAGACTTTGGACTCCACGCGGAACCCCTGGTCCTCGGTGAGATGCCAATGGAGGACGTTCATCTTCAGGGCGGCCATGCCGTCCAAGTTCCTCTTGATGGCCTCGACGGGCTGGAAGTGACGCCCGGAATCGATGAGCAGGCCCCGCCAGGTGAAACGGGGCCGGTCGATGATCTCGACGCAGGGGATGTAATACCCCGCCTGGTCCGAGCTGAGCAGCTGAAGAAGGGTTTCGAAGCCGCGGAGGACGCCGATGTCGGTGGGCGCCGACAGGACGACCTTTCCGGGGTTGACGATCAGCGAGTATGATTCGTCCTCGAGCGGCTCGAGTTTTCCCGGCCTGGTGAATTCGTATCGAACGGCGCCGTCGGCGGCCGATCCCCGCGCGGCCAGGAAGTCCTGCTTGAGGAAGATCCCCGTCCGGGCGGCCACGCGGGACATGAAACGGGCGGCGGCCCCGAAGGCCCGGTCCCCGGGAGCAGCCTGTCCGCCGACCGACAGGCTATCATCCACCCGGAACCGCCCATCGCGGAGGTTCACGCTCTCGGGCACCGGCATGAGGTCGAGCGCGGCTCGCTCCGGAGCGGACTGCGCGGCCCTGGCCGGTCCGATGGCCAAGAAGGCCAGCATCGCCATCCCTAGGAATAACCGCCGTTGTCTGGAATGGGCCATGTCTCCTCCTCCGGCACTTTGTCCGCGGCCCATCTTATAGCACAGAGGAGGGCGGAGGAAAAGGCGGCCCTGCGGCCGGGGCCGGCCTAATCGTCGGTCTTGACGACGATGATCGTCAGATTGGAGGCCAGGGCGGCGATGGCCCCGACGGCGGCCAGGATGGGGGCGACGATCGCGCCCACGACCCCCACCGTCAAGGGGATCTCCAGGAAGGTCTTGCCCTGTTCGTCCTTGAGGATGATGCGGCGCGCGTTGCCCTGATGGATGACTTCCTTGACCTTGTTGAGGATCTCGCCGCCGGTCAGGCGGAACTCCTCGGTCCGCGACCTTTCCTGTTTTTTTTCTTCTTCCATTCTCTTCCTCCCGTTGTCTTCGATGACCTCTACGCTACAGCCCGGGGAAAAGTTCCCTCAGGATGTTCACGGACTCCGGAAAAAGGTCGGACAGGGAGACGGACCACCACTCGGCGAAAGCGATCTTCCAGCCGTCCCCCTCGTGTTTTTCGAGCTCCAGGTCGAAACGGAAATAATCGCCCGTGAAGCGGGCCAGCTTCCGGAAGGCCTCGGCCGCCCCGGAAGAGAACACCATGTCGGCCGTGACCGCCGCCCGGGCGCCCGGCTCCGTGATCTCGACCTTGACGCCCAGGACGTGGATGACGACGCCGCGGAAGCTCCGCAGGTAATCCTCGACCATGGCCTTTGTGGATTCTTTGTCCCTCCCCCGGAAGTCGAGATAGCCGGGGTCCAGGAGGTCCATGAGCGAGGCCAGTTCCCTTTTCTCGGCCCGCCGGGCCGCTTCCTTGACGGTCTCTTTGACTTGGGCTTCCTCGGGCGGCGACCCGCAGCCGGCCTGGAGGAGAAAGGCCGCCGCGAGCGCCGCCGCGGACACGGCCCTCACCGCCCCTCTCGAGAGCTTGCCCCTCATCGTCTCATCCGGCGCCGCCGCCGCCTCCTCCCCCGCCTCCGCCCCCTCCCCCGCTGAAGCCTCCGCCTCCGCCCGATGAATAATGGGCCGCCGAAAGACTGGCCTGTTGAATGGAGGTCGCCGCCCGTTCCAGGCTGCCGATCATGCTTTGGAGCCGGCCTCCCGCCAGAGAGTCGGCTCCCGCGGCCGCAAAAAACCATGACGGGGCCACGGCCCGCTCGTCTTGGAGGATGACGGGAAGGGCTTTCAGGATCTTCTTGGCGTTCCCGAACAGGATGCCGAAGACCAGATAGTGCTCCCAGAGCTTGTAGGCCTCGGGCGGGGTTTGCTCGAAGGAGGAGAAATCGTCGAGGAACCGGTCGAGGCCTGTCCACAGGGCGTTCTCCCTGGCCCATGGCGGGGTCCGTCTCTTCAGCGTCGGGATCAGGAAGGCCGCGAGGATGAGCAGGACGGGGCTCAAGGTCAGGACCCCGAGGGGGATGGTGACGGCGGCGAAGATGTTCCGGGCCCTCAGGCCCTCGGGTTCGAGAAAGCCGAGGGATCTCGCTTCGCCCTTGATGTCCTTGGTCCAGCGCCCATACCAGGACTGGAACTTCCGGGGCTTCTTCTTCAGGAAGTCGCGGAGCTCGTCGAGACTCAGGGCGGCGCCGGAGCGAAGGCCGGTTCCGGCGACTTCGTCGAAAAGGAACATCAGGACGTCTTTTTCGAGGTCGCGGATTTCCATCCCCTTCCCGGGGGCCCGGACCAGGGTGACGATCGTGTCGACGCTCTCCTTGGAGCCTAAAATCGTCCTTTTCCGGAGGCCTCGGTCCTCGAGGGTCAAGAAGCCCTTCCGGGCCAGATCGAACAGGGTGGCCGTGAAGGCCGCCGGGGTAACGGTCCGGCCCTCCCTCATCAACGTCTGGACGAGGGCGGGAGGCAGATCCGAAGGGAGCTCACGCACGTATTCGGGGAGCCCTTCGAAACGATGGTCCTTGCCGACCGAGGACCAGGTCCGGAAAAAGAAGAGGAGCCAGAGGAGCGGGCCCGCGACCTGCCAGAGGCCCCAGGCCCCCGCGGCTTTGAAGAGCCGCGCCCGGTTCGTCTCCGCCCTCCGCCGGCGGACCCCGGCCTCTTCGCCGGCCCGGCGGGCCCGCTCGACGGTCTCGCGGACGAACCCCGCCTCCTCGTTCTTGATGGATTCAAGGCTGTTCCGGTCGGAGGGAACGCCGCTGACCAGACCCGCCGGCCAGACGACCCGGACCTCGAAGGATTGACGGGAGGCCAGGTGTGGGGACGAGAAGCGGGACGTCCGCCCGTCGACGATCTCCGAACGGCCGGCCAGGGGACCGTGGCCCCAGACGAGGAGATCCCCGGGCTTCTCGACCGGTTCGGGCAGGGTGACCGTGACCGTCACGTCGCCGGCCGGCTTGTCCCATTCGTCGCCGACCGCCTGCCAATAGAGCTCCGAAACATCGGGGTAGCTGGTGATGCCGCCGTGCACCCGGTAGCGGATATGGAAGGTGCGCCGTTCGTCGCGGGCGGAATAGAACCACCTGGCCCTGAAGCGGCCGGACTCGATGCCCGTCTCGGTCCTCAGGGCGTTGCCCTGCTCGTCGCGGACCTCGAAGTCGGATATCGACACTTCGGTCCTGTATCCCCGGCGTTCGGCGCGCAGGGGCAGCGTGAGGAAAGCGAAGGAAAAGTCGCCCTGGAATTCGAAAGTCCGGTGTTCGTCCACGAAGAACGATCCGTCGCGCTCGACGGAGATCGCGATCCTGACTTCGGGAAAATAGTAATCCTTGGCCGAGGCCGGAACTGCCGCCGGGAGAGCCAGGAGAGCGGCCAGCAACGGGACCAGCCGGAAGGAGGCTGGCATTGTTCTCATGGGACCGCTTTCATGAACAGCTCGATCGTCGGCAGCTCGACGTCCGGTTCCAGGACGGGAAGCCGGAGCGTCAGCCAATTCTCGTCCGCCCCGGGTCTTTGCCCGGGAATGAACCCGGTCTCCCGGCCCTTTTCGACCAGGGGGATCTCGGAGGCGTCGTGAAGCAACTGGGCATAGGCGACCCGTCCCGCAAGACCGTCGAGATGCAGCTCGCCGGGGGGCCACTCGAGGACGTGGGCATAAAGCCTCCGGGTCACGGGGTTCCAGGTCAGGAGGCAGTTGTGAGGGGCCGCGAATCCTTCCGGCGCCCGCGTGCAGCCATGGATCGACCGCCCGTTCAACGTCATCCACGCCGCGATGCGCTCCAGGCGATCCACGGCCCTGCGGTCGATCGTCCCTCTGGCCGTAGGGCCGATGTTGAGCAGGAGGTTGCCTCCCTTGGAGACGGCTTCGACCAGCAGGACGATGAGCTGGCGGGCCGTCTTCCAGGTCGATTCGTCCCGGTGGTAGCCCCATGAGCCGGAAAAGGTCTGGCATGTCTCCCAGGGCACGTCGCGGCCGTCCACGCGAAGACCCTCGCGGGGCATGAACTGCTCGGGAGTCCGGTAATCCCACCCCCCGGGCGCCTCGAGCAGGTCGAGGCGGTCGTTGACGATGATCCCGGGCTGGAGCTCTCGAACGAGGTCGAGCAGCTTTTCGGAACGCCAGTCCTCCCGGCCCTTTCCCCCCGGCCCGGGGAAGGAGTAATCGAAAAAGAGGACGTCGACCGGGCCGAAGCCGGTCAGCAGCTCGCGGACCTGGCCGAAGAGGTAATCGACGTAGATCCGGAAGTCGCGGTTCTTGGACCTCTCCAGGAACTCCCGGTCGTTCCGCATCGGGTGGAAGGCGTCGACGGTGTAATGAGGATGGTGCCAGTCGAGGAGGGAATAATAGAGGCCGATGCGCAGGCCTTCCGCCCGGAAGGCCTCGACAAGAGGTCTCAGCAGGTCCCGCCCGCAAGGGGCCCGGGTGGCCTTGTAATCCGTGAGCTTCGAATCCCAAAGGCAAAATCCGTCGTGGTGCTTGGCCGTGACGACGACGTATCTCATGCCGGCCCTGCGGGCCAGCCGGGCCCAGGTCCGCGGGTCGTAGAGGTCCGGGTCGAAATGGTCGAAGTATTTGGCATAGGCCTCGTCGGTCAGCCGCTCCCGCTCCCTGACCCATTCATGCCGGGCCGGGAGAGCGTAGAGCCCCCAATGAATGAACATGCCGAAACGGGCTTCCGTCCACCACTTCATGCCGGCTTCCCTTCCGGGCCGGTCTCCGGTTCGAGAGGCGGGCGCGTCCGGGAGGCCTTCTTCCCCCGGGTCCGGCCGTAGACGTGGTCGATCAGGGCGATCTCCGATTCGGGATCGAGGTTGACGAACGCGAGGCCGGCCTCGAAAACCTCGTTTTCGTAGACCTCCCTGACCCAGCGGACCTCCCCGGCCGCGCGGATCGTTCTCCGGGAGCCCGATAAAGCGATCTCCAGCCTGACCCGGCCGCCGGGTTGGAGCCTGGCCCCGGTCAGGATCCGGACCCCTCCCGCGGAAATGTCGCGGGTGAAGGAATAGAACACCGGCCCGGCCCGTTCAGGGCCGCCGCCCGCCGGCACGCTCAGGAGGACCTTGTTCTCCTCCGTGATC
>VGJC01000079.1 GCA_016867635.1 Candidatus Aminicenantota bacterium | reverse complement strand
AGGTCCCCACGCCCAGTTCGGAAACGCCCGGGCCGTGCGCGAGATCCGCAGCGTCGCCAATCAGCTCGGGCGGCGCAGGACGCTCTCGGAGACCTACGGGGCCGGAGGCTGGGACCTGACCTTCTTCGACCAGAAGAGGATCGGCGATTGGCAATATGCCCTGGGCGTCAACTTCCTCAACCAGCACCTGTCTTACGCCACCATCAAGGGGGCCCGCAAGCGCGACCACCCGCCTTCGTTCTCCGACCACGAGCCTTGGTGGGGATCCTACAACACCCTGGCCGATTATTTCGCCCGGCTGTCGGTCGTCATGAGCATGGGCGAGCAGGTCAACAGGATCCTGGTCATCGAGCCGACGACCTCGGCCTGGATGCATTACTCGCCGGCCGCTCGCTCGGAGACTTTCGAGACCATCGCCTCCGATTTCCAGAACTTCGTCCACCTCCTCGAGGCCGAGCACATCGAGTACGACCTCGTGAGCGAGAAGACCCTCCAGGAGTTCGGCTCGGCCAGGTATGGTCAGTTGCGCGTCGGCGGCCGGGGATACGACATGGTCATCCTTCCGCCCGGGATCAAGAGCCTGAACGACGCGACGGTGGTCCTTCTCCGCGACTTCCTGATGCGCAAGGGCAAGATCATCTCCTGGCCGGCCCCGCCCGATTACGTCAACGGGATCCTCACCGACGACCTGCGGGTCCTCCAGAATTCCTACGGGGACCGCTGGCTCGACTCCGGTCCGGGGAGCGGCTTCGACAAGGTCCGGGCCTACGCGCCGCCCGCGGTCGTCTTCAGCGAGCCGGCCGCGCACCGGCGCCTTTTCCATCACCGCCGGGAATACGACGGCGGCCGGTTCGTCTTCCTGGCCAACGCCAGCCCCGACGAGGCGGCCGACGGCAGGATGTCGCTCGAAGGGGGTTCGGCCGAGGTCTGGGACCCGTTCACCGGCGGCGTCAGGCCTTACCCTTATGAGCGGCGCGGGGACACGATCGAGGTCCGCTTCTCCGTCCCCCCGGGCGGAAGCCTGCTGCTCTGTGTCCCGGACCACAGGGGAAAGCCGGAGCCGGCCGGCGCGCCCGTCGCCTGGGAAGAAGTCCCGGCCGAAGGGGAGATGGCCGTCGAAGCGGGCTCCCCGAACGTCCTGACGCTGGACTACTGCGACCTCGTCCTCGGAGGCCGGCGGGAAAGAGATCTCTATTTCTATGACGCCCAGCGGAAGACGTTCCGGTTCCACGGGCTCGAGCGGAACCCCTGGGACAGCGCCGTCCAGTACAAGACGAACATCCTGGACCTCGACACGTTCCCGCCCGGGTCCGGCTTCGAGGCCGTGTTCGGCTTCCGGGCCGTCAAAGGCGACGCCTTGGATTTCTCGGACCTGCGGGCGGTCGTCGAGCGGCCGGAGCTGTTCCGGGTGTCCGTCAACGGCCGCGAGGTCAAGCCTGCGGCCGGAGAGTGGTGGCTCGACCGGGCCTTCGCGGTCTATCCCATAGGGCCCCTGGTCGTATCCGGGAGGAACACCCTCACGGTCGCCGCCAAGCCCTTCACCATCCATTCCGAGCTCGAGCCGGTCTACCTGCTCGGCGACTTCCGCCTGCGGCCCGCCTCCCGCGGGTTCGAGGTCCTTCCGCCCTCACCGATGACCGCCGGCTCCTGGGCCGCCCAAGGTCTGCCCCACTACGCTTCCTCCGTCCGCTATCGCCGGACCTTCGTCGTCTCCGAAGCCGAGGCCGGGGCTTCCTATCGCCTCCGGCTCGGCCCCTGGCGGGGGGCCACGGCCGAGGCCTTTGTCGGCGGCAGGCGCGTCGGGACGGCGGCTTTCCCCCCCTACGAAGTGGACCTCACCGGGGCCCTCGCCGCCGGCCCGAACGAGATCGCCGTCGTCGTCACCGGCACGCTCAAGAACACCCTGGGGCCCTTCCACAACGACCCGCCGCTCGGCAGAGCCTGGCCCGGCTCGTTCCAGCAAGGGGCCAAGGGAGGCCCCCCGGCGGGGGCCGCCTACCACGTCGTCGACTACGGGCTGTTCGAAGAATTCAAGCTGCTTCGGGGCGCCGGGAAGTGACCTCCCCGCTGGAAGGGATCCGCCTGAAATGAACCACGCCGCCGGATTCGACAACGACGCCTATCTCCAAAAACAGAAAGAGGCCATCCTCGAGCGCATGGACCGCTTCCCGACGAAGCTCTATCTCGAGTTCGGCGGCAAGCTGTTCTTCGATTTCCACGCCGCACGTGTCCTGCCCGGCTACGACCCGAACGTCAAGATGAAGCTCCTCCGGGAGCTCCGCAGCCGGGCCGACATCCTCCTCTGCATCTACGCCGGCGACATCGAACGGAAGAAGGTCCGGGCCGACTTCGGCATCACCTACGACGTCGACGCCCTGAAGCTCATCGACGACCTCCGGGAGTGGGAGGTCGGCGTCCGGGCCGTGGTCATCACCCGCTTCGACAACCAGCCGGCCGTCCGGATCTTCAAGAACAAGCTCGAGCGCCAGGGCATCCAGGTCTTCACCCATCGCTTCACCAAGGGCTATCCGACGGATATCGATCTCATCGTCAGCGACGAGGGCTACGGGGCCAACGAGAACATCGAGACCGAGCATCCTCTGGTCATCGTCACCGGTCCCGGGCCGGGCAGCGGCAAGCTGGCCACCTGTCTCTCCCAGCTCTACCACGACCACCGGCGGGGGCTTGCTTCCGGGTACGCCAAGTTCGAGACCTTCCCGATCTGGAACCTGCCCCTCAAGCACCCGGTCAATGTCGCCTACGAGGCGGCCACCGCCGACATCGGCGACTTCAACTTGGTCGACCCCTTCCATCTCGAGGCCTACGGACAGGCGGTCGTCAACTACAACCGCGACGTCGAGGTCTTCCCCGTCCTGAGGCGGATCCTCGAGAAGATCACGGGCGGTCCGTCCTTCTATCGGTCGCCGACCGACATGGGCTGCAACGCCGCCGGTTTCGGCATCACGGACGACAATGTCGTGCGAGACGCGGCCAAGCAGGAGCTCATCCGGCGCTACTTCCGCTATCTCTGCGAGTACACCTTGGGCTTCGTGGAGAGGGAGACCGTCCAGCGGGCCGAGCTGCTGATGAAAGAGCTCGGCGTCGAACCCGAGGACCGGCGCGTCGTCGCCCCGGCCCGGCAGGCGGCCGCCGAGGCCCAGGCGGCCGGGAAAGGGAACAAGGGGATCTTCGTCGGGGCGGCCATGGAGCTGCGCGACGGCACGGTCGTCACCGGCAAGAACTCGCCGCTCATGCACGCCGCGTCGGCCCTGGTCCTCAACGCCGTCAAGCACCTGGCCGGGATCCCGGACAAGATCCACCTGCTGTCCCCGTCGATCATCGAGTCCGTGGGCACGCTCAAAAAAGACGTCTTCGGGGCCAACACGGTCAGCCTCGACCTGTCGGAGGTCCTCATCTGCCTGAGCATCAACGCCTCGACCAACCCCATGGCCCACATGGCCCTGGAAAAGATGAGGGAGCTTCAGGGTTGCGAGGTCCACATCACCCACATCCCGACGCCCGGGGACGACGCGGGCCTGCGGCGGTTCGGCATCAACCTGACGACCGACCCCCATTTCTCGAGCAAGCAGCTTTTTGTCGCCTGAAAGGACCCTGACTTGAAGACTTTCATAGCCGCGTTCTTCGGGGCCCTGGTGTCGCCCGGACGGACCTTGAAAGGCCTGTCCGAGGCCCGGGGCCGGATCCGGAAGGCGGCCGCGGCCGTGCTCTTCGCGGGTTTCCTCTATGCCCTGACGTCCTTGGGGCTGGGCGCCGCCGGCGCCGTTCCCCTCTGGCCCGTCATGGGCGGGCTGGGGACGGACAATTATTACTTCTGGCAGATGGTCATCGTCCTTCCGGGCGCGGTCCTGGCCTGGGCCCTCGCGGCCGCGCTCCTCCACGGGATGACCCGCTCCGGTGGATTCACAAGAGCTTTGGCGGTGGCCGGCCCGGCCCTGAGCGCTCCGCTTTTCGTGGCCTGGCTGCCGGCCGCCGTTCAGGCCGTCTTCATGGCCCTGGGGATGGGCCAGCGGGAATGGGCGGCCATCCTGTCCGAGCCCGGTCCCTGGCAGACCCTCTATATCGCCGGCTATGGGCTCGCGGCCCTGATGGCCCTGCGCGCCTTTGCCGCCGCCGCGGGGGTCCTCCGGAAAAGACCCGGGGCCGCGGGCCTCGTTTCCGGGTCCCTGACGGCGATCGTGGTCATCGCGATCTTTCTCGCTTTGGTCCGTTGACCGGCCGGCCGCTTCCGGACCGGATGATCCTTTCCGCTTCGAAAAGGTCGGCGGCGATGAAGTCGGCGCGGCTGAAATCCTGGCCGCGCGTGTAGTCGTTGGGGACGGCGACGACGGCGCAGCCGGCCCGCTTGCCGGCAATGACCCCGTTTTCCGAGTCCTCGAGAACGACGGTCCGGTCCGGAGGGACGCCCAGCTTTTCGCAGGTCTTGAGGAAGATCTCCGGATCGGGCTTCCCCCGGGCGATCCCGTCCGAGGCCAGGAGGACATCGAATCTCTCGCGGATGCCCAGCTTGTCCAAGGCGATGTCCATGAACTCCCGCGGGGCGCCCGTGGACACGGCCATCTTTCGCCCGCCGCGGAAGGAATCGAGGATGTGGAAAAGCCCGGGCATGGGCAGAAGATCGTTCTTCATTTTCTCCCGCATGAGGTCGTTCCGGATGACGACGGCCTCGGCCGGGGAGAGGGGCAGGTCCAGCTCGCGGACATAGATCGTCAGCCCCTCGAGGGGTGTGCGGCCCATCATCCGCCAGAGGGTCTCGTCCCTGACCTCCTTCCCGTAGCGGCGGGCGAGGGCCCGTTCGACCTCGAAGTAGAGCCGCTCGCTGTCGATCATCAAGCCGTCCATGTCGAAGATCAGGGCCTTGTCCACGGTCCGTATTTTACCCGGGAAACGCGGGATCGCCAAATCGGGCCGTCGCCCGGGCTTGTCTTGGGGGACGAAATACTATAAAATAAGTAGGAATTTATCTTCATCGAGAGGAGATACGGCCTCATGAAGCCTAGAGAGATCATCCCCGGGGTCCTGGCCGTGGGGGCCCAGGATTTCGACCGGCGCCTGTTCGACGCCCTCATCCCGCTTCCCGACGGAACGAGCTACAACTCCTACCTGGTCCGCGGCCGGGACAAGACGGCCCTCATCGACGCCGTCGAACCGGCGACACTCCGCGTTCTCGAGGCCTCGCTGAAAGACGTCCCCCGCCTCGACTACCTCGTTTCAAACCACACCGAGCAGGACCATTCCGGGGGCATCCCCTGGGTCCTCGAGCGCTACCCGGAGGCCCAGCTCCTCTGCTCGCAGCCGGCCAAGCCCATGCTCGTCGACCACCTCGGCCTCGAGGCCGACAAGATCCGGACCGTCGCCGACGGCGAAAGGCTCGACCTGGGCGGCCGGACGCTCCGCTTCATCTACACGCCATGGGTCCATTGGCCGGAGACCATGTCGACCTACCTCGAGGAGGACAAGATCCTCTTCAGCTGCGACTGGTTCGGTTCCCACGTGGCGTCGACCGAGCTGTTCGTCGACGGCGTCGAGTGCGTGATGGCCGAGGCCAAGCGGTATTACGCCGAGATCATGATGCCGTTCCGCAAGATCGTCCGCCAGAACCTGGAGAAGATCAAGGACCTCGATATCCGGCTGATCGCCCCGAGCCACGGCCCCGTCCACAAGGACCCGTCGTCGGTCATCCAGGCCTACCGCGATTGGACGGACGACCGGCCTCACGATCTCGTCGTCCTGCCCTGGGTGACCATGCACGGCTCGACGGCCCTGATGGTCGAGCACCTGACAGGGGCCCTGGTCGATCGCGGGGTCCGCGTGGAGCCGTTCAATATGGCCTCGGCCGATATCGGCAAGCTGGCCATGAGCCTGGTCGACGCGGCCACGATCATCGCCGCCGGGCCGACCGTCCATGTCGGGCCTCACCCGGCCCTGCTCAACTCCATCATCCTGGCCAACGCCCTGCGGCCCAAGGCCCGCTTCGCCTCGATCGTCGGCTCCTACGGCTGGGCCGGAAAAATGGTCGACGTCGCCAAGGCCGCCATGTCCAACCTCAAGGTCGAGTTCCTCGATCCGGTCATATGCAAGGGGATGCCCCGGCCGGCCGATTTCGCGGCCCTCGACAAGCTCGCGGAGGCCGTCGCCGGCAAGCACCGGGAGCTCGGCCTCATCAAATAAGCTTCAAACGCTCTTTTTGGCGGCCAGGAAATCGACGATCCGCACGCTCCCCGACGGCAGGGGATAGCGGCGGATGGAGCGCAGGGTCACCCACCGGAAGTCCTTCGGCGGCAAGGCGGGCGCGCGCCGGAAGCGGCAGGAATAGACGTGCAGGGTGACTTGGAACCGGGTGTAGGCGTGCCCGACGGTGGTCAGGAAACGGACCCCCTCGATCCCGGCCCCGACCTCCTCCCGGACCTCGCGGCGCAGGGTTTCGACGAGACTCTCGCCGTCCTCCCTTTTACCCCCGGGGAACTCCCAGAGACCGGCCAGGAGGCCCTTGTCCGGCCTCCTGCGTATGAGGAACCGGCCGTCCCTGACAATGACGGCGACCGCGGCCTCGATCTTGGCGACCTCAAGGCGGCGAGGTCTCGGAATGGTCTCCTGCGTCCCGTCGGCGGCCGCCCGGCAGAATTCCCTGACGGGACAGAGCAGGCACTGGGGATTCGCGCTCCGGCAGACCAGGGCCCCGAGCTCCATGATGGCCTGATTGAAGTCCCCGGGAGCGGAGGCTGGAATGACTTTCCCGAGGAGATCGGCGAATTTCCCGTCCAGCGAAGGGGAAGATCCTCCCTCGATGGACAGGAGTCTCATCAGGACCCTGCGGACATTGGCGTCGATGAGCGGCAGGGGCCGGCCGTAGGCGAGGCTCAGGACGGCGGCCGTCGTGTAGGGCCCGAACCCGGGGAGTTTGCGGAGCGCCGCAGCGTCGTCCGGGATAAGCCCGGCGTGTTCGCGGGTCATCGCTCCGGCCGCCCGGTGCAGGTTCCGGGCACGCTGGTAATAGCCCAGGCCCTGCCAGGCCCGCAGGACGTCGCGGAGCGGCGCCCGGGCCAGGGAACGCAGGTCCGGGAAGCGCTCGAGCCAGCTCTCGTAATAGGGGATGACCGCCCGCACGGTCGTCTGCTGGAGCATGACCTCGGAGACCCAGATCCTATAGGGATCCCGCGTCCTCCTCCAAGGCAAGTCGCGGCGATGCGCCCGATACCATGAAAGCAGGCGGGTCGCGAACCCGCGCGGAATAGGACCTCGGACGCTTCCAGCGGTCTCTTCTCCGGCCTTCGGGGATCCTTTGGTACGCCGATGCCGATCGTTATCCCCCTTTGTCCCCCGGCCCCCCCGGGAACCAGTCCCGGCGGTTCCCCCGTCGGAGGCCGACGGGTCCCCCTCCGCTACGGGGGTCTTCAGGGGGACATCGATCGTCATCTCTCTGCTCCTGACCCCGAACCCGGAGAAGGATCGCACCCGCGTTTTGGCAGGCGCTATTTCATAATATTGGCGGCGGCGTCGGGCTCCTGCGGCGGCTCCGCCTTCCAGTCGGCGGCCGCCTTGGGGAACTCCTGGAGGAAGGCCGCGTCGACCTCGAACAGGTACTCGAGGCGGGGGACCTTGATGATGACCCGATCTTTCGCGGCGTCCTCGCGGCCGAGGAACCAGATCCTTTCCTCTTCCTTCCCGGCGCTGTCCCTGGTCCAGATGCGGATCTCGGCCTCGGGCGGTTCCAGCCCGTAACGGGCCAGGGCGCCGGGGTTGTCGATGAACGCGGCGGCTTCGAGGCGCTCGACCCGGCGGATGAAGTCCTCGACCTTGTAGCGGTTGGCGGCGTCTTTGTCCGGCGTGTCGAGGGCCCACGTTTCCTCGTCGCCGGCCTTTTCCTTGACCGCGGTCAGGCTGAAGGCGCCCTTGCGGACGGAGACCTTGAAGGCCTCCCAGGAATAGAGATCGGCGACCTTCTTCTCGCGGATCTCGTCGACCCTGCGCTCGAGGTCCGCCAGGAGCGTGCCTTCGAAAGCGATGATCTTATTGGACCGCGAGGTCGTGGCATAGAAGGTCTCTCCATCCTTGTGGAAAGAGAAGACGATGTCCTCGCCGGACGCGGGCAGGGACAGGGCGGCTTCGTAGGCCGGTCTTTCCAGGCCGAACGTCCTCAGGTCCTCGGCCTTCTTGTCCTCCGAAACGAACTCCTTGGCCCGGAGGGAGGAGAGGGAATCGAGCAGGCCCTCGACCTTGTTCTTGGAGGCCAGGGCCTTGACCGGAGAGCTCAGCGTCCAGCCGCTTTCCTGGAGAGAGGCCTCCCAGGCGACGCCGCCGGCCCGGACCCGGACCGCCTTGACCTCGCCGGTCTCGAACCTGAAGATGTCCTTGCGCCGGAAATCGAAGAGCTCCTTCTCGAGCGTCGATTTCAGATGGCCGGCGAGGAGGACGACGCGAGGGTCGTCCTCGCGCTTGGCGAACAGGGAGTTGTCGATGGGGTTCTCCATGCCGACGAGGATGCGGACGGGTTCCTCCCGGCCTTTGGCCCAGAGGGAGACCTCCCGGGTCGGGATCTCATACGCCGCGAGGTCCATGGCTTCCGTTTCGACGACGCGCTGGATGCGGAGGCTCGAGAAGCTGTCGGCCAGGTTGCCGACCTCATAGCCGTCGGCCATGGCCTCGAGGGGCGCGGTCAGGCGCCAATCCCCCTGGCCGTCCTTCTCGAAGAACAGGGCGGCGTCGCCGGTCCGGAGCTCCATCTTGACAAGGTCCTCGGAGGGGATGTCCACGAGCGCCGCGGCCTTCTCCGCGGCCTCCTCTTTTTTAAAGCCGCGGTCCTCGAAGATCAGGACCACGGCCAGAACGGCGATGAAGACCGCCGCGACGATGAGGGTTGTCCTGGATCTCACAGAGACCTCCGCCGGAGCCAGACCGAAAGACCGATGAGCAGCACGGCCAGCGGCAGAATGACGACGCTCGCGAGGAACAGCAGCCGGCCCTGCGAGGGCGAGAGCTGGATGGTCCGCGGCACCTGCGTCCGGGGCTGGATCGAGATGAGATCGGCCTCCTCGGTCAGCCAGTTGGCGACGTTGAGGAAGAAATTGCCGTTGCCGGACATGAAGTAATAGCGGTTCTTGACGAAGTCGGAGTCGCCGATGACCGCGATGCGGGCCTCTTTTTCGGGCGTCTCCGGGGGCGGGGCGCCCCCTCCCTCCGGGGCCCGGCCGGTGAGCAGCCCGGGCTTGGCCTTGACCTCGGCCACGGCCGCCAGATTGACCGGCCCCTGGCGGTCCTTGCCCGGATCGTAGCGGACCTCCTTCTGGTCGAGCTGGCGCTCGGCCCACGAATTCGGGCTGGTCGCGGCCAGGGCGGTCACGGTCGCCCCCTCGGGCTTGGTTTCGGCGACCTCGACGGACCGGGCCAGGGGATAGAACGTCGCGTAGCTGAACCTGTCGGTGATCGCGTGGCTCTCGTACTGGCTGACGACGGGGATGAAGTAGTCGCCGCCGAGGAGGCGGGAGACGGTGTCGACGACGATGTCGTCCTCGAGCTTGAACCCGAGGCGCGCCAGGAACGGCGTCATTCCCGGGGCTGTCTCAGGGTCGATCATGAACAGGACCCGGCCGCCGTCCTCGAGATAGGAGAGGATGGTCTCCTCCTCGTTCGGCAGCAGGTCCTTGCGGGGGCCGGGGACGACCAGCAGGGCGCAGTCGGACGGGAAGCCGTCGGCCAGGGCCAAAGTCTGCTTCTTGACTTCGTAGCCGAGCTTTTCGAGCTCGGCCTTGACGGTCGAAAAGCCGTTGTCGCCGCTGTCCTCGAGGGTGTCCTGGCCATGGCCTTCCAGGAAGTAGATGACCTTCTTACTTTCGCGGGTGACCTTGATCAGGGCGTTGGTGACGTCCTCTTCCGACGTTGACGTGATCCGGCTCTCCTTGTCGCCGGCCTCGAGGATGGTCGTGCCGTCCTGGGTGACGTCGTAGCGCTTGACGAGCCCCGGGTTCTTGTCGGGGTCGATGAACTCGAACGTGATCCGCGGGGAGTGGTAGGCGTAGATCTTCAGGAGATGTTCCATGGCCCCGCGACCGTAGTTCCCCTCGCGGAAGAACCCCTTGAAGGAGACATCGGTCTTGAGGTTCTTGAGGACGGTGACGGACTGGTCGGACAGGCTGTGGAGCTTGGCCTGGGTGAAATCGATCCGGTAATTGTGCTTCGAAAGGAAGTAGTTGGTCAAAGCCAGGATGGCCAGGACGAGAACGACGACGAGCAGGAGGTTGCCCGAGTAGAGGAACGACTTGCGCCGGAAGCCTTGCTTGAGCGAGTCGAGGTTGAGGGCGACATGGGCGGCCAGGGCCAGGAGGCCGAGGGCGCCGACGGCGAGCAGGGCCGTTTTCTTGTGGGGCCAGACGATCCAGCCGGCCAGGGTCGCCAGCAGCAGGGCCAGGGCCACGGTGTTGAGATATTTCTTGACGGCGTTCATGGCTCACCTCCACCGCCGCGACTGAAGGACGGAATGGGTCAGGAATAAACCGAAAAAGGAAAAACTCGCGAAGTAGACCAGATTCTTGGTTTCAACAATCCCCTGGACTAGATTGTTAAAGTGCTGCGAATATGTCAGGTAGTTGAGGACACTCTGCCAGGCTCCGTGTCCCTGCATGGAGGCCCAATTCAGTACGAGAAACAGAAGGAGAGTCATCAAGGTCAGAATGGCGGCGACGATCTGGTTGTCGGTCAGGGAGGAGAAAAAAATGCCAATGGCGATAAACATCGCCCCCACAAGGAAAAGGCCCAAGAATCCGGTCAGCCAGGGGGTGAACTCGGGTTTGCCATAAATGAAGGCAAAGGTCGAGAGAAGAGCGGTCAGGGCCAGCATGACGGTCAGCATGAACAAGGCCGCAATGTACTTGCCAATGATGATCTGACCGACCGACAATGGGGAGGTATAGAGGAGCTCTTCCGTGCCGTTCTTCTTTTCTTCGGCCAGCAGCCGCATGGTCAGGAGCGGGGCGACCAGGATGAGAATGATGATCATGTTGTGGAGAAGAGGGGCAATGACGCTCAGATTGATATTGAGCTGCTGTTGGTAATAAGGGTTCTGGGCCGCTTGCATGGATAAGGCGTTGAACCACATGACATTGGTATAAAAGAAGATGCCAAAGATGAAGACGTACGCAAAGAGAACCACGTAGGCGACAGGCGAGCTGAAGTAGGAGCGGATCTCCTTTTTGACGATAGACCAAATATTTGTCATTGTCCGAGCCCTCCCGAGACGATCTTCATGTAGAGGTCCTCGATGCTCATGGCCACCGGCCGCATCTCCTGGAGGCCGAGGCCCTTGTCGAGGGCCAATCGCGCGACGTCGTCGCGCAGGTCCCGGACCCC
>VGJC01000078.1 GCA_016867635.1 Candidatus Aminicenantota bacterium | reverse complement strand
GACGATGGCCCGGTCCTCCTCGAGAAGAGCGTTGAACAGGGTTGATTTGCCGACGTTCGTCCGTCCGGTGATAGCCACGGTCAGGCCTTCGCCGAGGGCCCGGCCCACGTCGTAACCCGCCACCAGACTCCGAACATCGGCGATCAGGGCTTGGAGCGAACGGGACCGTTCCCCGGGGGCCGCCCGCAGGCCTTCCTCGGGAAATTCGATGGCGGCTTCCAGCTGCGCGCTCAGGCGGACGAGGCCCCTTCGGAGCCGGGCCATGCGCTTGGAAAGGCTCCCCGAAAGCTGCCGGAAGGAGATGCGCGCTTGGGCCAGGGATGAGGCCCGGATAAAGTCGTTGACGGCCTCCGCCTGAAGGATGTCGATCCGGCCGTTGACGTAAGCCCTGAGCGTGAATTCCCCCGGCTGTGCCGGCCTGGCCCCGGCTTGTACCCCCAGGCGGACGACCTCGCCCAGGACGGCCGGGCTGCCGTGGCAGCTCAGCTCGACGACGTCCTCCCCCGTATAGGAGCGAGGGGGCCTGAAATAGATCAGGAAGGCCTCGTCCAAGGGGGGCCCGTCGGGCCCTTCGCAGACATGCCCGAAGACGGCCCGCCGCGCCGGGAATCCCCGCCCGACCCTCTCTTGGGGCCTGAAGATCCGGCCGGCGACCGCCAGGGCCTCCTTGCCGCTGAGGCGGACAACGCCCAGCCCGCCATACCCTTGCGGCGTCGAGACGGCGATGATCGTGTCGTTCAGCATCCTGGGGCCTTCTCTTTGGCTCCCCATTGTAGAAGAGACGCCAGGATTAGTAAACCTGATCTATTCATAAGGCGGAGGGGCCCGAACCGAGGCGGCTATAGATGCGCGGCGCGAAGCAGGACAAAACGGCGATTTAATGAATGCTTCGTCTAACCTGATCTATTCATAAGAATGCCGGTCTTTCCGGGAGCAGCTTCCGGGAATCCCATGAAAAGCCGGCAAGTTGGAGAGCTTGCGGATATCGCATGAGCTTGGCGACAAATCGGCATTCTTATGAATAGATCAGGCTAGCGGGGAGCGCGAAAGATCTTGACCTTCTTCAGGAACCCTTCCCCCTGGCTCTCGCTGGTGATGCCGGGGATCTGATTGGCGACGATGTGGATGATCCGGCGCTCGTAGGGGTTCATGAGGTCGAGGATCTCCTCGCGGCCCGTGGCGGAAACCTGCTGGGCCGCCCTCTGGGCGTATTCGCGGAGCTTGTTTTCCTTGCGCCGGCGATAGAATTCGCAGTCCACCTGGACTTTGACCGGGGAGATCTTGTTGAGGACGTGCTGGATGGCCAGGAGGAGGGCCCCGTCGTTCCGCAGCAGCATGGTCTTGTCGGGGCCGTCGAAAACGAGGAAGACCATGTCCGGCCGCTTCTTGATCTGGTAGCTCAACTCCAGTGGGAAATGGACCATGAGCTTGGTCAGGAAGCGCTCGACGGCGTCCTCTTCGCCGGCATCCTTGGGCCAGGCCCGGATGACGATCTCCCGGGTCTTGAGGCCGAAGAGCCGGGTTTTCTCGGTGACGATCTCGTAGTTGAACTTCTCGCGGGGGATCTTAAGCCTGTGCTCGGCCAGGCTGACGGCATCCTCCAGGTTGCGGCCCTTGTACTCCTGGGGCTCGCCGGCCGTGGCGGCCGTTCCGCTCTCGTCGAGGGGCTTATTTTCGTTTTCCATCTGATTCTCTTTTCTGCCGGGCCATCATGCGGTTCATGATGGACTGCTGGGCGATCTGCAGGACGTTGGTCGTCAGCCAGTAGAGGACCAGTCCGCTCGGGAAGGTGATGAAAAAGATGGTCATGATGAACGGCATGATCAGCATCATTTTCGCCTGGGTGGGGTCGGCCGAGGTCGGGGTCATCTTCTGGGAGATGAACTGGGTGATGCCCATCAGGATGGGGGTCACATAGTAGGGGTCCTTGACCGACAGGTCCTGGATCCAGAAGATGAACGGGCTGTGGCGGAACTCCACCGAGACGGCGAGCATCCGGAAGACCCCCCAGAACACGGGAAGCTGAATGAGAAGGGGCAGGCAGCCGCCGGCCGGGTTGACCTTGTGATCCTTGTAGAGCTTCATCATCTCTTCGTTCATCTGGCGGCGCTGGGCGATGTCGGACTTGGCCTTCTTGTATTTGGCCCGGATGGCCTTCATCTTCGGCTGGAGCTCGGCCATTCTGGCCATGGACTTCGTCGAGCTGTAGGTCAGAGGGAAGAAAATGAGCTTGACGACGATGGTCAGGATGATGATGGCCAGGCCCCAGTTGGGAACGAGAGAGTGAAAATAGCGGACCGCGGCCAGGAGGATCTCCGAGACGCTCCCGAAAAAGCCGAAGTTGATGACCCTCTTGGCCTCGTGGCCGAAGGCCTTGAGGGCCTCTGTTTCCTTGGGCCCGATGAAGGCCAGGCGCGGCTGGGTCACCGAGAGGGAGAAGACGGGCCGCTGGCCGGCCATCTCCTTGAGGAACATCGCCTGCCCTTTTTGGGGCGGCAGGAGGAACAGGGCGACGAAGTAATTGTCATCGTAGGCCGCCCAATCCACGAAGTTCCAGGCGCTCGTCTCGGGCTTGTACTTCTTCTCGTCCATCCGGGCGACCTTGCCGCCCGTGTAGACGGCCGCGCCTGAGGCGGCGCTGAAGCGGTCCTTGAGCTCGGCGGGGGAGGGGTTGCCGATGCCCGGCCCCCAGAGGACGGACGCCGGGAGGCTCTGCCCGTTCCTCCAGACCTTCACGGACATTTCCACCGCATACGTGCCGCCGGTGAAGCGGAAGGTCTTGTCGACCCGGACCGAGGCCCCGTCGGAATAGACGAACCGGAGCTCCTGGCTGTCCCCGTCCCCCAGGCTGAGATGGGCCGGCGAGGCTTCGAAGACCTCGGTGTTCAGCCGGTCGGCCAGGCCTAGGTCCTCGAGGTCGACCATGAAGGGGAACAGGTCGAGCTCCGCCGACAGGGCCGGGACGAGCTCCAGATCGTGGCCATCCGCGCCTCGATGGCTTTTGAGCGTCCAGCTCTTGAGAACTCCGCCCTTGTTCGTCCAAACGGCCTTGTAAAGGGGCGTTTCGACGACCACGTCCCGCACGGCCGCTCCGCCGACAGGGGTCAGCTCCGGGGCGGGTTCGGGCTGGGCCGACGCCGGCCCGGCTTCGGTCCCGGGCGCCCGGACCCGCTCCCTTCGGACGGCGCCGCCGCTTTCGGTCGACGGCGATCCCGTGACCGCCGCGGCTTCCGGCGCCGGCTCCGGCTTGTTGAAAAAGTAATTCCATCCCAAAAGGACGAGGAAAGACAGGACAATGGCCAGGATGAGCCTCTTTTCCATAAAGCCTCTCTCTCAGGGCACGGGGTCGATCCCGCCCGCATGAAAAGGATGACAGCGAAAAAGCCGCCTGGCCCCCATGGTCACCCCTCTGAACAGGCCGTGTCGCTCGATGGCCTCGCGGGCGTAGGCCGAGCATGTCGGGTGGAAGCGGCAACGGGTGCCGAGCAGCGGGGAGACCACGGCCTGGTAGATCCCGATCAGGAAAAGCGCGGCGGCTTTCACGGTCATATCCGTTTTCGAAAAATCGATGTCAATCCCGAAAAAAAACCGTCCTGGAACCCGGGCCAATCCAGGCCGGCCACATCCGGCCGGGCCACGACGATGATGTCCACGGGCTCTGTCAGCAGCGTCTTGTTCCGCCTGAAGAGCTCCCGGAACCGCCGTTTGACCCTGTTCCGGACGACAGCCGGGCCGATCTTCCGGCTTACGACAACGGCCAGCCTCGAGAAGCCCAGGCCGTTACGGCGGTGGACCAACGTGAAATAACGGCCCCGGACGCGGCTGCCGTTCCGATAAAGGCTCGCGAAGTCCTTTTTCTTCCGTATTCTCTCGAGGGGAGCCAGGCGCTCATTCATCCGACAGAAATGCGCTTTCGGCCCTTGCGCCTTCTGCTTTTGATGACTTCCTGGCCGCCCTTGGTCTCCATGCGGACTCGGAAACCGTGCGTTTTCTTGCGTCTTCTGTTGTTCGGCTGAAAGGTTCTCTTCATGCTGGTTCTGTACCTTTGAAGGGGGTATGTTACCCGAAGCCCTCCCGCCTGTCAAGGCCGCGCCCGGGCCAAAAAAAGTCCGGTCCCCTCACGCGCCGAGCGCGAGGGGACCGGACAAGGCTTCGATCTTCGGTCTAGAATCGGTAATTCAGGCCGACGGCAAAGGCTGTGGTCGTCTTCGAGTAGGTTTCGTCGTATTCGAGTCCCAACGTCAGGGTCTTGGTGAAGTCCTTATAGGAGTTCAGGAGGGCGCCGAGGTCGATGCTGAGGCGCTCCGTCGCCCGGATGCGGGCCCCGAACCCGAAGGTGTCGGCCGACAGCTCGTTGCTGAAATCGGACTGGTAGTCCTCGCTGAGCCCGAACTGGGTGCGGAGATATCCGGCGCTCAGGGTAATCGCCCCGCTGAGGTCATACTCCATGCCCAGGCTGAGCTCGTAGGTGTTCTTGTCGACCAGCTCCTCGTCGCCTTCCCAGTTGGCGCTCTTGTCGAAAAAGTAATTGAAGGAGGCCAGGGCCCGCCATTTGGGCGTGAAGGCGTACTGCGCCCCCACTCCGAGGATGGCCGGGATGTCGTTGTGGAATTCTACGCCGTCAGGAAACAATCCGGTATCGTCCTCGGTCGTGTCGTTAACGAGCACGAGCGACGTGTTGAACTCGTACTTGACGCTGAAGTTGAAGCGCTCCGAGGGGGTCAGGTTCAGGCTCAGGATGGGCGTGAAGCCCGATCCGGTCTGCTTGGCGTCCACGGCTTTGTCGCTGGTCATGGCCGCATAGACCGGCTGTTTGATGGCCGTGAAGAAATCAGGAGCGGAGATCATCTGGCCGGTGGGATTGCCCGCGAAAACCGGGTTGATCCGGATGTCCCGGATATATCCCGAGTAGGTGTTCGTGGCCTGGATGTACCGCACGCCGGCGGCCACGGCCACGGCCTCGCTGAGGGCATAAGAAACGTTGCCCTGGAAGCCGAGGTAGATCGAGCTCCCTTCGAAGGCGATGTCGGCGTCGTAGGCGGTCGTCGGGATGCCGAACCCCGAGACAAGCGCGGGCAGCTGGGAGATCGGGGTCTCGAAAGACGGCAACCCGCGGGGATAATCGGCAGTCCCGCCCCCGGCGTTCGGACCGAAGCCGAACGAAAACGCCAGGCGGCCCTTCTTATAGACGGCATAGACGTTCGGGAAGACAGGGACTTTGGTCTCCCCGAGGTACGTGGGGTCGTTGAGCAAGGGGAAGGTGTTGAAGACCTTCTTCTCCTGGAAGATCGTCTGGTTGTGAACGGCCAGATGAAAACCGTCCGAGAGCTTGACCAGCCCCGCCGGATTGAAATAGACGCCGTCGATGTCCATCACCGGGTTGCGGGACAGGAGCCGGATATACGCGGCGCTTTGGTTCGTATTCGTCAGCACGCCGGCGGAAAGCGCCGAGACGCCAAGGACGAAAAGAACCGACAGGACCATCCATTTCTTCATGTTTCTCTCTCCTTGATACGGTGTTATCATGCCCTTCCTCCGAATAATGCAATGATTATGCACATTTTCAAGCCGGATTCAAGCTTTTTTTCTCGCCCCCCCCCGGGGGGGCAGGCCGGCTGGATTGACTCTTTTCCCCGGTTCAGGTATAATGAGCGGGCATGAATTCCCTTAAGATCGGGGATAAGGTCATTTATCCCAATCAAGGCCTCGGCGTCATCGAAGCCATCCGGGAGGAATCCCATAACGGGGAGCTCTTCACGGTCTTCCACCTGCGGATCATCGCCAACGATACCCTGGTCACGGTCTCGAGCTCGACGGCCACGGAGATCGGCATCCGCCGGCCCGTGTCCGAAGGCTCCATCAAGAAAGTGTTCCAATTCATGAGGAACGGGGCGGTGGACGTCACGACGGACTGGAAAGGGCGTTACAAAGAGCACCTCAACCTGATGAAATCCGGGACCCTCATCGACATGGCCCTGGTCCTCAAGAGCCTCTATTATCTCAGCCTGTCCAAGCCCCTGTCGTTCCGCGAGAAGAAGATGATGGAGAAGGCCCGGGAGCTCATCGTCTCCGAGATCTCGGAGGCCTCAGACGAGCCCTGTTCGCGGATCGAACAGAAGGTCGAGGGGACGCTGTCCCGCTGCTTCAAGGCCGTCAAGTCGCGCGTCGCTGCCTGAAACGGATCCCATGCTCCTCTCTGGAGTCTTGCTCTTCTTCGTGTGCCTCCTCCTCAGCGCCTTTTTTTCTTCCTCCGAGACGGCCTTCATCGCCGTCAACCCCTATTCCCTGGAATATCAGGCGAAGAAAGGGTCCAAGCGGGCCGCGCTCATCCGGAAAGCCCTCGGTCGGACGAACGATCTCCTGGCAACCATCCTCGTCGGCAACACCCTGGTCAACGCGGCGGCGGCCTCCATCGCCACGTCGATCTTCACCGGGCTGGTCGCGGACAAGAACCAGGCCGTCCTCTACGCCACCGTGGCCACGACCTTGCTCCTCCTGGTCTTCGGGGAGATCAACCCCAAGACCTTCGCCGCTCACAACCCGCTCCGGACGGCCCTTTTCGCGGCCTACCCGATCCGGGGCCTCATGGTCCTCTTTTCGCCGCTCGTCCGGCTGTTCCTTCTCCTGACAGGGGTCATCATACCCTCCTCCAAGGCCCGGCGGGACGACCCCCACCGCTCCCTCGGCGAAGAAGAGATCAAGATCGCCCTCCATGCCGGGGCCCGGGGCCTCTCCGCCCTACGCCGGAAGATGATCTCCGGGGCCCTCGACATCGGTTCCCGCCCCGTCAAGGAGATCATGGTCCCCAGGCCGGAGATCAAGGCCTTTGACGTCGGCGCCTCGGCCGGCGAGATCCTGCAGGCCGTCCGGTCCACGGGCTTCTCGCGATACCCGGTCTACCGCGGCCGGCTCGACAACATCGAGGGCCTCCTTCACGCCAAGGACTTGATAGGTTATGTGTTAGATAATAAAGAGTTTAAAATGTCCTCGGCGCTGCACACGCCGCTCTTCGTCCCCGAGCGGGCCTCGCTCGAGAAGGTCCTGCTCCAGATGCAGGAGAAGGCCGTCCACATGGCCCTCGTCGTGGATGAGTTCGGTAACGTCGACGGTCTCGTGACCCTCGAGGACATCATCGAGGAGCTGGTCGGCGACATCAGGGACGAGCACGACGGACAGATCGTGGACCTGATCAGCCGCCTCGGCAGCCGAAGCTATCTCGTGATGGGTTCGGCGCCCGTCAAGGAAGTCAACGCCCGTCTCCCCCTGCGGATCCCGGAAAAGAACGACTACACGACCTTGGCCGGCTTCTTCCTCTACGAATTCGGGCGCCTCCCCAGGGAGAAGGACGCTCTGGATCACCGCGGATACCGGCTGACCGTGGTCAAGATGTCCAAGCGCCACATCAGCCTTATCCAGGTCGCCCCGGCTTCAGAGGAGGAGGAGGATCGCAGTCCATGAAGACCGTGGCCGTCAACAAGACCGTCTCCCACGACTACCTCATCCTGGAGACCTTCGAGGCCGGCCTGGCCCTCGTCGGCAGCGAGGTCAAGTCCGTCCGCGACGGCCGGATCAGCCTGAAGGAGAGCTTCGCCGAAGTCCGGGACGGCGAGGTCTTTCTCGTCAAGTGCCACATCAGCCCCTACGAGGCCGCGAACATCTTCAACCACGATCCTCTCCGGGAGCGAAAGCTCCTTCTCCATCGCCGGGAGATCAGGCGCCTGACGGGAAAGACCCAGGAACGGGGGTTGACCCTGGTCCCGACCAAGGTCCTGATCAACGATCGGGGGAAAATTAAGCTCGAGCTGGCCCTGGTCCGCGGCAAGAGGCAATACGAGAAGCGCGAGGCCATCAAGAAACGGGACACGGACCGCGAGATCCGGGCCGAGATCAAAAAGCGGCTGCGCTGAAAGACCAGGCCAGCCGGAGGGCTTCCGTCATGCTCCGGGGGTCGGCCAGGCCGCGCCCCGCGATGTCGAAGGCCGTCCCGTGGTCGGGGGAGGTCCTCACGAAGGGCAAACCGAGGGTCACGTTGACCCCGGATCCGAAGGCTTCGAGCTTGAACCCGATGAGACCCTGGTCGTGATAGAGGGCCGCCACGACGGCCTTCTCGCGGCCGCGGGCGCGCAGGAACACGGTGTCGGGAGGATAGGGCCCGCTCACCGGGATGCCCTCCCTCGAGGCGGCGTCCACGGCCGGCTGGATCTCCTCTTTCTCTTCCCTGCCGAGGGCCCCGTCCTCGCCGGCATGCGGGTTCAGACCGGCGACGAGGATCTCGAAGGGGCCGCCGGGCGCTTTTTGGAGGCCCCGGTGAAGGGCCCGGAAGAATTCGAGCAGGGCGGTCTTGCGGACCTTCCCGACAGCCTCGCTCAAAGGGACATGATGGCTGAGCAGAGCGACGCGGAGGCGTTCGGACCAGAAGGACATCACGGCGCCCGGATGCCGGTGTTCCAGATAATCCGTGTGCCCGCGCCAGGGAACGCCGGCCAGTCTCCAGGCCGTCTTGGAGATCGGCGCGGTCACGACGGCATCCAAGAGACCGGCCCGGACCGCGCTCACGGCCGATTCGAAGAACAGGAACGACGCGGCTCCGTTCGGTCCCGACGGCGCGCCCCGGCCGCCCGTTCCCGGCGGAGAGGGGATGGGCTCCAGGAAAAGGCCGGCGGCCCGGCGCCCGCGGGGCTTCCACGGATCGGGCGCGAGCCTTATCCCAGCCTCCTCTCCGGCCTGGCCGATGACCGCCGGGTCCCCGAAAAGGACATAGGCGGCCGCGGGCAGAATGGCGGTTCCGGCAAGGGCTTTGAGAGCGACCTCGGGGCCGATCCCCCCGGGGTCCCCGAGGGTCACCCCGATCCTGGGAACCGTCATTTCTTTCGGGGCCCGGTGTCCTCGGCGTCCGGAACGTCCTCCACCTTGTAGATGCAGCGGATGCTGTTCTTGTAGATGAGCAGGTTCGGGGCGTGGTCGCGGTTGAGCTTGATGCAGTTGCGGTCGTACCACTCGACGTAGCCCTCGACGGCCGTTCCGTCCGTGTAGACGACGGCCATCGGGGTCTTCTTGTTCATCTGTTTGAGGTAATAGTAGCACTCGGCGAACGTGTCTGTGGGCGGATGCATTCTCTTGCGGACCGCCTCTTTGTCCCGGTCCTTTTCGTGACTCATTTTTTCCTTGATCTCGGTGAGGTTAGGCCGGATGAGCTTTCTGTTCATAGAAAATTCTCCACGCGTCCGTTATGGCCGGAGAGATGATCCCTTGCCAACATCATAGCAAGGAGCCCCGGAAAATTCAAGTTGACGCGTTGAAACCCAAAGAAAAAGCTCAGGCCCGCCACCAGTAGGAGAACTTGATGAAGAAATAGCGGCCGGTGCTCTGAAGGGGCGCGGCGCCTGGGCCCTCCCGCGTGTCCTCCAATCCCAGGTAGAAGACGGTCCCCGGGTTGAGCTGGAAGCTCAGGAGAAAGCTCAGGTAGAGCTTCCGGTAATAGTCGTTCCAGTCCGCGATCAGCCTCAGGGAGAGAGGTTTCGAGATCTGGTAGCTGATCCGTTCGCTGATGATGTTGACGGTGTAGACCCTCTCGCCGCCGCGGCTCTCGAAGAACTCGTTGTTGGTGAAGGACGTGAAGAACCGGACGTTCGACAGGGGCTTGAGGGTGACCATGGCCGACCAGTTCGACTTGTAGCCGAGGTAGGGAGCGTCGGAATAATAGATCCCGTCCCCGAAGCTCCGGGAGACCATCCCGCTGAGCCACGCGAGCGGCTCGGCCGAGAGGTTGAACCGCCAATCCTGGCCCCTGAATCCGACGCCGTTGTATCGTTCGAAGGAGTCCTGGTAGTTCATCCAGAAAAAGGACTGGCCCCAGCCGCTGATCATCAGCGAGAACTCCTTATCTTCGTCCGTCAAGGTCCGGGCGAAGTCGTGGACCCGCCGGTAGGTCAGGGACGGTGTCACGGAGACGAGATACTTGTTCTGAGGGAGAAAGGAATATCCGATCCGGGTGTTGAAAGAGTTGACGTCTTTGCGGCGCAGGAACCCGGAGGCGGCCTCGAAGTCGGGATGGATGCTCGTCCAATCGACCGACATCCGGAGGTGACGGGACTGGCGGCTCAGATTGAGGGCCAGAGCCGGAACGAAATCCGTCCGGTTCTCTCCCACCCGGCTTTGTGAGCCCGCGAGCTGGAAGGAGAACTGGTAGAGCTTGGCGAACTTGAACAGCCCGTCGATGCCGGCGATCCGGTTGTGGTTCCGGGTCAGGGCCTCCCCTTCGTAGCCCATCTCCTTGTCCGTCAGGATGAAACCGATCGAGGATTCCGAAAAAAGGTCCCGCCGGACCCTGAGGACGTTGACGAGCCCGCGGGGCGGGGTCTCCCCGACGACGGGAAATTCGGCGCCGGGGAAGTTGATGTCCGGCGCGTTCCCGTCCAGGACGCTCATGAAGCCGAGAGCGGTCCGGCCCGCTTTCCCCGAGAACTTCAACCCCCACTGGGGCTCGAGCATGGTCCTCGTGTACAGAAGCTCCAGAGGCGTTTCGAAAAAATCCTTGCCCTCGAGAAAGAACGGCCGCTTCTCCGGATAGTAGAGAGGATAGCGTTGGTTGACATCCACTTGGGGCATGTCGGCTTCGACCTGGCTGAAGTCGGGGTTGAGCGTGGCGTCGGCCGTCAGGTCCGACGTGAGGCCGTACTTGAGATTGAGGCCCGCCTGCGGATCGAGCTTCTCCCCCGTCGCCTTGGCCCCCGTGACCACCGGCATGACCTCGAGGTTCCGCCCCTTCTCGATCTCCCCGTCGATCGTGATGCGTCCCGCTTGGACGAGAAGCCCGTTGACGTTCCTCGAGCGGCCGGGCCAATAGGACTCCTCGCTCTTCCGCCGGATGGAGCGCATGATCATCAGCCCCCACTCCTGGCTCTCCGTGTGGGGGAACCGCAGGCTCTTGAAGGGGATGGCCAATTCGACCGAGTAGCCCGTCCCATCGATGGCGGCGGCCGCCCGGAAATACGTGTCCCAGCTGCGGTCGATGCGGTCGAAGCCCATGCCGCCGCCCCGCCCGGAGCGGCCGGTCGGCTCCGTGTAGATGCCGTCGCTCTGGACGCCGCACGGGTTGACCTGAAAGACGAAGGCCCGCTTCTTGTCGTTGAACGTGTCGAGGTAAATGGAGACCTCGTCGTCCCCCATGACCATGTCGCGCTGGGTCAGGCAGGCCCGGATGGCCTCGGGTGTCGAATCGAAGCAACGGACGGCGATATAGAGATGCTTGTGGTCGTGGGCGACGTAGGCCACCGTCCGTTCCGAAGGCGCCGCCCCTTCCTGAGGCTCGTACTGGACGAAGTCCTCGATGACGTACGCCCGTTCCCAGGCCGAGGGCTCGATCCGGCCGTCGATCTC
>VGJC01000077.1 GCA_016867635.1 Candidatus Aminicenantota bacterium | reverse complement strand
CGGCGTGGGCTTCATCTATCCGCAGGGATATTTCCGCCAAAGGATACCGCCCGATGGCTGGCAGCAGGCCGTCTACGACACTCTGGCATACGATCATGTCCCCCTTCACCCCGTCCTGGACCGCAACGGGGAGCGGCTGATGATCGAGGTCGCCCTCAAGGGCGTTCAGATCTATGTTCAGGTCTGGCGGGTCAACGCCGGCCGCGTGCCGATCTTCCTGATGGACACCAACATCGACCGGAACGCCGCCTGGGACCGGGACCTGACGGCCCGGCTCTACGGAGGGGACCAGGAGGTCCGCGTCCGCCAGGAGATGGTCCTGGGGCTCGGCGGGGTCCGCGCGCTGCGCGCCCTGGGGATCGAACCGGCCGCCTGGCACATGAACGAGGGGCATTCGGCCTTCCTTCTCCTCGAAAGGTTGAGGGTTGCCATCCAAGGCGGCCTGACGTTCGATCAGGCCGTCGACCAAGTGCGAAAGACCTCCGTCTTCACCACCCACACCCCGGTCCCGGCCGGCCACGACGCCTTTCCGTTCCACCTGATCGACGAATATTTCGGCCGTTTCTGGCAGGAGATGGGGGTCAGCCGGGAGCGGTTCCTGTCCCTGGGCGAATTCCAGGGCCGTTTCAATATGACCGTCCTGGCCCTGCGATTGGCCGGGAGGACGAACGGCGTCAGCCGGTTGCACGGCGAGGTGTCGAGACGGATGTGGCAGCCCGTCTGGCCCGACCGGCCTGTCGAGAAGGTGCCCATCGAAGCCATCACCAACGGCGTCCACGCTCCCGGCTGGATCGCCTCGCCTCTCAAACATGTCTTCGCCGGGCACCTGGGCGAGAACTGGCTCGAGCGTCACGACGACGCGGCCCTTTGGGAAAGCATCGACGACATCCCGGACGAGGTCCTCTGGTCGGCCCACCTGGAGCTCAAAGCCAAGCTGATGGCCAAGATCCATGCCCGGGTCCGGCAGCGGTGGACCTCCGGCGACTTGGAATCGAGCCAGATCATGCCTTCGGGGGCCCTCCTCGATCCCGATGCTCTGACCATCGGGTTCGCCCGGCGCTTCGCCACCTACAAGCGGGCGACGCTCGTTTTCCACGACGAGCGGAGCCTGAACCGGATCCTTCAGTCCGAGAGCCGGCCCGTTCAGATCATCTTCACCGGCAAGGCCCATCCGGCCGACGGCCACGGCAAGGAGTACATCCAGAAAGTCTACCAATACGCCCAGACGGCCGATTTCGGGGGGCGCATCGCGTTCCTGGAGGACTACAGCCTGCATATCGCCCATTTTCTGGTCCAGGGAGCGGACCTCTGGCTGAACACGCCCCGCCGGCCCAACGAAGCCAGCGGGACGAGCGGCATGAAGGCGGCCATGAACGGGGTCCCCAACCTGAGCGTCCTCGACGGCTGGTGGGCGGAATCCTACCGCCCGGCCCGGGACGGCCGCGTCGCCAACGGCTGGGCCTTCGGCGAGGTCGAGTACGACAATTGGGACACCCAGGACGAGATGGACAGCCAGACCCTCTACCGCCTGCTCGAGGAGGAGATCGTTCCGCTCTATTACGACCGGGACGCGGACGGCATCCCGAGAGGCTGGATCAAGGTCATGAAGGAGGCCATGCGGACCAGCCTGGCCGCCTTCTCCATGCGCCGCATGCTCAAGGAGTATATCGAGCGGATGTACCTGCCGGCCATGCGCCGGGACGGCTGAGCACACGGGACATCAGAGAGAGAGAAGATGAGCATGAAAAAACGCATTTGGAAAAAGCTCTCGGTCGTGGCCGGCGTGGCGGCGGCCGCCGTTCTGATCCTTCTGATCGTGTGGTCGGCCGTCGCCGGCCCCTCGACCGTCCGGCGTATCTTGAGATACGGAGACACGGACATCGATGACTTCAGCCATTATCCCGGCCGGGATTTGAGCCGGGGCGGCTCTCCGTTCTTTTTCGACCACGCCGCCAAGGAGATGGATCTCCCGCGGGGGACCCTCGATGGTCTCGGCATCGATCAAGACCTCGATCATTTTCTCGAGTCCAGCAAAACCGTCGCCTTCCTGGTCGTCTCGGGCGATACCATCATTTATGAACGCTATTTCCACGGACACGCTCCGTCCTCGCTCTCGCAGCTCTTCTCCGTGACCAAGTCCTTCACTTCCGCTCTGGTCGGGTTGGCTATCGAAGACGGTTATTTCAGCGGCGTCCATCAACCGATCACCGACCATATCCCGGAACTTGTGGGCAGAGGGTTCTCCGGCGTGACTATCCACCACCTCCTGACCATGATGTCCGGATCGAGCTATCAGGAGAACGATAACCCGTTCGGGGAACATGTCATCTTAAATTTCACCCCGGACATCGAAAGGAAGATCCTGCGCTTCAGGATGCAGGACGCGCCGGGGGCGGTTTTCCGCTACAAGTCCGGCGACAACGCCCTCTTGGGTCTCGCCTTGGCCCGCGCCCTGAGGGAAGAGACCGTTTCCCAGTATGCGCAGCGCCGGCTATGGGAGCCGTTAGGTATGGAGGGCCGGGCCGTTTGGACGATCGACCGCGACGGCGACGGGCTCGAGAAGACGTGGTGCTGTCTGGCGACCACCGCCCGTGATCTGGCCAAGTTCGGCCGGCTGTACCTCAATGGAGGGGTCTGGGAGGGGAGCCCCGTCCTCTCTGCGGAGTGGACCGAGCGTTCGACCGCCCGGGGCCACGTGCCCGAATCCCTATGGCCCGAGAATTACAGATCGGCTGGCTGGCGGAATTACGGCTATCAATGGTGGCTGGGTTCGCAGGAGGAGGGGGATTACTTCGCCATGGGCAAGGACGGGCAGTTCCTTTATGTCAATCCAACGGCAAGGGCGGTCATCGTCCGGCTGGGCTGGAATGACGGCGGGCTTTTCTCCAGCCGGTGGATATCGCTGTTCCGGGCTTTATCGAGAGCCTTAGCCCCTTGACCTCTTGATCGAACGCTGAGAGCCGAGGCGTTCGAGGAGCAGCTTCGCGGCGGTCGCGCCGACGAGCTTTTCGAGGCCGCTCTGAGGGGCGTTCCGCACGGCTTCGATGCTATCGTAGCGGGCAAGTAGGGCGGCCTTTTTCTTGGGCCCGAGGCCGGGGATCCCATCGAGCTCCGAGGCGAAACTGCGTTTTTCGCGCCGGCCCCGGTGGTAGGAGATCGCGAAGCGGTGGGCTTCATCACGGATGGCTTGGACCAGCTTGAGGGCCGCCGACGTCCGCGGCAGACGGATGCCTTGCGGCGCTTCGGCGGTGAAGAGGATCTCCTCGCGCTTGGCGATCGAGACGAGCGGGAGATCTTCGAGACCTAGGGCGGAGAGGGCCTTGCGGGCGGCCGACAGCTGAGGCCTGCCCCCGTCGATCATGACCAGGTCGGGGAGGGGCTTTTTCTCCGCGAGGGCCCGGCGATACCGGCGGGCGATGACCTCCTCCAGGCTGGCGACATCGTTGGGGCCGGCGACGCTCCTGATCCGGAATTTCCTGTAGGCGTCCTTGGCGGGCCGGCCGTCTTGGAAGACGACCAGCGAGCCGACCGACTCCTCTCCGCCCGTGTTCGAGATGTCGAAACCTTCGATCGTCCGCGGCGGCCTTTCGAGGCCGATCGTCTCGCGAAGGGCTTCGAGAGGCCCCGGCTCCATGGCCGTCTTGTGGAGGTGGGCCTCGGCGTTGCGGGCGGCCAGAGCTACCAGCTTAAGATCCTGTCCGCCCCGCGGGACGATCAGCGGGGAACGGCGCCTCTTCCGGCCGCCGAGGACGGCCTCCAGGGCTTCGGCGCTCGCCGGCCGGAAGGGGAGGAGCAGTCGCGGCGGGATGTCGCGGCGCTCGGGGCGCCCGTAGAAATCCGCCAGGAACCCTCCGAGGACCTCCGCGTCCGTGGCCTCGGAGGCGGCCTCGACGAGGGCCGCCTCCGAGCTCCGGATCTTGCCCCGGCGCATGAAGAACAGGTGTACGGCGGCCCGGCCTTCTTCCCGGGCGAACCCGACGACGTCCTGGTCCTCGAGAGCCACGGAGATCGTCCTCGGTCTGTCCCGCATGTCCTCGACCGTCCGCAGGACGTCGCGCCAGCGGGCGGCCTCCTCGTACCTCTGCTCCCGGGCGGCCTCTTCCATCCTCTCTCGAAGGGTCTTGGCCAGCTCGGGCATCCGGCCCTCGAGGAACAGGCAGGCGCCGTCGACGTCCTTCCGGTAGTCCTCTTCGGAGGTGGTACCGACGACGCAGGGCGCCGAGCAAAGCTTGAGCTCGTGCTCGAGACAGGGCCTCTTGCGGCCCCGGAACACGGCCGTCTCGCATCCCCGGACGCGGAAGAACTTGTTGACCAGATGGATCGACGTCCGGGCCCGGCGGGCCGGGCTGAACGGCCCGAAATAGCGGGCCCCGTCCCGGTCGACCCGCCGGCTGGAATAGATCCCGGGGAACTTCTCTCCGACCGTCACCTTGATATAGGGGAAGCTCTTGTCGTCCTTGAGCCGGAGGTTGAAGCGCGGCTGGTGGCGCTGGACGTAGTTGTTCTCGAGGAAGGCGGCTTCCTTCTCGGACCCTGTCAGGAGGTAATCGATGGAGGCCGTCTCGCGGAGGATGCCGCGGACCTTGGCGTCGGGGTTGGACAGGAAATACGACCGGACCCGGTCGCGCAGGGAGCGGGCCTTGCCGATGTAGACGACCCGGCCGGCGGCGTTCTTGAAGAAATAGATGCCCGGCTTGGCGGGCAGCTCCGCGGCCCTGGCCTTGAGGCTGTTCTCGGCGGTCATCTTAAAGGTCCAGCTCGAGCTCGCGCTTCTTGAGCCGGGTCAGCTCGTCGCGGTAAGCGGCGGCCTTCTCGAACTCGAGGTCCCGGGCCGCCTCCTTCATGAGCTTCTCGAGCTCCTCCATCCGTTTCTTGCGCTTCGTCGGCGAAAGATAGATCTCCTTGTCTTCGGCGATCCGGGTGTAATCGAGATAATCCCGCTCGTAGACGCTGCTCAGGACCCCGTCGATGCCCTTGACGATGCTTTGGGGCGTGATGCCGTGGGCGGCGTTGAAATCCCGCTGGAGCCGCCGGCGCCGGTCCGTCTCCCCGATGGCCGCCTTCATCGAATCGGTCACGGTATCGGCATAGAGGATGGCCCGGCCGGCGATGTTCCGGGCGGCCCGCCCGAAGGTCTGGATCAGGGCGGTCGCCGAGCGCAGGAAGCCCTCCTTGTCGGCGTCGAGGATGGCGACCAGGGAGACCTCCGGCAGGTCGAGGCCCTCCCGCAGGAGGTTGATGCCGATGAGGGCGTCGAACTCGCCTTTCCGGAGGTCCCGGAGGACCTTGACCCGGTCCAGGGTCTCGACCTCCGAATGGAGGTAGCAGACGCGCAACCCGAGCTCGTGGTAGTGGCGGGCCAGGTCCTCGGCCATCTTCTTGGTCAGGGTCGTGACGAGGACGCGCTCGTTTCGGCGGGCCCGGGCCCGGATCTCGCCCATCAGGTCGTCCACCTGGCCCTTGACGGGACGGACCTCGAGCTCGGGATCGGTCAGGCCGGTCGGGCGGATGATCTGCTCGACGACCCGGCCCGGCGACTTGGACAGCTCGTAGGGCCCGGGCGTCGCCGAGACGTAGAGGACCTGGCCGACCCGGGCCTGGAACTCGTCGAAGCTCAGCGGCCGGTTGTCGAGGGCCGAGGGCAGCCGGAAGCCGTGCTCGACGAGGGTCGTTTTCCTCGAGCGGTCGCCGAAGTACATGCCGCCGATCTGGGGGACGGTGACGTGGGATTCGTCGATGATGGTCAGGAAATCTTCCGGGAAGTAATCGAGCAGCACGGCCGGGGGCTCGCCGGCCCGGCGGCCGCTGAGGTGGCGGGAGTAGTTCTCGATGCCCGGGCAGTGGCCGAACTCGCGCAGCATGTCGAGGTCGTAGAGGGTGCGCTCCTCGATCCGTTCGGCCTCGACGGCCTGGCCGCGGCGGCGGAAATGGTCGATCTGCCCGGCCAGCTCCTCTTCGATCCCGGCGGCCGCTTTCCGAAGGGTCTCGGCGGGCGTCGAGAAGAACGTCCTCGGATGGACCATGACCGTGTCGAGAGTTTGGCGGACGGTCCCCAGGAGGGGGTCGACCGCCGAGAGGGCCTTGATCCGGCCGTCCTCGAGCTCGACGCGGATGGCCGAGTTCTCGTAGCTCGGGAAGACCTCGACGACGTCCCCGCGGACCCGGAACCCGCCCCGCTTGAAATCGCCTTCCTGGCGCTCGTACTGGACGGAGACGAGCCTGTCGAGCAGGGCCTTGCGGGTCGTCGGCTGGCCCGCCGCGAGGCTGAAGCTCATCGAGTAGTAGGTCTCGGGCGCGCCGATGCCGTAGATGCAGGAGACCGAGGCGACGACGATGACGTCACGGCGGGCGAAAAGGGAGTTGGTGGCGCAGAGCCGGAGGCGGTCGATCTCGTCGTTGATGGTCGCTTCCTTGGCGATGTAGACGTTGGAGGCGGGGATGTAGGCCTCGGGCTGGTAGTAGTCGTAATAGCTGACGAAGTATTCGACGGCGTTGGCCGGGAAGAAGCGCCGGAACTCCTGATAGAGCTGGGCGGCCAGGGTCTTGTTGTGGGAGACGACCAGAACGGGCCGGCCGGCCCGCTCGATGATGTTGGCGACGGTGAAGGTCTTGCCGGAGCCGGTCACGCCCTTGAGGACCTGGTGGGCCTCGCCTTTCGCGAGACCCGCGGCCAAGCAGTCGATGGCCCGGACCTGGTCCCCCTGGGGCTCGAACCCGGAGTGCAGCTTGAATTCCAACTAGGGTTTGACCCCCATGCGGATGCCGCCCTTGAACCGGGCCCCGTCCGCGATGGTGATCTTGGGTGTGGCGATGTCGCCGTCCATCCGGGCGGTGTCGAAGATCTGGACGCGTTCGGCGGCGGCCACGTTGCCCGCGAGCTCGCCGTGGAGAATGAGCGTCCGGACAAGGACCTCGGCCTCGACGCGCGCCCCCTGGGCCACCGTCAGGGTGCCGGACGGGATCGTGATCTTCCCTTTGACCCGGCCTTCGACCAGGACGTCCTCGTGGGCCTCGAACTCGCCCTGGACGGCGACGCTCGGTCCCAGGCGCGTTGTTCTTCCGGATTCTGCTTGGGTCATGGGTCATCCTCCCGTGGGGCCGGTCTGAAAGGTTCCACTGCGATTATAGGGTCGCTCCCGAAGGCTGTCAACGCCGCTTTGATTTGCCGGGGAAATATGCTAGAATTCGGCCCTCTGTGGGCGGGCATAGCTCAATGGTAGAGTACCGGCTTCCCAAGCCGGGTGTTGTGGGTTCGAGTCCCATTGCCCGCTCCACTTTTTTCGATAAAGAAGGGGTCAAATCTCCACTCATTAACTTTTGGCGAAACGTGGACGACAAAGGAAATACTTAATGAGTGGAGATTTGACCCCTATCTGGTCGTTGATCGTCGAGCCGAAGCCCCTGCCGGGGTCCCGGAACATGGCCATCGACGAGCACCTTTTCCGCCTGGCCATGGCGGAGCCGAGGACGTTCCTCCGTTTCTATCAATGGGAGCGGCCGACGGCTTCTCTCGGGTACTCCCAGGACCCGGACAAGGTCGTCGACCTGGACTTCTGCCGCAGGAACGGCGTCGACATCGTCCGCCGCATGACCGGGGGGAAGCTCGTCCTCCATCACCGGGAAGTGACCTACGCCGTGGCCTCCTCCGACGCCGCTCTGTTCACCGAGACGGTCCGCGACTCCTACCGCCTCATCTCCCGCGCCCTGCTGACCGGCCTCGGGCTGATGGGCCTCGCCGCGCAAATGGCCGAGGCCGCGCCGCCCTCCTACGCCCGGGGGACCATGCCCTGCTTCGCCCACGCCGCCCGCGACGAGATCGAGATCGGTGGCAGGAAGATCGTCGGCAGCGCCCAGAAAAGGACCGGGCCGGCCTTCCTGCAGCACGGCTCCGTCCCCCTCGAGAAGGACGAGACCCTTCTTGCGGCCGTTTCGCGCCCCGGCGAGTCCGAGCCCGGCCAGGGGATGACCTCTCTCTCCGAGGCCGCCGGCCGGCCCGTCGACTTCGCCTCGGCCGTCACCGCTCTGTCGAGGGGATTCGCGGAGTTTTTCGGCGTGAGCCTTGCTCCTTTCGTCCTCGGCCCCGATGACCGGGCCGCTGTCGCCGCCCTCCAGGCCTCGAGATACGGGGCCGACGACTGGACCCTTGGCCGCCGATCCGGCCCTCGTTGACTTTTCTTCCGGCCCGATGCTACACTCCCTGTGAGAAGCGAGGTCGAACCCATGAACGAAGTGGAAGAACTCTCCAAGCTGGATCCCGCCAGCCTTCCGCCCCTGCGGACAATGCTCCTCGACGACCTCTACCAGAGCGTCCTCAAGAACCTCCATCTGGAGTTGGGCAGCGGGCCCGTCCTCTACCTTCTGTCGCCGAGCTATTCCGTCCTCAATCCGGCGGCCGACGAGCGCATCACCGATTTCATCACCCGGAACGAGGCGCTGCTCGACTGCCTCAGGGAATCCATCGTCCAGAACCTGGCCGTCCACTCCGTCCTCGTCGACATCAGCAGCTATTTCATCGAGCAGAACAACGGCCTCATCCTGGCCCGCCTCCGGGAGCGCGACTCGGAAGGGCGCCGCTTCGAGATCAAGTTCTACACCCACTCGCCCAAGGAGCTTCTCAGCCACTACGAGGACAAGATCTACATCGGCCGCGACTTTCTGGACCTGTACACCCCCAGCCGCAAGTACTTCGGGGTCAAGGACTCCATCGTCTCGCTGAAGTCCCAGTTCGAGAGGCTTTCCGAGCGGGCCGGGGCCAAGCTGAAGAAGGTCCAGGAGTTCGGGTCCTACTTCCAGGAGATCGGGGAGTCCGTCGGCGAGCTCCACACCGAGAGCCTTCTGATCCTCCAGAGCCTGCCCCCTCACCTCGAGCTGTCCAAGCTCGGCGGCAAGGACCTCATCGACATCAACGCCCAGTACCGGGCCATCAACCACTACGTCATCGAGCTCCACGACACCGTGGCCGAGTTCGAGAACCTCCTGAGGTTCAAGGAGAGGTCGGATTTCGTCCGCTACGTCACCAAGTACAAGAAGGACGTGACCAACCTCATCTCCTACTTCAACATCAAGATCAACGGCGTCCTCACCCAGCGGATCTACCAGAACAAGGCCCGCCACGCCTGAGCGAACGGCTCAGAGCTTCCGTCCCGCCTCCTGGATGCGGATATCCGCGTAGGTCGTCTCCAGAACGACGGCCGGCCGGTCCCCGCGGTCCTGGAAGGCCTTGACGATGGAGGTCCCGTTGGACTGCGTGACGTCGGGACTCTCATCGAGACCCCAGTCGACCGAGCCGCCCCGCGTCCGGGCCTCGAGGCGGGCGGCCTCTCCGGCCGGCCAGTTGAGCAGGATCATCCCGTGCTCGTTGCGGACGTCCATCCCGTGCCTCAGGTCGAGCGGCTTGAGGACGACGTTGCCGTTCCGCAGGATGACCGAAACCTCGGCCGAGAAATCGGCCAGCTCGACGTTCGCGTAGGACGTGCGGACCGATAGGCTTTCCCCCCCGATCCCCGTCGCCGAGACCGAGCTGTTGTTGGCGGCCACGGCCAGCTTTCCCCGGACGTCCGCCGCCCGGACCCGCTGATAGCTCGTCTCGACATCCAGATCTCCCCGAACGGTCTCCGCCGCGACCGACGCGTGGCGGGCCCGGACCACGGCCGGGCCGACGTCCGTGAGCGAGACTCTCTGGTAGCTCGTGTCGACGGAGACGGGGCCCTGGATGCGGCTGGCCTCGACCTCCATGTGCCGGCCGAGGATCTCGGCCTTCCCGCCGACCCCCTCCACCCGCGCCCGGGCATAGCTTGTCTCGACCCGGAGGTTGCCCGAGACCGACGCGGCCCTGACCTGGGCGTGCTTGCTGATGATCGAGCAGTCCCCCCCGATGTTCCGCACCTCGGCGGCCTGATAGCTCGTCTCCAGGACGCACGGGCCTTGAACGTCCGAGATGTCAAGCTTGCCGTGCCGGTTCCGGACCGTGAGGCCGGCCACGGATCCCACGTGGACCGGGCCGTGGGCGTTGACGATCTCGATCCTCGTCCCCCGGGGTACGGTCAGGACGAAGCCGGTCTGGAAATCCCTGCGGCGGCGGAACTTCTCCCGGTTGGTGCCGAGAGACATCCGGTCCTCCGTTCTCCCGACGGTGTATTGGAGCTGTCCGGCGACCTCCCGGGCGTCCTCCTCGCTGCGCCGCCGGATGATCTTCTTGAAGGTCAGTTCGATGTGCTCCTGCTCGCCGCCCCGGACCTCGACCCAGCCGTGGCCGTTGTCGACCGCGAGGGCCGCCGGCACGGGAGCTTCGAAGACCCGGGTTTCCTCATAGGAATACTCCCGGCTCAGGCCGAAGAGGCCCTCGTCCCAATCGAGCCGGATGTCCCAGCTCCCGGTTTGGACCTGGTAGACGACCAGTCCGGCGACCAGCAGGACCCCGAGAAGAAGGATCTCCCGGAATTTCATGGTCCTAGTCCTGCGGAGGGGCCTGAGGCTTTTGGCGCTCGTTCCTTTCCTTGAGCCCGAGCATGAGCTTGTTGGCGCCCCAGACGATCAGGATGACCGGCCAGAAGCGCCACACGTGCCGCCAGACAGCGATGTCAAGCTGTTCGAACAGGAAGATCAAGCCGAGGGCGATGAGGATGACGCCCCAGACGAGCGAATCGCGTTGTTTCTGCTTTGCCATGATAAGCCTCCTTCAGTTCCCGTTGCCGTTCTTTTTCCTGGCCAGAGAGTCGGCCACAAGCTTAACCCCGACGGCGATGACCGCCACGGGCCAGAGACTGCGCAACGTATCGTAGGGGATGATGTCGAAATTGGCCAGGATGAGGACGATGCCGAGCGCGATGAGGAAGGTCCCCCAGAATACGGAGCCGGACGACACGGCTTCGGGCAATTCCTGGGCGGCCTCCGCGTCCGTCTTCCGGCCGGCGGCGGCGAGGTTGATGGCTTTGGCCGATTGAATGTTATCGAAGAACTGATAGATGATGAAGGCGGCCAAGAACAGCCCCATGAAGGGCTGCGCGTTCCCATAGCGTTGCGAATAGACGAGGCCCGAGAACATGATCAGATGGAACAGCGCCTTGGTCAGCTGCCCGTTGTAAAGGGCGCCGACGCCGAACGGAAAGATGCCCAGGAATCCGGCGAATCCCGGGGATTTGGGCGGCCTCTGAGGGGTCAGAGGGACAGGGATGTTGTTTTCCATGACGTCTATACCTCCGTTAACGTAGTTGTTTATCCTCGTTGTCCTTGAGGAGATCGAGGCTCCTGAAGGACTTGACGACTTGGCCGGTGAGCTCGCCCAGATCTCCTTTGATCGTCCCGGCATCAGCGTAGAGCTTTTCGACCTTGCCGAGGCCCCGGTGGAACTGGACGTCGATCTTCTTCCTGATGCCTTGCCCTTCCGGATGGAACAGCACGAAGGACATGGCCATTATAAGGACGGTGAACGCGGCGTAGACGGGCTGGA
>VGJC01000076.1 GCA_016867635.1 Candidatus Aminicenantota bacterium | reverse complement strand
CGCAGCATCGGGTGACTATTTAATATGTGGAGATTTGACCCCTTCTTTCTTAGCGGACGAGGAGGGAGACGGGGACGACCTCCAGCCCGTAGGACTCGAAAAGGTGAAAGCTCGTCCTCAAGACCTCGAGCGTCTCCGGGAAAGGATGGCAGATGCCGACGGCCCGCCCGTTCTTCTTGGCCTTCTGGAAGAGCTCCAGGAGCCGGCCGCGGATCCGGCCGCGGTCCTCGTCGGCGTCCAGGAAAACGTCGCGTTCCGCCGCGGGGACTCCCATCCTGCGGGCCTCGGCGTAGGCCACGGAACCGGCGATCGTCCGGCTGTCCACGAAGAACAGGCCGCGCTCCTTGATGGGCGCCAGGAGGGCTCTCATCGGGGCGCGCTCGGCCGTGAAGCGTGAGCCGGTGTGGTTGTTCACGCCGCGAGCGTGGGGGACGCGCGCGAGGCCGGCTTCGAAAGAAAGCCGGATCTCGTCGTCCGCCATCGTCGACAGGATGGTGCCGTCGCCGTTCCCTTCGTATTCGTGGTTGTTGAGGGATTCGAGAGGCATGTGGAGGAGCACTTCGAGGCCGTTCTCGTGGGCGATGCGGGCCGTCTGCGAGGCCCAGTTGCTGAAGGGGAGGACCGCCACGGTGACCGGCCGTTCCAGCCCGACGAGGACGTCCAGGGCCTCGAGGCTGTTGCCCATGTCGTCGACGATGAGGGCCACCCGTCCCGGGGGCGCCTTCTTGGCGGCCAGGGCCGGGGTTTCGGCCGGCTCGGCCGGGAGGATGAAGGCGATGCCGCCCTCCTGCCTGCCGGCGCCCCTCACGCTCCAGAGGACCTCCGTCCGTTCAGGCCCGACGGCCCGTTTCCGGTCGAGGACGCGCACGGCCTCGTCCGCGAGCGTTCTCTCGAGGGCCGTCTCGACGGCCGCGTACGTCCCGGCCGGTATCTCGACCTCGAGATAAGGCTGTCCTTTCGGCCCGGTCGTCATGAGGATGGACTCTTCCCCGACACCGGCCTCGGCCAGGCCCGCCGCGAGGACATCAGCCAGCGGCTTTTCGTCGCCGCGCTCGGCGGCGGCCGCCTTTCCCGGCGTCTTGAAAATGTAGGACGGCTCCCCCTTGCGGGCGCTGATGAGGTCCAGGAGCAGAGCACAGCTCAGCGAAGCGGCCACCAGGGCGGCGGCGATCCAGTAAAAGCTCGGCCACGGTTCGGGTCGCTTGAGAGCGGGTCTCCTGGCCATCCGTCACAGCCCGGGGAAAAGAGGAAGGGTCTTTTCGAGGTAAGCCTTCTCGCTCCGGCTTTCGGCCGCGAGAGGGACGTCGGGCTTGATCCCCTGGCCCCACAGCGACCTGCCCGAGGGCAACGAAAAGACAGCCGAGGTCAGGAGGACCAGGCTTTCATCGTCGAGGACGAAAGCATCGCGGTGGCCCGCCAGCCCGGGCGTCGGGAAGCCGACGACCTTGGCCTTCCGGAGCTCCTGGAGAACGCCGGCGACGAGCTCGGCCGGCCCCATGGTCGCCGGGCTGACCCAGACGGCCAGGGGCGTTTTCGCGAGCGGGGCCTCGTCCGGGCACTCGACGTCCTGTTTGACGCCGCCCTTCTTCTCGTACCGGCCGACCACGGCGGCCTTGAGAAAGACGTTGACCAGCTCCCGGCCTTGTTCGAGGTCGCCCTCCCGGCAGTCCCGCAGGTCGAGGACGAGAGGCGTCTTTCCGCCCTTGAGGATGGGGACGGCATCCTTCCTTATGCCGGCCAGCAGCGAAGGCGAGAAATAATGGATCCTCAGAACGGCGGGCCGGCCGGCTTGGCGGGAGAACGCGTAGGGCTTCGGGAAGAGGACGGCCGTGTCCAGGGCGATCTCGAGCGTGTTGCCGCCCCGGAGGACCTTGACCTCGACGGGCCCGCCGGCCTTCGACCGGAGAAGAAGGTCGGTCTCGACCAGGCTCATGCTCAACGTGCCGCGGCCGTCGATGGCGCTTACGAGGTCGCCGGGCCTGAGGTCCGCCTTTTCGGCCGGGGAGCCTTCGACGACCGCCATGACCTGGGGGAACGTTCCGTAGCGCTTGAAGATGACCAGGCCCGTTTCCCGCCCCCCGTTATCGCGGGCCAGATACCGGGCCGCGAGCCCCTTTTCCAGATAGGCGGAGAGGGGGTCGAGAGAGTTGACCAGGCCGCGGTAAGCCCCTTCGGCCGTCCGCACGGGGTCGCGCTCCTCGAGGTAGTCGTTCCGGATGAGACGAACGAGGGAGTCGTAGAGCTCGAAGCCCTGCGGCTGCGGGCCGCGCTGGGCCCCGCCGGGCAGGTTCCTCATCTGGAAGATGAAAAAGAGCAACGACGCCAGGAAGGCGATCCACAGGACCAGTCTGTATCTCGGCATTTCGGTAATGAAACGGAGGTCCATTCTATCACCTCCTCTTCAGCCATTGCAAGGGATCGAGGGGCCGCGTCTTGAAGCGCATCTCGAAATACAGGCACTCCCCCTTGAGGGACCCGGTGTCCCCGGCCAGGGCCACGGCCTGCCCGGGCTCGACCATGTCGCCGACCGCGGCCAGGAACTCCGAACAGTGGCCGTAGAGGGTGTAGTAGGTCATGCCGTGGTCGACGATGAGCAGGTTCCCGTAGCCCTGGAAATAGTCGGCGTAGACGACCTTGCCGGCGTGGACGGCCCGGACCTCGGCGCCCGGGCTCCCGGGGGCGATCTCGATGCCCTTGTTCTCGACGACCGTCTTGAAGTCCGGGTGGCGCTCGAAACCGAACGGGGTGATGACCCGGCCGTCCACGGGCCACGGCAGCCGGCCCTTGCTCTCGTAGAGGGGCACGAAGGCGAAAGGCAGGGCCCATTCCTGGTTGATGATCTTGTTCATCATGGCCTGGAGGAGGTCGGCGCTCTCCTTGAGCTCGACCAGGGTCCGCTCATAGGTCTTCCGGTTCTTCTGGATCTCGTTGATCAGGGCGGCGCTCTTGCGGCCCTCGGCGTCGAGCTCCTTGCGCTTGAGGTTCGCGGCCCGGATCATCTCGGCCAGGTCCCTCTCCCGGCTCTCGAGCTCGGCCTGGGCGGCCCGCAGCTCGGCCAGGGACCGCTGATGCCCGGTGATGAGGTCCTCCTGATAGCGCGCGAGCAGGGTCAGCCGCTTGTTCTCGGCCGAGTAGGTCTCGATGTCCCTGGCCTTGAGCAGGAACTGGAAGAAGTCGAGCCGGCCGAATTTGTAGAGGGCGATGAGGGTCTTGTCGATGGATTCGCGCTCCCGGTCGAGGTCGGCCCGGATCGTCCGGATCCCGGCCTGGGTCTCGACGAGCGCGGCCCGGGCCCGCTCGAGCTGGACGTTCTGGGCGGCCAGCTCCTTGCGGACCAGGCTCTTGCTGAGGTTGATGCGTTTGAGCGTCGAAAGGACGGTCGTTTCGCGCCGGGCCTCGGACTCGATGCGCGACCGGAGGTCCTTGATCTCGCCGTTGATCTTGTCGAGGCGCTTCTCGAAGTCGGCGACGCTCTTGTCCCCGCCGGCCGGCGGCGGGGGAGGGGAGGGCGCGGACTGTCGGGGGCCGGGCCGGTCCAAGCGCGCGCCCGACGCGAGTGGAGCGGGAGCATGAGCGATGAGGAGAAGAAGAAGCGCCGCCGCGGAGCCGGCGCGGATTCGGGCGGAACGACACATGGCCTTTCACCTATTCTATCACACCCCCGCCCCGGCTTGCGGCGGGGTTCTGTCAGCGTCTCCGCGTTCTTTGTGTCGGCAGAGCGCCCGCCGGGATGACAGGGGACCGCCGCCGGGCCGGCTCTCGGCCTTGACCGGGCCGGCCGCCAAGATCTGTCAGGGCGGAATCGTTTGGACCGGGCTTCGGTTTGGGTTATAGTGATCTCATGGAGACCAAAATCAGCGGTAAAGAGCACCTGTTCGAGGCCGCCGAGGCCGTGGCCCGCGCGGCGATCGAATCCGTCGATCCCGGCCGGCTGATCATCAAGAACGTCTTCCGGGTGGCCGCCGGGCCCTCCGGGAAGGACGCGGTCACGGTCCAAGGAAAGGCGTTCGACCTCGGCGCGTACGACCGGGTCTTCCTGGCCGCGTTCGGCAAGGCGGCCGAGGCCATGGCCGGGGCCATGGCCGACATCCTCGGCGACCGTCTGACCAAAGGGGTCGTCGTCTCGCCTGACGCAGAGAGCGGGACGCGCGGCCGGCTCGAGTTCATCAAGGGCTCCCATCCGCTCCCGGACGAAGGCAGCGTCGAGGGCGCCCGCCGCGTCCTCGCTTTGGCCGATGAAGCGGGAGAGAAGGACATCCTGTTCCTCTGCGTTTCGGGAGGCGGTTCCGCTCTCCTCTGCCTGCCGGTCCCCGGCCTGACCCTCGAGGACAAGCGCCGGGTGACATCGGCCCTCCTCAAGGCGGGCGCGGACATCACCGAGCTCAACGCCGTGCGCAAGCACCTGTCGGCGGTCAAGGGCGGCCGCCTGGCCCGGGCCGCGAGCCCGGCCACGATCGTCAGCCTGGTCGTCTCCGACGTCCTCGAGAACGACCTGGCCAGCATCGCCTCCGGGCCCGCCCACTGGGACGGCACGACCTTCGGCGCGGCCCGCAAGGTCCTGGAGAAGTACCGCCTGTGGAACGACGCTCCGGCCTCCGTGCGGGAACTCATCGAAAAGGGCGCCCGCGGCGAGGCCGAGGAGACGCTCAAGGAAGGCGACCCCGCCCTCGAGCGGGTCCGCACGTTCATCGTCGGCGACAACATGACCGCCCTGCGGGCGGCCAAGGCCGAGGCCGAGAGAATGGGTTTCGAAACCATCATCCTGACTTCCTCCGACAGCGGGGAGGCCAGGAAAGCGGCCTTGAACTACGCCGCCTTCCTGGCCGAGATGGCCTGCTCGGCGGTCTCCCTGCCGCGGCCGCTCTGCCTGCTGGCGGGCGGGGAGTTGACCGTCACCGTCAAGGGAAAAGGCTTGGGCGGACGGAACACCGAGTTCGTCCTGGCCTCGCTCGTCGAATTGGGGAAAGGCAAGCTCGCAGAGGCGTTCTGCGCCGCCTGCGACGCCCCGGAGGCGGGGAGAAGCGCCGGGGAGAGCGGGCGCCCGGCCCTCGACTGGCTCATCATGAGCCTGGGGACGGACGGCCTCGACGGACCGACCGACGCCGCCGGCGCCTGGGCCGGCCCGCTGACGCTCCCGCGAGCCCGGGAGCTCGGCCTCGACCCCGGCGCCTATCTCGACGACAACGACTCGTACTCCTTTTTCAAGGAGACGGGAAACCTTGTCGTCACCGGGCCGACCGGGACCAACGTCATGGATGTCCGATTGTTCATTCTCCGGACGGCTTGATCGACCCTCCGAAGCGCTTTTTTTTCATTTTCCCCCCTTGCTTTTTTCTCCGGCTCCAATATAATGATAGTGGTCCTCTTTGGCCGGCTGGAGAGGGCTCCCTCAAAAAACCAATCATCACCCCCCTTTTGCTGACCTCAGCCGGCACTAACCCCCCCCGGGGGTCCCTTTAAAAGTCCCTTTAAAAACCGGACCCGAATATGATATGATTTCAGAAAGAGCCGAAGGACACGAAATGGGAAAACGGGACTGGAGAGCGGAGCTGAGGGGTCATTTCGACAACATCCGTGTCCTGGAGAGATGCCAGGCCGAAACGGTCGACCAGTTCGCGCAGTTCTGCGAATTCATCGCCGAGCCGGCCTTCGAGATCCTGGCCGACGAGCTGGCCCTTTACGGCCTGAAGTCCCGCCACCAGAAAACCCGGACCCCCGACATCCGCTTCATCATCTGCTTCCCGGGCACGAAAGAGGACCAGTTCCATTACCGGATCTCCCTGCCCAAGAACGCCGTGGAGCTGCGGTTGAAGCTCACGATCAAGGAGCGCAAGACCCCCAAGGCGGAATATCAGTCCCGCGAAGAGGCGTTCCTGCCGGAGCTCGAGCCGGCCCAGGTCCTCAAGGTGGACAAAGAAGAGGTCATCCTCGGCGTCATCGAGCATTTCCGGAAGTTCTGCTACGAGAGCTTGACCTCGCCCGATTGAGCCTGCCGGTTCCCGCTTTGAGCGGTTCCTCTCACGGCGCGCCCCCGTCCGTGCTCGCCGCTCCAAGGCGCACTCAGGCATCAGCGGCTCCGCGCGGGCGGGGGGCCCCCGCGCCGTTGCGTCACCGCCCGTTGGGCCGCCGGGAATGGCCGGCCGCCGGGGAATGTGCTAGATTAGTGCCGGAGGGAAGGACCATGAAGAAAAAACCGGAAATGACGAGAAGGGAATTCTTCGCGGCCGGGGCCGGGCTGGCCGGCGCCGCCGTTCTGGCCCAGGCCGCTCCGGGCGGCCGCGCCGGCGCCCCCGGATACGGAACGGCGGCGCGCGCGCTCCGGACCCCCGGCAAGAGCCGCGTGGTCTTGGTCAAGACCGAAGACCGGGCGGCCGGAGTCGCCAAGTGCCTCGATCTCCTGAAGATCGATCCGTTCAAGGGCAAAAGCGTCCTCATCAAGCCCAACTTCAACACTTCGGACGCGCCTCCGGGGTCGACGCACAACGACACCCTGAAGGCCGTCCTGGCCCGGGCCAGGGACATGGGGGCCAAAAGCTTGGCCGTCGGCGACCGCAGCGGGCCCGAGCCGACGGACCAGGTCCTGGCGAAGAAAGGCATCGCCGGGCTGGCCGGCGCGTTCGGCGCCGAGGTCCTGAACTTCGACGAGCTGGGCGAGGGCGGCTACGTCAAGGTCACCCCGCCGGGCTCGCACTGGAAGGACGGTTTCCTCGTGGCCCGGCCCGTGGTCGAGACCGAATGCGTCGTTTCTCTGTGCGCACTCAAGACCCATCAGTTCGGCGGGGTCATCACCATGTCGCTCAAGAACTCGGTGGGGGTCGTGCCGCGCAAGGGGCACGCCTACATGCGGGAGCTCCACTCCTCGCCCGAACAGAGGAGGATGATCGCCGAGATCAACTGGGCCTACAACCCGGCGCTTGTCATCCTCGACGGGCTGGAAGCTTTTGTCGACGGCGGGCCGATGACCGGGACGCTCAAGGACGCGGGCGTCGTCCTGGCGGGGACGGACCGCGTGGCCATCGACGCGGTGGGAGTGGCCATCCTCAAGGAGCTGGGCTCGAACGACGCGGTCATGAAGCCGGCCGTCTTCACCCAGGAGCAGATCGCCCGGGCCGCCGAGCTCGGCCTGGGCGCGGCCTCGGCCGCGGACATCGTCATCGAAACCCCGGGCGGGGCGAGCGAAGCCTACGCGCAAAAGATCCGCGAGATCCTGGCCGCTTGAGGCCGGGGGCTACTTCCCCGCGTTGACGACCTCGAGGACCTTGAGCAGGTAGTCGTAGCCCGGGCGGTCCATGGTGTTCTGCCCGAGGTATTTGAACTGCAGGACCCCCTCGGCGTCGACGACGTAGACGCTGGGGATGTTCTGGTCGACCTTGCGCCCGCCCCATTCCGTCTGGAACAGCCCCAGGCTCATCGACAGTTTCCGCTCGCCGTCCACCAGGATCGGGAAGGGGGCCAGGACCTCGTCTTTCCCCAGGGTGTAATCGGCCGGGAACATGCCGCGCCAGCCCTCCATGCGGCGCCGGGCGGCGTCGTCGAGCTTGTCCGGCTCGGCCGGGTTCTTGGTTTTCCGGATGGACTCGAGCTGTCCCGGCAGAGCCTCGAGCCAGGCCGTGACGGTCTCGTGGCCGTAGGGGAAGACGACCAGGATCTCGAGGTTGTACTTCTTGCGGATCTGCAGCGCCTTCTCCAGCTCCGTGAGCTCGACGTACTTGTAGTTGCAAATGGTGCACCAGTAGTTCTCGGCCGCATAGCCGCGGGGGAAGAGCAGCAGGACGTTCTTGCCGCGCAGGGACGACAGGGTCAGCGTTCCGCCCTGGTAGACCGGAAGGGTGAAATCCGGCATGGGCTGGCCGACGACGACCGGATTGGGCCGGACCGCGGCCGGCTGGGCTTGGGCGGCGGCCGCCACGGCGCCGGCTTCGAGCCACATGAAGATGACGGCGGCGGACAGCGCCAGCGGGGCGGCGATGATAAGGGCGGATCTCTTCTTGGCGATCATGAACGCATCTCCTTTTCCGGGATGCATCCATTTAAGACGCATCGGCCGCCCGAGTCAAGCGGCGAACGTGTCGCTTCATCCTCGGGTCGCTGCTCTTCGGCTCGGGATCTCGCCCCGGCGGGCTCCCTCGGCGGCCGGCGCCGCCTCGATCGTCTCTCCCTCTGCGGTCATAGAATCGGACGGCCGAGGGCCCCTGTCAAGCCTCGCGGCCCTGATGTCCGATGATTTCCGATTATTTCCGAGCTCTGCTATACTGCATCGGATATATCACCGGAGGAGAAGCTCTATGAGAACACCAAGCCGCGAAGCGCGATGGGCCCTCGGCCCCGCCTTGCTCATGATATTCTGCCTGGCGGTCATGGCCGGCGCCCAGGCCCAGAGGCAGAGGCCGGCCGAATACGACGAGGTCGTGGCCGGCTCCCGCATCGAGGACGCGGCCGCCCGGCTCAAGGAGTTCGAGCGCATCCGGGTCGCTTACCCGAACAGCCAGATGGCGGCGACGATCGATATGTTCATCCTCGACGCCAAGGTCGAGCTGTCCGATTCTCTGGACCGCATCCTCGTTCTGCAGCAGGATTCGCTGGACAAGAGCCGGGGGCCGAGCCGGGTGTCCGGCTTCCTCCAGGCGGCCGCCCGCATCCTCGAACACCCCCAAGTCGGATCGTTCGAAGGGGCTGCCGTCGTGGCCGCCGTCATCGGCTACCGGGACGCCGCGACAGAAGCCCTCAACGACCCCGCGACCTACGCCGAGCTCCCCGATCCGGAGCAGCAGAGATCCTTCAAGTCCTACTACGGGAACGCCTTCGGCGTGCCCGTCGCCCGGGCCCATCTCGCGGCCGGCGACGCGCCTAAAGCCCAAGCCGCACTCGAGGCCTTCCGCAAGGAGGGAGGCGCTCCTGACGCCCGCTATTCCTACACCCAGGGCGAAGTCCACGTCGCCATGGGCAAGGACAAAGAGGCCTACGAGGCCTTCCTGGCCGCGGCCGTCGAGAATTACAGCGACGCCGCCGAGCGGGCCAAGGACCTGTTCATCAAGTCCGGCGGAAAGGCCGAGGCGTTCGCGGCCGTCCTCGAGGCTAAAGCGAAGGAGCTTCCCTTCCACCCCGAGCCCTTCAAAGCCCCCTCGGGCTGGAAGGGCAAGGCCGTGCTGGCCGAGCTCTTCACCGGCTCGGAGTGCCCGCCCTGCGTCGGCGCCGACCTGGGCTTCGACGGCCTCATCGAATCCTATCCGGCCCAATACCTGGCCATCCTCCAGTACCACCTGCCCATCCCGGCCCCCGACCCGATGATGAACCCGGCCACCAAGCTCCGCGCGGACTACTACGGCGTCAACAGCACGCCCACCGTGTTCATCGACGGGACGAACAAGATGGTCGGAGGCGGCGGCCGGGGCATGGCCGAGGGCAAGTTCAAGCAGTACAAGGCTGCCGTCGATCCGCTCTTCGCCGCGGTCCCCGAGGCCGTTCTCAAGGTCCGGGCCTCGAAGGCCGGCGACCAGGTCGAGGTCGCGTACGAGTTCGACAGGGCCGTCCCGGGCGCCGACTACCATGTCGTCCTGGTCCAGGACGAGGAGGACTACAAGGGCTCCAACGGGCTCCAGTTCCACAAGCTCGTCGTTCGCGACATCGTCACCGTCGACCCGGCCGCCCCGAAACGGGCCGCCTTCGACTTGGCCGCCTCCGAGCGGGCCGCGGACGCCTATCTGACCGAGTTCGAGAAGACCTACACGCGGAGGCCGGACTTCAAGTGGGCCGCGCGCCGGTCCAAGATCGCACGGGACGGGCTCAAGGTCGTCTTCTTCGCCCAGGACCGGGAGAGCAAGCGGGTCCTCAACGCCGCCGTCGCCGACGTCAAGTAGGGCCCGCCGCCGGGCAGGGTGGCAATTCGTCCCTTCCCAGTGTATATTGTCGGCGAATGTGAGGAGGTGGATGATGGAACGGCATCGCATTTTCAACATCCTCTTGGCGGCCTCGGTCGCCAGCCTCTTTCTCTGGGCCCTGTCCTGTTCGATGAACCCGGTCACGGGGAAAAAGGAGTTCATGCTCCTGTCGTCGGGCGACGAGCTGGCCCTCGGGAAGCAGACGGACACCGAGATCCTCAAGTCCTACGGCCATTACGAAGGCCAGGCGCTCGACAGCTACATCTCCGGCATCGGCCAGAAGCTCGGCGCGCTGAGCCACCAGCCGAACCTCGAATACTCGTTCAAGGTCCTTGACAGCCCGGTGGTCAACGCCTTCGCCGTTCCCGGCGGGTTCGTCTACTTGACCCGGGGCATCCTGGCCTACTTCAACGACGAGGCCGAGCTGGCCGGGGTCATCGGCCACGAGATCGGCCACATCGCCGCCCGCCACAGCGCCCAGCAGTACAGCCGGGCCCAGGCCGCCCAGCTGGGGCTCGGCCTCGGCTCGATGCTGTCGAAGACGTTCCAGAAATACGCCGGGCTGGCCGAGGCGGGCATGAGCCTGCTCTTCCTGAGCTACAGCCGGGACAACGAGCGCCAAGCCGACGACCTCGGGGTCCTCTATTCGTCCAAGGCCGGCTACGACGCCCGCCACATGGCCAACATGTTCGTCACCTTGGAGCGGCTGAACCCGGGCGAGGGCAAGGACGGACTGCCGGCCTGGTTCTCCACTCATCCCAATCCGCCCGACAGGATCGCCGCCATCCAGAAGAAGGCCCAGGAGTGGCAGGCAGAGAACCCTCAATCCCGCTTCACGGCCAGCCGGAGCGAATACCTGCAGCGTCTTGACGGGCTGGTCTTCGGCGAGGACCCTCGGCAGGGCTACGTCGCCGACCAGGCCTTCTACCATCCCCAGCTGAAGTTTCAGTTCCCGGTGCCTGCCGGCTGGACGGTCAACAACACGGCCACCCAGGTCCAGATCTTCAACGCCAAGAAGGACGCGGTCATCCTGCTGTCGATGGCCGCCGAGAAGACCCCGGCCGCGGCGGCCGAGGCTTTCGTCACCGGCACCAAGGCGACCGTTGTGAGATCGGAAGGCGCTCAGGTCGGCGGGTTCCCCGCCCGGCGCGTGCTGGCCGATGTCGCGGGGGAGCAGGGGACTTATCGGGTCCTGGCCCATTTCATCCAGAAAGACGATGTCGTCTACGCGTTTCTCGGCTACACGGCCCAGGCCCAGTTCAACGCCCACGGCTCCGCGTTCGACCGGACCCTGGGGGGATTCGCGAACCTGACTGACGCGGCCAGGATCAACGTCAAGCCCGAGCGCTTGGCGGTCAGGAAAGTCTCGCGGCAGGGCAGCCTCCGCCAAGCCCTCCAGGGCTTCGGCGTACCCCAGGACAAGCTCGAGCCCCACGCCGTCCTCAACGGCATGAAGCTCGACGACACGCAGCCGGCCGGGACGCTCATCAAGATCGTCGTCAAGTAGACGCCGCCCGCGGCGACGGAGAAGGACCTTAAGTCAGGGGCTGATCCCTAAGCAAGCACGGCGTGGGCGGCGGCCAGCCGTTTGGGGATGGCCAACCCCTGTGCGCAATGGGGGACGCAGCTCG
>VGJC01000075.1 GCA_016867635.1 Candidatus Aminicenantota bacterium | reverse complement strand
CTACCACAATGCCTGGGAACGGACCGGCCAGTATTTCCCCGGACGCGTCTATTTCACGACCTCCCGGGAGCACTTCCTGACCCACTTCTTCAATCCCCTCGGATACCAGGAGATCGAGATCTTCGACTCCGACTACCTGAGGAAGTGCGTCCAGAACCGCGGGACGTTCACCCGGGAGGGCGTCGTCGGCGGCTACAGCCGGATGCGGGCCAACGCCCCCGACGAGGCCGCCGCGTTCTCCAGGAAGCTCGGCGCCCTCGAGCCTTATTTTCACGACGAGACGTCCAAGGAAAAGCTCCGGGAGATGATGGGCGGCGAGCTCTTCGACTATCTCCTCGACCAGTTGCGCCGCGAGGGCTACCACATGTTCGCCGGGGCCCTCATCCACGAGGGCATGCACGCCTTGATGGGCGACCCGGCCAAGGTGGCGGCCATCCAGGAGCAGTATAAAGCGTGCAAGCTCTCGGTCCAGTGGGACGAGCTGCGGGCCTACATGGCCGAGATCAGCTACCACGCCCGATTCTACAACTGGGCCGTCAATGACATCTTCGCCAGCTGGAAACAGATCGAGAACCTCCTCCGCGACCTCGAGAGGCTCCGCAGCAAGAAGAAGCCACTGAGCCAGGCCGACAAGGACGCGCTCGAGGCCATCAAGGCCAAGATCAAGGCCTTCATCGCCCTGATCCGGCTGCGGATGCGCGAGATCGAGGAGTCGGGCCGGCGCATGCAAGGCCTGATGCTCAACTTCCGCAAGGAGCACGTCAAGCCCGCGGCCCCCGCCCAGGACCGCAGCAAGATCGACGCCATCGCCGTAGCCATCACGAACTTCGTCACGGCGGCCGGTCAGGAGATCCAGCGTCAGGAGCTTCTGCTCAAGGGGCTCGAGCAGTACCTCGACCTCTGGAACCGGTGGGCCTCCTGTGAGCTGAAAACCCCTCCGGAGCGGAAGACCGTTGAAGAGATCATCAAGAAAGCCAAGGGCGCCAAGTGGCCGGCCCCGCCGCTCCAGCAGGCCGATGAGCTGCGCAAGCGGGGCGAAAAGGAAGTCGCCAAGTTCTCGATCCCCTCCGGAGGGGCGCCCGGCGGACCGTCCGGGACCCGGCCGGGCCGCGGTGGACGGAACTTCTCGCTGACGACGTACTACGTGGGGGCCTCGCCTTCGATGGGCGCGCTCGACGGCTACCTCGACTATCTCAACGCGACGTGGGACGGCGACGTGCCGGTCTTCGACTGGGAGCACGGCTTCGGGGCCGCCGTCGGGTACCGCATCTCGCCGGTCCTCGAGGCCGGGCTGGCCTTCGAGCGGACCTCGGCGCGCGTCTCGGGGACGCTGTCTCTATCGGGGGGGAGCTACGTGTCCTCTCACTCGCTCAACGCGTTCGGAGTGTATCTCGCCGCCCGCACCCCGGAGCTGCTGCCCGCCGTGCGCCTCGCGGCCAAGGCCGGAGTGTCCTACTGCGTCGCACGCTATACGGAGACCGAGAACGGCTTCGTGACCACGGGGCGTGACGGCGCCGTCGGCTGGAGCGCCGCCGCCGGGCCCGAGGTCGATCTGGGCGCCGGCCTCTCGCTGAGCCTCCTCGGCGGTTACCGCGGGGCCACGCTGGACGGCTTCGGCGTCTCGTTCTTCATGCCCGGCGACCCGCCCGTGCGCCTCGAGTTCTCAGGGCTTACGGTCCAGGCAGGATTTTCGTTCCGCTTTTAGGCCTAGGGAGGGGGGACACGTACCGGAGGTACATGTCCCCCACCTCTCCTCCGCTTTCAGGCGACGGGGACACATAACGCCGGCATTTGGCCCCTTGCCCCGAAGGTCTATAAAAATGGGGCCGAAACCGCGCTTAAGGCGCTTACTTGATCAGATAGAAGGTCCGGGGGTAGCCGTCGATCCAGCGGCAGCCGTCCTTGGTGAAGACGCCGCCGTCCTCCAGGCCCAGGGTGACCTTGGCGTTGTCCCACTCGGGGACCGTGTGCGAGCAGTTCAGCTCGATGGCGTAACAGGTATTCTCATAAAGAGGATAGTCGCCCTGGACCGGGACGCCCTCCTGGGCCTCGACCAGGCCCATGGTCGGGCCGGCGGCGTGGCCGTGGATGCCGAGGGCGTGGGTGTAGATGCGGCCCTCGATGCCCTCGGCCTTGGCCTTCTTCAGGGCCGCGAGGTAGATCTCGTTGCCGGTCTTGCCCGCCTGGAACTCGTCCATGAAGATCTCCTGGAGCCGGTTGCCGCGCCGCAAGACCTCCTTGAGGCCGGCCGGGGCGTCCTCCTCCCCGATCCTCAATACATACGCGTTGTGCTGGGTGTCCGTGCTCAGCCCCAGGTAGGAGATGCCGACGTCGCAGTGCAGGACGTCGCCCCGCCGGATGGTCCGGTCGCCCTTGCCGTACAAGGCCTCGTCCTTCGGCGACCGCTGGATGCTCACGGAGGGCTGGAACCATGTCCGGATACCGAGGTCGGTGATCTTCTGGCGGATCCACCAGACGACGTCCGCGGTCGTCGTCACGTCGGGGACGATGACCCGGTTGGAGAAGAACTCGCCGATGATGTCGTGGGCGATGCCGTTGAGATGCCGGTAGACGCTGAGCTCGGCGGGGCCGCGTGTCTCGAGCCAGCCGACGCACAAATTCTCGGCCGAGACGATCTTCTTGCGGTCGGCCGGATCGAGGGCCTTTTCGAGCTCCCTCATCAGGCCGGCGCTCAAGCCGTCGCCGAAGGCCCAGTGCTCGGAGAAGTTGAGGCCGATCTTTTTCGGCTTGTGCTCACGGATGTAGGCGGCCACGGTCTCGAACTGGCCCTTCCAGCCCTTGGACCGGTCCTTGAAGATGGCCTCGTAGAACGGCCCGGCCGAGCCCGCCCCGTGCCAGTTGGCGGTCAGCTTCTTGAAGCCCGCGGGGCCGCGGTCGTGGAAGATGAGGATGGACAGCCGGCGGGCGCTCATGGCCGGCGCGGGGACCATCGACATGTAGACCGGGTCCTCGTTGTATTCGCGGTTGACGACCATCCACAGGTCGATGCCCTCGCGCTTCATGACCATGGGGACGATGTTGTCCAGGCGCCATTCGAGCCAGCGGTTGACGACCGCGGCCCGCTCCCTTTCGGGCAGGATGTTGTCGAGGTCGCGGGCCCCGGCCATTGCCCAGCTCCGGCTTTCGGGACCGGCCGCGGCCGGGACGGCGCCGGCGAGCACGGCGGCGATCAGGATGACGGCGAAGAGCGCTTTTTTCATCGGGCCTCCTCCTGGTTTCGTTCTCGGGAAGGCCCTACTTTAGAGGAGCCCGGCGGGCAAGTCAATCTCTTGACAAGGGCCGTCCGTCATTATATATTCGTGTGCGTACATGTTATACATATTTACTATCTTAATTGTACGCATAGGTGCGATATGAGCAACGATGTCTTCACTCTCGAAGACCTGGCCCGCCGGACCGGGGCGCCGCAGGCGGCGCTCTCCGAATGGGCCAAGGCCAAGCTCCTCAAGCCGGCCGGCTTCACGGACGGAAAGCTCCCCCTGTTCGAGGCCGGGAGCGTCGACCGCGTCGCCCACCTCCTCCGGCTCGCCGAACTCGGCTACGGGACCGAGGACATCCTCAAGATCGTCAAGAAGGTCGGCCTGCCCACGGACGGCCGCGGCCGCTCCCGGGGCCCGGACAAGAACCGCTTCCTGACGGTCGGCGCCCTGGCCGAGCGGTCCGGCGTCAGCCCGCGGACGATCAAGCACTGGGAGGACAAGGGCATCATCGGGCCCGACATGCGGACCGAGGGCGGGTTCCGGCTCTACCCGGAGTCCTACGTCCTCATCTGCAAGCTCATCCGCGACCTGCAGCTTTTCGGCTACTCGCTCGAGGACGTCAAGGCCGTGTCGGACGACGTCCGGACATTCCTCGAGATCGAGGCCGGCCCCGAGGCCTTCCCTCCGGCCGAGGTCGACCGAAGGCTCGAGGCCATGCTCGGGGCCATCCGGGCCTTGTTCGACAAGATGCGCCTCATCCGCGAGGGCGTCGAGCGCTGGGAGGACCTCCTCAAGAAGAAACGCAAGGACATCCTGGCCCTGCAGGCCCGGAACCGCAAGCGCGGGAAAGAGCCCGAGAGGAAAAAGAAGAAGGCCCATGCGTAAGATCGTCTTCATCGAGCCCCAGGCCCCGGGCCTCCACATCTTTTCCCAATTCCCCCTGCCCCGGCTGGGCACCCTGATCCTGGGGACGATGATGAAGAGGCGCGGCTTCGAGGTCGAGGTCTTCGTCGAGGATTTCCGAAAGCTCGACTTCGACGTCCTGGCCTCGGCCGATCTGGTCGGCGTCTCGACCATCACCTCGACCGCCCCGCGGGCCTACGCCATCGCCGACCGGGCCCGGGCGCTCGGCGTGCCGGTCATCATGGGCGGGCCTCACGTGACCTACCTGACCGACGAGGCCCTGGAACACGCCGATTTCGTCGTCCGCGGCGAAGGCGAGGAGGCCCTGGCGGCCTTCGTCGACGCCTGGGAATCCGGGCGCGGCGATTACTCCGGCGTCCCCAACCTCTCCTACCGCGACCCGGACGGCCGCGTCGTCCACAATCCGATGGCCCCCGGGCGCACCGACCTCGACCGCCTCCCGTTCCCCGATTTCACGCTCCTCCGGCCCGACGTGCCCGGCCGACGGCGCCTGTCGTCCATCCCCGTCCTGACCTCCCGGGGCTGCCCCTTCGACTGCTCGTTCTGCTCCGTGACCGGCATGTTCGGCCGCAAGTACCGCTTCCGCTCGACCGGGAACATCATCGAGGAGCTGCGCCTTTACGACGACCGCCGGAACAGCGTCTTCTTCTACGACGACAACTTCGCCGCCGACCCGAGACGGACCCGCGAGCTGTGCGAGGCCATGGTCCGCGAGAAGTTCAAGTTCAAATGGACGACCCAGGTCCGGGCCGACGTGGCCCGCGACCCGGAGCTCGTCCGGCTCATGAAGAGGTCCGGCTGCCACACTCTCTACATCGGCTTCGAGTCCGTCAATCCCGAGAGCCTCGAAGGCATGAAGAAGAACCAGACCGCGGACGAGATCGCCGAGGCCGTCAAGGTCCTGCGCCGGCACCGCATCCATATCCACGGCATGTTCGTCCTGGGCTTCGACCAGGACGACTGGAAGACGATCCGCAAGACGGTCCGCTTCGCCAAGAAGGCCCGCCTGACCTCCACCCAGTTCCTCATCCTGACGCCGCTGCCGGGCTCGGAGTTCTACGACCGGATCGCCGCCGAGAAACGCATCGCGTTCCACGATTGGACGCTCTACGACGCCCATCACGCCGTCTTTCAGCCGGCCCGCCTGTCGCTGTTCGACCTGCAGAAGGCCCAGAGCTTCGCCCACCGGAAGTTCTATTCCCTGAAGGGGACGGTCCGCAAGATCCTGGCCGGAGAGTGGCTCGGTGTCGCCATCGCCCACTACGCCCGCAACCTCGACCGGGTGTGGAAGCGCCGCAACAAGCTGTTCCTCAGGGTCGTCAAGCTCCTGAGGGCCCGGCCGGGCGCCCGGGCCCGCCTGAGCATCGATTATCGGGAGAATATCAACCTGGATTGCTGAGCGCGCCGCCCGGGAAATCCGGGCCTGAACCTTTGCCTTCCCGTCCCGTATGAAATACAATAACGCCTGATTTTCGCGTTCTGCGCCAAAGGAGGTGCGGCCCATGGATATGGTCCTACGCGTCGAAGGTCTGCGCAAGACCTACGGCAAGCTGGAGGCCCTGACGGGCATCGATTTCGAGGTCCGGCCGGGAGAGGTCTTCGCCCTCATCGGCCCCAACGGGGCCGGCAAGACGACGGCCCTGAGGATCTGCGCCACCCTTCTCACGGTGACCGGCGGCCAGGTCACCTTCCTCGGCCGCGACCTGGCCAAGGAGCCCGACTTCGTCCGGGAGAAGATCTCTTACCTGCCCGAGGAGGCCGGGGCCTACAAGAACATGAAGGGCCTGGACTACCTCAAGTTCATGGCCGCCTTCTATGGCCGGACGGCCGCCGAGGAAAAGGAGTACGTCGACCGGGCCGTCGGGATCACCGACCTCGGGGCCCGCCTCGAGGACAAGGTCGGCACGTTCAGCAAGGGCATGACCCGCAAGATCCTGCTGGCCCGGGCCCTGATGACCAAGCCCGTCCTGGCCATCCTCGACGAGCCGACCTCGGGCCTCGACGTCCTCAACGCCCTCGAGGTCCGGTCCATGATCCGCCGCTACGTGAAAGAGGGAACATCGGTCCTCCTTTCCTCTCACAACATGCTGGAGATCGAGTTCCTCTCCGACCGGGTGTCGCTCATCGACCACGGCCGCATTCTCGACACCGGGACCCCCGGAGCCTTGAAGGACATGCACAAAGCCAACAACCTCGAAGAGGTCTTCAGGAGCGCCGTCCGATGAAAAGATTCATGAACCTTCTCCGCAAAGAGATCCGCGAGCTGGTGACGGCCCAACTCGTCGTCTCCCTCGTCTTCACCCTGGCCCTGTTCAACTTCATCGGCCGGACCAGCCGCAAGGAGGTCGAGAAGGCCATGGGCACCCAGACGATCGCCGTCCTCGACCTCGACCGCTCGGCCTCCTCGCTCGGCATCGTCACGGGGCTCGAGTCGGCCAACTTCAAGATCGAGTCCATGGAGGGCAGGCCCAAAGAAGAGGCCATCCAGGCCGCGGGCCGGGGCGAGGCCAAGCTCCTCCTGGTCATCCCCTCCGGTTTCGGGGATTCGCTCCAGGGCCTGGCGCCCCGGGAGGTCGAGACCTACTCGTTCATGCGCAGCTTCTCGCTCATCGGGGCCCGCAGCCAGGTCATCATCCGGTCCGTCATCTCGGCCCTCAACGACGTGGCCTCCGATCGTTTCCTCAGGGCCAAGCTCCCGGACCACGACCCGGACAGCCTGAAGAATCCCATCAAGACCAAGGACTTCGTCATCGTCAAGGACCGCATGGCCGAGGGCTCGGCCAACATGGTCGCCGGCCTGGTCTCGTCCCAGTCCCTGCTCATCCCCGTCGTCCTGATGATGATCGTCATCTACTCCTCACAGATGGTCATCTCGGCCGTGGCCATGGAGAAGCAGAACAAGACCCTGGAGACACTGTTGACCGTGCCCATCCGCCGGACCTCGATCATCACCGCCAAGATGCTCTCGGCCGGGCTCGTCGGATTGATCTCGGCCTTCGTCTACATGGTCGGCTTCCGGAGCTTCATGGGCGGACTGGGCGCCGACGAGGTCCAAGCGGCCTCGGGCGCGGGCGGGGCCGGCATCATGCGCCAGCTGGGGTTGTACTTCGACACGACGGGCTACATCGTGCTCGGCGCGGCCCTGTTCCTGGCCATCCTGGTGGCCCTGGCCATGGCCATGATCCTGGGAGTGCTGGCCGAGGACTTCCGCAGCGCCCAGAACATGATCATGCCCCTGATGTTCATGGTCATGGTCCCCTATTTCATCTCGATGTTCGCCGACATCGCCACGGTCTCCCTGCCGGTCAAGATCTTCATCCTGCTCATCCCCTTCTCGCATCCGTTCCTGGTCTCGCAGAACCTCTACCTCGGCAACTACGGCATGATCTTCGGCGGCCTGGCCTACATGCTGGTCGTGTTCATCGTCCTGGTCGGTTTCGCGGCCAAGGTCTTCTCGTCCGACAAGATCCTGACCATGAAGCTGCGCTTCGGGAAGAAGAGGGGCGCCGCGGCCTGAACCCCGGCCGTCACCGAGCATCCGGCGAATGGACGCCACCGCGTTCCCCCCGTTCCGAACGTTTCCTTTATCATGCGGTTCGGTGGTATACTGGGCGGGAATTGCGCCCGGAGGGCGAACGCGTTCCTGACGGAGAGGTCCCATGGAAACGAACCGAGGCGAATGGAGCTCCAAGTTCGGGTTCATCCTGGCCGCGGCCGGGTCGGCCATCGGCCTGGGCAACATCTGGCGCTTTCCCTATGTCGTCGGCCAGAACGGCGGGGCGGCCTTCGTCCTGCTGTACCTCTTCTTCGTGATCATCATCGGGTTGCCCTACATGTTCGCCGAGATGGCCCTGGGGCGCTCGACCCAGCGGAACCCGGTCGGGGCCATCGAGGCCCTCAAGCCCCGCTCTCCCTGGAAATTGGCGGGCTACCTGGGCCTGCTGACCGCGTTCGGCATCCTGTCCTTCTACGGGGTCATCGCCGGCTGGACCTTCGGATACATCTTCAAGATGCTTTCCGGGAAGACGGGCGGCTTCGCCGGCTTCATCTCCGACCCGCTCCTGGTGACCTTCCTGTTCGCCCTCTTCCTGGCCATCACCGCGCTCATCGTCCACGGCGGGGTGGCCCGGGGGATCGAGCGCTGGTCGAAGATCCTGATGCCCATGCTGTTCGTCATCCTTCTGGGCCTGGTCATCTACGCCGTCACTCTCAAGGGCGCCGCCGCCGGCCTGACCTTCTATCTCAAGCCCGACCTGACCAAGATCACGGGGAGCACGATGCTGGCCGCCCTTGGCCAGGCCTTCTTCTCTCTGAGCCTGGGCATGGGTTTGATGATCACCTACGGCAGCTACGTCTCGAAAAAAATGAACATGGTGACCTCCGGGTTCTCCATCGCGCTGTTCGACACGGTGATCGCCATCATGGCCGGCCTGGTCATCTTCCCGGCCCTGTTCGCCATGGGCAAGAGCCCCTCGGCCGGCCCGACGCTGGTGTTCGTGGTCCTGCCGGAGCTTTTCTCCATGATGCCCGGCGGCTTGGTCGTCGGGGCCTTCTTTTTCCTGCTCCTGTCGATCGCCGCTCTGACCTCGACCATCTCTCTGCTCGAGGTGCCCGTGGCCTACCTGGCCGACGAGCGGAAGATCAGCCGCAAGACCACCGTCTGGGCCGTCGCGTTCGTCACTTTCCTCGTCGGTTTGCCGTCGGCCCTGTCGCAGGGGGCCTCGGGCTTCTTCACCGACTTCGGCCTGCTTCCCGAGCGGCTGGCGTCGGCCGATTTCCTCAGCCACGTGAGCTTCCTCTTCGGCGACCTCAGCCTGGCCCTGGGGGCGTTCCTGATATCCGTGTTCGTCGGCTGGGTCTGGGGGGCGCGCCTGGCGGCCGACGAGATCCAGAGCGGCTCGCCGGGCTTCGCCCGGTTCCGCAAGATCTGGATCTTCATGATCCGCTTCTTCATCCCCGCGGTGATCTTCGTCATCCTCCTGAATCTGTTCGGGATATTCGGGTGACCGCGACCCGCCGGGAAGACCGTTGAAACGCGAGGTGACGCATGGGTTTCTTCGATAAGCTCCTCCACTTCACGACCGAGCTGGACCTCGTCATCTGGGGGCCGGCGATGATCGCCCTCCTGCTGGGGGTCGGCATCTTCCTGACCGTCCGGACGCGCGGGCTGCAGTTCCGGCGCTTCAAGTCCTCCGTGAAGCTGATCTTCTCCAAGGAAGCCCGGTCGGAGAAAGGCCACGGGGACATCTCGCCGTACGCCGCCCTGATGACGGCCCTGGCGGCGACCGTGGGCAACGGCAACATCGCCGGGGTGGCCACGGCCATCGCCATCGGCGGCCCGGGAGCGCCCGTCTACATGTGGATCGCCGGGCTGTTCGGCATGGCCACAAAGTACGCCGAGGGCTTCCTCGGCGTCCATCTCCGCGAGGTGGCCCCCAACGGGACCATGGCCGGGGGCCCCATGTACTACGTCAAGAACGGCCTCAAGAACAAAAAGCTCGGCAAGGCCCTGGGGGCGGCCTTCGCCGTCTGCGGGGCCATCGCCTGCCTCATCGGCACCGGCAACATGGCCCAGTCCAACTCGATGACCATCTCCCTGGCCAACACCTTCAACCAGCTCTTCCACGGCGGCGTCGCCGGCGACCAGGCCCCGGCTTCCTATTACTTCGTCCTGGGCGTCGTCATCGCTCTGCTGGTCGGCCTGGTCATCATCGGCGGCATCAAGAAGATCGGGCGCGTCTCCGAGCGGCTGGTGCCGACGATGATCGTCTTCTACGTCGCGGCGGCGCTGGTGGTCATCATCGCCAACATCACCCGTATCCCCGAGGCCTTCGCCCTGATCTTCCGCTCGGCCTTCGGGCTTCAGCCCATGGTCGGGGCCACGGTCGGCCTGGCCATCCAGAACGGGGTCAGCCGCGGGCTTCTTTCCAACGAGGCCGGCCTGGGCACGGCGGCCATCGCTCAAGGCGCTTCAACTTCCGAGGAGCCGACCAAGAACGGGCTGATCGCCATGACCGGCGTGTTCATCGACACCATCCTGGTCAACTCGATGACCACCCTGACCATCATCCTGACCGGGGCCTACATGCAGACGCAGGCCTGGCAGGGCAAGGGCGTCGCGAACAACATCACCAGCATCCTGGTCACCCAGAAGGCCTTCAACGCCGTCATCCCCTTCGGGCTCGGAGGCATCGTCATCGCCCTGGCCTCGTTCCTGTTCGGTTACACGACGCTCATCGGCTGGTCGTATTACGGGGAGAAGTGCATCGAGTACCTGGGCGGCAACAAGGTCATCCTGCCGTACCGCTACGTCTTCATCGTCTTCCTGTTCTTGGGCGCCATCCTGACGCCCCTGGCCGGCAAGAGCTTCAACTATCTCAACATCGTCTGGAACATGGGCAACATCGGCAACGCGCTGATGGCCTTTCCCAACCTGGTCGGGCTGGTGTTCCTGGCCGGGATGGTGGCCCGGATCACCCGGGAGCGGCTGAAGGTCTGAGCGGCCGGGTCAGCTCTTTTTGACCCAGTCGCCGCTCTCGTTCTGCACCCACCAGCCGGGCTCGGCGCTCTTGATCCAGCTTTCGGCGAAGATCTTCTGGACGCGCTCGATCTGACCGGCTTCGATGTTCAGGGCCTTGGCCACTTCCGCATAGAGCTTGGTCCGGTCGCCGTTCTCGTCCTTGACCAGGCTCCGCAGGGCGGCCTTCTCCTTGAGGCCCAGGGAGGCCTCGTCGCGGACCTCGAGCAGGCCCTTGTTCGTCTCGCCGATGTTGCCGCCGGCGAAGAAGGGCTTGAGGGCGGGGAAACGGTTCTTGAGGGTCTCCTTGAGGGCCCGGATGGCCGGGTTGGAGACCGTCGTCTCTTCCTGGGCCCAGGCCGCCGGGACGAGCGAGAACGGGGCGGCGGGACCCCGGGCGGGGGCGCCCACGGCCTCCAGGCCGGCTTTGTCCTGACCGTCCTTCTTGCGGATCTCCTGAACGATCTCCTCGGCCGCCGTCCGGACCGTGGCCTCCGGGAAGTAGATGTTGACCGTGATGCACGAGAACACGAAGGCCATGGCCGCGGCCAGCGGAACGAAATAGGCGGATCTTCTTTTCATGTCGTCGTCCTCCTTGTCATGCGGACTTTATTTTTCGGACTGACCGACCCGTTTGAGCCGGTTCGTCATTTCCCTGAAGCTGATGACCTTGTCGGGCATTCTGTTCACCACACTTATACCAAAAAGGGCCGGTTTCTTCACCAGGTATTCGACGCCGCCCTCGCGGATAGTCCCGTTGAGGGTGAAGGTGTCGTTGCGGAGCGTGCTGACGATGCCCAGCTTCTCGTAGCGGAAGCCCTTGATGAAGCGCATCCAGAACTGGCTCGTGCCGCCCGAAGCCTGCTCGCCCGAG
>VGJC01000074.1 GCA_016867635.1 Candidatus Aminicenantota bacterium | reverse complement strand
CCAAGGTCGCCGCGCCTTACGTCCAGACCGGGCTCCTGCTTGCGCTCCGGGAAAAGCAGGTCGGACTGGACAGCCCGGCTACTCTCGACGAGGCCCTGGCCGTCATCGACGAGAACACCTTTCTGGCCGCCTACCGGGACGCGGCTCTGATCATCGCCGCCATCCCGGCGAGTTCCCGCGGCGTCCAGCGCGACATCTCGACCAAGGGCTGGGACAGGGAGGCCGTCGAAAAGCGGAGCGCGGCCGAGGCCCGGCTCCGGGAGCGGGCCGGCGCCGACGAGCTCTCGGCCGCTGTCCTGGCCGCTATGGACTGTTCCCACGGGCCGCTTCCCGGGGCCTGGCGGGAACCCGCGGATATCATCAAGGCCTTCCCGGATTCCATCCTTCTCAAATACCAGGCCGCCATCTGCGGGCGGGAGGACCAGGCGATGCTGAACGGCATCCTGGCCGCCGAGCCGGAGTTCGCCGAAGCCCATTTCCACCTGGGCCAGGCGGCCCTCGCGGAAAGGAAGCTCCTGGAGGCCGAAGAGCACCTTCTCGTGGCTTTGAAAGCTATCCCCGAATCGCCCCAGCCGCCCGTCCTTTTGGCCGGCATCGCCTTCGCAACCGAGGAGTTCGACAGGAGCCTGCCGTTCTACGAGCGGGCCCTGGAGATCTCGTCCGAATACCGTGACGCCCTGCTGGGGAAAGCCATCTCCCAGGCCTATCTGGGACGGTTCGACGAGTCAATGAAGACCCTCGACCGCATCCTCGAGCTCGGCTTCTGGCTGATCGGGGAGGCCTATTACTGGCAGGCCTGGAACCTCCGCGAGCTCGGGCGCGAGCCGGAGGCCCTCGAGCGCGTCGACGAGGCGAAAAAGCGCCTGCCGACGAATTCCCACGTCTTCGGCCTGGCCGGGTCGCTGGCCCTCGTGGCGGGAGAGCTCGAACGGGCGGAGAAGGATTTCATGGAGTCGCTCGTCTATAGCGCGGCCAATACGGAATCCCTTTCCGGCCTGGGGGCGCTCTACACCCGGAAGGCCGATTGGCCCCGGGCGGCCGAGTTCTTCGCCAAAGCGGGGGAGGCCTATGACGCCGAAGCCGCCGCCCTGGCGGCCATGATCGAGGACATCCGCGGCTCGGCCCTGCCCGCCGAGCGCGGATCCCGCCTGCTCGCCCGGCGCTCCTCCCAGCTCGAGCGCGTCCGCCTGGCGTCGGCGACCTCCGCCTACAGCGCCGCCGCGGCCCACTTCAACGCCGGCGACAAGGGCGCCGCCCGGCGATCCGCCGAAAAGGCCGCCGCCCATCCCGCCCTCAAGGAAAAGGCCGAAGAGCTTCTCAGGTCCGTCAAGAAATAGTCCAGCCTCTCATATAAACGCAATGACCTGCCGGGGCGTAGGCTCTGATGGAAGGCGGGAACGAGCGCCGCATGGATGAACAAGAGATCATCGCCGGTTGTCTGAAGGGAGCGCCGGACTCCTGCCGGCGGATGGTCGACGCCTTCGGAGGTTTGGTCATGGCCACGGCCGTCAACATCCTCGGCAACAGGCAGGACGCCGAGGACGTCTGGCAGGAGACCTTCCTCCAGGTCTTCCGGAACATCGAGCGCTACGATCCCTCCCGGAGCTTCAAGACGTGGCTCCTGGCCATCGCGTACAGGAGGTCGGTGGACATGATCCGCAAGAAGCGGCGTTTCAAAGCTTTCGCCACCCGGGCCGTCTTCGAACAGGCGCCGGCCCTCAACGGAGGCGATCCGAATCCCGGCGATCCCGAGCCCCTGCCTTCGGCGCTTCTCGGGAAGCTCACGGCCAAGGAGCGGACCGCCCTCTGCCTGTGGGCCAACGAGGGCTACACGGCCCGCGACATCTCCGGGGTCCTCGAATGCTCGGCGTCGACGGCCCGGGTATATCTTTTTAACGCCCGCCGCAAGATCAAAGCCCTTTTGGAGAACGACCATGGCATCCTGCAGAACGGTTGAGTTCCTCTATCGAGCGATCCCCTTGAGGGTTTTCCGGGACCTCCTCATCCGGATCCACATGGAGGGGTGCGAGCGCTGCCGGGCGCGGCTCGTGAGCCCGGAGGTGGCCCGGGGCCTCTTTGTCCGGGCCGATGACGTCGGGCCGGTCGACGAGCTCTGGCGAAGGTTATCCGCCGAGACCGGCCTGCCCCAAGCCTCGCCCGAGAAGCCCGCGGCCTGGAACGGCGCGGCTTGGCGATGGGCGACGGCCGCGGCTATGGCCCTCGTCGTCGCCGTCACCGGGTTCTGGCTGCTCGACCGGATCGAAAAGGCCGGCCCCGGAGGGCCGCTCGCCCCCGCCGAGGAAGGCTTCCGTCTCGGTTATGTCAAGGTCGGCGGGGCCCCCGCTCAGACGTTCGTCTATCAACCCCTGGGCTCGGACACCGTCTTCGTCTGGGCCCACAGAGCCCCTTGAGGGCAAAGGAGAAGGACAATGAGAAACCGACAAAGTTTTCACGTTTCGGCATGGTTCATCCTCTTCGGATGGCTGGCCATGGCGGTCTTCGTCCCCGCCCAGCCGCAGGCATCCAAGATATCCGCCGCGGCCTTCGAGCTCAAGATGAGGATCCTCGAAGGGGTCCGCGAAGGCGTGCCTGCGCCCGCCAAGCCGGTCACCTCGTCCTATCTGAAATTCCAGAACGTCGTCAACTTCGAGGAAGAAGAGGACACCGTCGCTGAGCGGCAGCTAAAGAAGGTCTACAACCTCAAGGACGCCCGCCTGCTGACCGAGACCCGCTTGGCCTGGGAAAAGGGGAAGACGGAGCGGGCCTTCCACATGTTCCGCCTCAACGGCCATGAGTACCTGGTCATCGTCACGCCGGGCCGCCTGGCCGTTCCCAACCAGTACCGGATCGAGGTCATCGAGCAGAGCGGGGACAAGAAGGCCAGCCTGCTGGACACCGAGTTCTCCCTGCCCCACACGAGCGCGGCCGTTTTCGGCTTCGAGGACACTCAGCTCAAGCCGTACTTCATCTTCTTGAGGGGTGTCCGCTGGAGCGGCGAAACGGCGGCCGGTAAGTCCACGACCGGCGGTGTTGTCGGCGGCGTCGTGGGCGCGGTGTCCGGCAAGCCCTCGGTCAAGCCGCCCAAGCTCGTCAGACAGGTCGACCCCGTCTATCCCGCGGACGCGAAGGAGAAAGGGCTAGAGGGCACGGTCATCATCGAGGCGACCACCGACACCTACGGCCGGGTCGCGGAGGCCAAGGTCCTCCGAGGCGTTCCCGGTCTCGATCAGGCCGCCGTCGACGCCGTCAAGCAGTGGGTTTATGAGCCCATGATCATCAACGGCGTGCCCAAGCCGGTGGTCTTCACGGTCACCCTGCGCTTCGATCTCGACAAGGACAAGAAAACAAAGGTCGGGGGGGTCGCCGGCGGAGTGTCAGGAGGGGTCGAGGGCGGCGTCGAGGGCGGCGTCGCCGGGGGTATCGTCGGCGGCACGGTCAAGGCCCAGGACCTCAAGGCCTTCGAAGGAGACGCCGTCCGGGCCGTGGGCGACATCAAGCCCCCCAAGCTCCTTAAGACGGTCCAGCCCGTCTACCCCAAGGAGGCCAGCAAGGCCGGCATCGAAGGCGTCGTCATCCTCGAAGCCAAGGCCGACAAGGAGGGCAACGTCGTCGACGCCCGGATCCTCCGTTCGATCCCGGCGCTCGACCAGGCGGCACTTGACGCCATCAAGCAGTGGAAATACGAGCCGATGATCATCGACGGCAAGCCCCACGCGGTCCTGTTCACGGTGACCGTCCGCTTCAAGCTCGACGAGAAGAGCCCCGACAAGGCCTTCGAGAAATTCGCCGCGGGCGCGGTCAAGGTCGAGAAGGACATCAAGCCGCCCAAGCTCGTCAAGGAAGTGTCCCCGGTCTATCCGGAGATCGCGCGGCTATCCGAGGTCCAAGGGGTCGTCATCCTGAGCGTCAAGACGGGTCCGGACGGCAAGGTCCAGGACGTCATGGTCCTGCGCTCGATCCCGTTGCTCGACCAGGCGGCCATCGACGCCGTCCGGCAGTGGGTTTACGAACCGTTCGTCATCGACGGCAAGCCGGTCACGGCCGTCTTCACCGTGACCGTCAACTTCCAACTCAAATAGCCGGGCCCTGCTTGAATCCCAGGATCCAAGCAGCTAAAGCCTCGATTTCCTCGGCGGTCAGGGCCTTGCTGGGCGGCATAGGACGTCCCTTGATGCTTTTTTCCCGGCGGACCTTCCTAAGCAGGTAGCTGGCCTCGGGGTCGGCCGTATCGAGGATCTTCAGCGGGGGCGCCTGACGGCTCGGCGCGTCGATCACGGCCTGGATGTTGGCCGGCTCAAGGTTCAGGCTGCCCGATGGGCTCCGGCCCTGGTGGCACGCGGCGCATCTCTGTCCCAAGAGGGACCTGACGTTCTCCGGGACAGGGTCGGCGTTGCGGATAGAGGCCGACGTCAGGGCCGCGGCCGCCGCGACGGCCAGAGCCACGCAAAAGATCAGAATGAGCGTTTTCTTCATGATCCCCATCTCCTTGCTCTCGTTGTCAAGCGACGCCTTTCTCACGGGGCGGGCGGGCCCGGATCAGGGACCTGGCTGTAGTCGAGCTCGGACCCGAGCAGGCTGTGGGGGATGAGGAAGACGACCAGGGTCACGACCGACGCGGCCACGACCCACCCCCGGGCCGGCCGGCCCTTCCGTCCGGCGACGAGGGCCGCGATCCAGAACAGGAAGGCGACGGCCGTTTTGTTGTCGGTCAGGTCCGTGCCAAAGGGGAAGCCGGTCCAAAAGGCCCCAAAGGCGTATTTCTGAACGAGCGGGCCGAGGATGAAGCCTCCGACGAAGAGCAGCCCCGCCGCCCAGAAGACGAGGCGCCTCGGATCTCGCTTCTTTCCCAGGGCGGCCAGCCCCGCCGCCGTCGAACAGAGCATAGCGCCGAAGATGATGATGACGTGGGGGATGATGAGCCAGACGGGCACCGGGTCCTTGAAGCGCATGACGACCGGCTCAGCGCCCGTGACGGGCTCGGCCGCCCACCCGGGCCCCAGGAACACGCGGAAGGCCAATTTGCCGGCCGCCGGCTGTCTGGGGAGGAACGCGACGAGCTCGTCCCCGCGCCGCTCGAGCTCCAAGCGCGTCCAGGGATCGTCCGTCTTGAACCGTATGTACTCGATGTGGCCGCCGAGGGGCTCCGGCGCGGCGAAGGCGATCTCCGCGTCCTTTGTCGTCTCGGCGCTTCGCGGGAGCCGGAACTTGAGGTCCACGCCCTCGACCTGGGCTTTGATCCTCAGAGGATGGGTCGGCCCCGTCATCCGCTGGTAGACGGCCGAGGCCAGAGTGATGATGACGGCCAGAGACCAGAACAGGAATTTCCGCATGCCGCTCACTCCTTGATGTCGATGGACCCGAAGACGGCCGAGCCCAGGACGCGAAGCGTCCCCGTTTTCTCGGCGTCGGGAACGGTGCCCTTATGGCTGTCGATGCTGCCCAGGACGGGAGAACCCTCGACGACGACCTGCCAGTTCCTGGGGACGATGACCTCGACGCTGCCGAATACGGCCGAAAGGGACACGGTCGCCCCGCCGCTTGCCAGCCGAGCGCCCCGCATATCGATCTCGGCCGACCCGAAGACGACCTCGACTTTGCCGCCTTTGAAATCCTGCGAATCGACCCGGCGCTTCGTTCCCGAGAAGACCAGACTGAGGTCCAGGTCGTCCCCGGTCAATTCAGGGAATTTTTTTTTGCCCGGACCCAAGGCCGGCTTGAACAGGATCCAGGCCCCGACGGCGATGATGGCCACCGGCCAGGCGTAGTGCCAGACCGAGTGATCGAGGATCCTCAGCCGCATCAGCAGGAAGAACGCCCCGAAGAGGATGAAGAAGATCCCCCCGCCGGCATTCTCGCGGGCGTTGTTGAGGAGAATCGATATCCCGATGATGATGAAGACGACCGGCCAGTAGCGGCTGACGAGGTCCCCGAAATCCACCCGGTCCATCCGTTCAAGCAGGAAGAGGACCCCGACGACGATCAGCAGGAGCCCCCAGAAAATGCGGCCTTGGGTTTGTCGCGCGCTCATTTATTGCCCTCCATTCCGGTCTAATTTATCACAGAGCCGGTCCGCGGTAAACCGGAGGCCCTGCGGCCGGCGGACCTTAGAGGCGCCGGATGTTCATCCCCCCGCTGACCTCTATGACGGCTCCGGTCGAGAAAGCGAACGCTCCCTTGGCCAGGGCGGCCACGGCCCTGCCCACGTCCTCGGGCTGCCCCCAACGGCCCTGGGGGACCAGGCCGTGGGCGATCAGGCGGTCGTACTTGCCCTTGACGCCGGCGGTCATGTCGGTGGCGATGATGCCCGGCCTGATCTCGTACACGCCGATGCCGAGAGGGGCCAGGGCGTGGGCGAAAAGGGTCGCCGCCATGCTCAGGGCGGCCTTGGACACGCAGTACTCGGCCCGCGCCGTCGAGGACACGACGGCCGAGATCGAGGTGATGAAGACGATGCAGGGCGGCGCGCCGTTGCCGGCCTCCCGCCGGCCGATCATCCGTCTGGCGGCCTTTTGGGTCAGGAAGAAGGCCCCCCGGGCGTTGACGGACATCAGCCGGTCCCAGCTCTCCGCCGTCGTGCCGAGGATATCCCTCCGCTTCGCGGGGGCCACGCCGGCGTTGTTGACCAGGACGTCCAGCCGGCCGAACTCGCCCTCGACGGCGTCGAGCATGAGCTCATGGGCGCCGATGTCCGCGACGTCCCCTCCGAGAGGCAAAAAACGCCGGCCGAGCGCCTCGACCGTGTTTTTGACCTCGAACAGCCCTTTCTTCGTGTTGCGGGGCTCGAAGACGATGTCGATCCCGGCGACGTCGAAGCCCTCCCGGGCCAATTCGATGACGATGCCCCGGCCGATGCCCCGCCCGGCGCCGGTGACAACGGCCACGGGGCCCGGCTTGCGCGCTCTCTTGGTCACTCTCGCTCCTCCTTGACGACGATCCGGTCCTTCAGGAAATCGTTCCAGACCGTCTCGAACCAGCCCGCCGGAGCGGGCAAGGGGCGGACGGGGGCCCATTTTTTGCGGACCCGCCCCGTGCCGTCGAGCCCGATCTCGAGGACGTTCCGGCTGACAAAATCATCCGGCGAGGCCAGCGAAAAAGCCCATTGGTCGTCGAGGCCGGGGTCGGGCTTGGCCCCGCCGCGGTCCGCCACGAGATAGGAGCCCCGGCTCCGGCCTCCTTTGTCCAAATACTCGGCGATGGCCTCCAGGTAAAGGGCGTGCGTGAGGACCAGGTCCAACGCCTTGAAGCCCGCCGCCAGCCTCTTCGCCGACCCGACCCGGATCCCGCGGCGGGCCTTCCGCCACAGTTGCCAGGCCCGGGCCTTTTCGACACGGACCCGGCCGGGGTCCCTGACCGCCGCGCCGCAGGCCGACATCCTCGCTCGGACCTCGCGAAGGCAGGCTTGAGGAGAGACGGCCGCCTCTTTGTCCGCTCGCTCCATCATGGCCTGGGCCAGGCCGAGCTTTTCGAGGACCCGGGGCCCCACGGCCTTGATGAACCGGTTCACGGGCGGCGGCGCCTCCGCGCACCTCCTGGCGATGAACAGGGCCGCCCGGGCGCCGCCGACCTGGCCCGCGTTGAGAGCCGAGCCGCCCGGCCTGTAGACCCCGTGGGTCCCGTTGGCCTCCCCGACCGGGAACAGGCGCCGGACGTTGGATTCCCACCAGAGCGAGCCTTTGAACCCGCCGTTGTTGTGCTGGGCGCAGACGGCCACTTCGAGCGGCTCGCGGGAGAGGTCGATGCCGTGGGCCTTGTAGAGCTCGACGGCCGGCCGGTTCATCTTCCTCAGCCGGGCGATAGGCGTCGGCAGGAGAGCCCCCGATCTTTCCAGGTATCCGTAGGCCTCGGGAGCCAACATGCTCAGCTCGAAGTCCGCGACCCGGCCGCTCCCCGACGGGTTGCGCCGGAAGTCCATGAACACCCTCCGGCCCTTGACCACGGTCTCCTCGTAGACCAGAATGTCGATGAGGGACGATCCGCGGTCGAGAGCCTTGCGCGGGTCGAAAGGCCACTGGTACCCTTTCAGGAAGACGGCCGTGGCCAGGCGCCCCATGTCCGGGAAGAAGCCGTTCAGGAACTCGCGCTCGTCCCTTCCGGCGGCGTCGGCCGAGAAATACCGGGGCACGACCTGCTGGTAGGTCCCGGACACGTTCCAGCGGAACTTGACCGAGGCCAGCCCGTACTGGGACTCGGTCAGGTTGTGGGCCACCGCGCCGGCTTCGAACGCCAGGCCGTGTGAGCCCGTCTGGCTTTCGGGATAGACGGAGTGCTCGTACATCCCGCCCGGCCCGCCCGTGGCCAGGACGACGTTCGTCGCGTTGAAGAGGACGAAGCCCGTCTTGCCCGCCTCGATTTTTTTCCGGTCGAGGGCGATCGCGCCGGCGACCTTCCTCGCCCGGCCTTGCCCATCGGTCAGAAGAGCGATGACCTCGTGGCGGTCGAAGACGCGGATCCGGCGCCGCCGGACCTCGGCAGCCAGGGCCCGGAACATGAGGTGCGAGGTCAGGGGGCCGGCCGACGTGGCCCGCTGGCGCGGGTCGTGGTCGGTCTTGTAGCCGACGTAGGCGCCGAAGCGGTCGTAGGGGAAGGGGACGCCGAGCCCGACCAGGTGGAAGAAGGCCTCGACGGAGCCCTGGGCCTCGGCCAGGGCGATGTCGCCGTGCATCGAGCCGCCGGCGAAGAGGTCGCGGGCCATGTCGAACGGGGAGTCGGGCCGGTCCCCGGCCAGGGAGAGCTTGTAGTAGGTCTGCTTGTCGGACCCGGAGTTGTTCGAGGTCCCGGCGCCGAAGCGGTCGGTGGCCACGGCGACGTCGGTCTGGCCGTGCCCGTGAAGCCGGACGGCCGCGTTGAGGCCGGCCGCCCCGCTGCCGACGACCAGCGTATTCACGGAGTGAACGGGGAACGCCGTCCGTCCGACCCGCGCGAAGCTGTGTTCCATTTGGGATCAGATCTCCTGCACGCCGCTAAAAAAAATATACCAACCGGCCGCCGGGCGTCAATCGCCGAGGTCCGGCCCCTCAGGAGATCCGGTAGACCTCCGCGTCCCGGAGGGCGCAACCCGACGGCCCGCCCTGCCGGAGGAGGAGCGAGCAGAGCGAGCAAGTCGTACAGACCTTGCGGGAGTCGAGCCGGCCCTTTCCGGCCAGGTCGGCGGCCAGATCGGGGTAGGCGAGGGCCCCCCGCCCGAGGCCGACGACGGCCGTCCTCCCGGCCCGGACCATGGCCGCCGCGACGTGGGGGAAGAACCGCCGCAGCCAGGTGTAGCCGGCCCCGACGACCGGGACACCTGGGAAGGCCCGCTGGATCTCCGTCGCCACCCGCAGGTGCCGGGCGACGCCCTCGAGCGGATGCTCGTCGGGGGTTTTCCCCCCGGGGATGGGCGTGTCGAACGGCCGTCCGTACTGGGGCTTCCAGTAAGGGATGCCCAGCGAATAGGCCAGCAGCCCGACCCCGGCTTCGACGAGCTTCGAGACGAGGGCCAGCGGCTCTTCGAGGCGGGGTGTGGCCGGAGAGTCCGGGTCCATCCCGAAGCCGTAGGGGAAGGGGACCGTGTCGGCGGCGCTGACGCGACTCGTCAGGAGAAGGCCGGGGTCGTCCCGCCGGATGGTGCGGACCGTCTCGAGGAGCAGACGCGTCCGGCCCTCAAAGGTCCCCCCATAGCGGCTCCCGGTCCGGGTGTGGGCGGCCAGGAGCTCCGAGAGGAGGTAGCCGTGGCAGGCCTTGATGTCGACGCCGTCGAAACCCGCGGCCGCGGCCAGCTCGGCGGCCTCGACCAGATCGTCCCTGACGGTCTCGAGCTCCGTGTCCGTGAGAAGAGGGAAGTCGGGCGGCAGCCCGTGCAAGGGATCGAGGTAGGGACTGCGGTGGACGATGGCCGGTCGGGGCGTACCCTCCGGCTTGGAGAAGCGCCCCGAATGGGTCAGCTGGAGGATGAGCAGAGGCCGGCCCTTGGCCTCGGGGGCGCGGGCCGCCGCGGCCCGGACCTCCTCGACCAGCCGGGAGAAGGCCGCGACGGTCCCCTCCGTGAGCATGAGCTGGCGGGGATTGGAGCGCCCTTGCGGCCCGACGGCGGTGGCCTCGAACCAGACGAGGCCGCCGCCGCCCGCGGCCAACCGCCGGTAACGGCGGAGGGTCATCTCCGACGGCGCGCCCGAAGCCTCGGCGTCGGCCCCTTCCATGGGCAGGACGGCCAGCCGGTTGGGAAGGGTCCGGCCGGCGACGGCGACCGCTTCGAACAGCGGGGAGATGTCGTCCTCGAACGGAAGGTCGAGCCCGAGCTCCCCGGCTTTGGCTTTGAGCTCGGCGCTCGAGCGGAAACGGAACTTGGCGTGCGCGGCCATGACCGGCTCACCCCGAGCCTTTCCCGATGATCCTGCGGACGGCCTTCAAGCCGCTCTTGACCCGGTTCTCGCAGACCTCGGGCCATCGGTCGCGGCTGACGGGGGCCAGCTTTCTTTCCTCCATGAGGGCCCTGGTCCGGGCCGCCAGCCCCAGGAGCCGGACGAGTTCCGTCACCGTCAGGTCCGGGAAACCGGACAGGAATTCCGGGTCGTTCACGGGAATGAGGAAATCCCCGCCGTGGTCCTCGAGGGTCAGGTTGATGTCCGGATGGGCGGCGGCGAGCTTTTCGATGAGGCCGCGGAGGTCCAGGGCGCCGCGCCCGGCCTCCGCCGTGAACGAGACCAGGCCGTCCTCCGTCAGCGCCAGCCCTCCGTCCTTGATGTGGGTCGTCACGACCCAGGGCAGAAGCCGGTCCGTCGCCAGGCCCGGGTCCTCGAGCATGGTCAGGAGGTTCATCGTGTCGAGGCAGACGCCCAGGTATTCCCCCGGCGACGCGCCGCACATGTCGAACAGGCGCAGGAGCTCGAAGGAGGTGAACTCGAAGTGGGTCTCGACGGCCAGGACGACGCCGTGGTCCCGGAGCATGTCCTTCTGCCCGCGCAGGGCCTCGGCCGTCAGGCGCAGGTACTCTTCGGTCGGCCGTGAGTCCTTGGACCAGCGCATCAGCCCGCCCGAGCAGGACCGCACGGTCCGGACCCCGAGCGCGGAGGCCTGCCCGGCGGCCGCCCGGTTGACGGCGGCGATGTCCCGTTTCCGGCCCGTGGCCATGTCGAGCGGGATGTGCTGTCCGCCGCCCCATTCCAAGTAGAGGCCGTTCTCCTTGGCGTAGCTCTTGAGCTCCAGGAGGAAGGCCTTGTCGAGGGCCTGCGCCGGCGGCAGGTTGACCTCCGAGAACTGGGCGCCGTCGGCCCCGTTCATGACGGCCCAGTCGAGGAGCTCGAACGGGGACAGGTCGAGAGGTTTGAGACTGTAGCTGTCGACGCCGACCTTGAGCTTCTTCATGGCGGGCCCGGCCGGACCCATCATATCAGAATCCGCCGCCCTTGAAAAAGGCGCTTCTTACGTTTCCGGGACCCCCTCATCCGAGCGCCTTGCCGATAGATATCCCCCTTAGCCCCCCAAACCCCCGGGAACCTGTCCCGACGGTTCCCCCGTCGCCGAAGCGACGGGTCCCCCTCCGCTATGGGGGTCTGCAGGGGGATATCTATCGGCGTTTC
>VGJC01000073.1 GCA_016867635.1 Candidatus Aminicenantota bacterium | reverse complement strand
GGCGTCCATCGTGGTCAACGGACGCACCTGGACGCTGACCATCGACCCGCCCAAGGTCATCACGGTGCCCTGCAGCTTCACCATCGGCGAGGACGGGACCGTCAAGTGCCTGCTCGACTTCGACGCCGCGCAGTCCGTGACGGTCGACGGCATGAGCTACGGCCTTACGCCGGTCATCGTCGTCAAGCGCATCACTTACTGATCGGGGTCGGACCACCATATTTTTCTTGATTTCTGCAAGATAGCTTCGGTTTTGGTCTGTTCCCAAGCTGTAGAAACGACGTTTTTGGCTGAAAACGATCATCTCGACCCAGAAGAGCACATGGCCCCTTCTAAGGTCTGTTCGCGCCGTTGACAAGGCGCTTCCGCCGGGCTTATAGTTCCCTCAGATATCTCGCGCTTCCGAAGGAGGGAACCCATGAACGCTCGGCGTATCCGGAGGTCACCCCGACCCGCGTCTTTCTTCAGGCCCGGCCCGGCTTTCGCCGCCTGCGCCCTGACGGCCCTTGGCGCCCTCGCCGCCCTGATCCTGCTCTCGGGCCCGCTGCCGGCCGAAAACCCGCCCGGACCGCCGGATCCACCCGCGGCTGCCAGCTTCCCCCTTTCCCCGCCCCCGTTCGTGGCTCCGGCGGCTTCCCATGGCCATTTCCAGCCCCGAATTCAGGCGCCCGCCGCTCCTGCCTCCGCTCCCTCCCAGCCGCTTTACTTCCGCAACCAGATCATCATCGACCAGCAGGGCTTCGGCTACGAGGTCTTCCGGATGCTCGTCCCCAAGGACTGGAATTTCCAGGGCGGGGTCACCTGGGATTTCAACAAGATCCCCCCCGACGCCCAAACGGCCTACGCCATCTCGAGCCCCGACGGGCTTTGCGCCTTTGAAAAGCCCGCGCCGATGACCTTCATGTGGTCCCAGGACCAGACCATGAACTACACCTACGCCCAGCAGGGAACCCCGGTCATGCAGCCGATCGGTCCCGCGGAATTCCTGCAGAATTTCTACCTCCCCCGGGCGCGGTCGGGCGTCAGCGATCTCAAGGTCGTCGAGACCCAGCCTCTTCCCGGCCTGGCCCAGTACGTTCTGGCGGTCGGCAACGCGCAACTCAACGTCTTCCACCAGATCTCGCCGCCCAAGAGCCCCATCGAGACCCGGGCCGACTCGGCGCGCGTCAAGGTCGAATACACGTACAACGGCCGGCGGATGACCGAGGACTTCACCTGTTCGATCTCCTATATCATCGCCTACACGCCGACGATGTACGGCCAGGTCGCCCTCATCACCTGGGTGCCACAGGTCGAGAGCTTCCGGGCCCCGAGCGAGGAGATGGCGTCCAAGGTCCGGCTCTTCCAGATCATGGTCTTTTCCCGGGCCGACAATCCGCTCTGGGGCGTGAACTACACGCGACTGGCGGCCGTGATCACGCGCGAACAGCTTCGCCAACAGCAGGCCATCTTCGCCCGGCTGCAGCAGATCCGCCAGACCATGAACGAGGTCGACGACATCATCACCCAGACCTACCAGAACCGGAGCGCGGCCCAGGACCGGATGTTCGAGAAGTACACCCAGGCGTACCGCGGCGTGGATACGTATATCGACCCCGGCAGCAACCGGGCCGTCGAGCTTCCGTCCGGGTATGGGAACGTGTGGACCAACGGCAGCGAGTACATCCTCAGCGACAGCCCCGGCTACAACCCCAACGTCGGTTCCAACGTCGTCTGGCAGGAGATGAACCGCAAGCGGTGATTCTTTGGGGTCGGACCACAATATCTTAATAGAAATAAACAAGTTACGAGCTTTTTGGGCGAGGTCTATTGATTGGAAATGACGTTTTTGGCCCTGAAAACGAATTTATTGGCTGATCGAGAGCTTATCTGCCGCAGCATACTGTCGGTTTACGTTTTCGGGGCCAAAAACATGCATTTCAAACTGAACGAACTGCCACAAAACGCACTTAACATGTAAATAATAATAGAAATAAGGTGGTCCGACCCCGTTAAAACCGGTAAGAGACCTTCAGCAGGAAGATGTTGTCGCCGGGAGCGGAGAACAGGTCGCCGAGGTCGCGGCCGAGCCGCAGGTTCCCGGGGTTCGCGAAATCGGCGCGGTTCTGCGTCCACACGAAGTACAGCAGGCTCCCCGGCCGGTACTCCCACCTCAGGACGACCGTCCCCCGCAGCGACTTGTAGTTGAAATCCGGATTGGAGAACGAGAACGGCGCCGCCGCTCCCTCCGCTCCGTCCGGATCGACCGTGTACCTGTCGCTCACCGGATCGTAAACGATCGTTGACGCCTCCGCGCCGCCGCCCCCGCCCCCTCCGCCACTCGCGCCTTCCCCGTACACGTTATACTCGTACGTCTTCGGTGCCGCCAACTCTTTAAACCTATCGTAGTGCCCGACCGCGAGGAACGGCTGCACGTAGGCCTGCAGCGTCAGCCGCGGCGTGAACGTCCAGTCGAGCCTCACCTCGCTCCCCAGCACCTTCTGGTCGATGCGTCCGAACACGTACCGCGCGCCGAACGTCTCGGTCATCAGCTCGTCCGCGATCCGCCGCACCCACTGGATCTCGCTCGTCTCGAACCCCACCGTCGGTCCGACCGACAGGCTGAAGTTCGACCCCGGCTTCCAGCGCGCCGAGAACCGCCCGTTCCACTCGTTCCCGTCCCGCGGCCGCCGGTAGTTCGTCGCGAAGAGCTCGAAAACGACCGCTTTGCGGCTGTCGGTGGTCACCCCTCCCTCGATCTGCCACCCCGACGGGATGAGGGCCAGCGGCCCGCCCCGGGTCAGGTTCTTGCTGATCGTATCGGGATTGTAGGCCACCATGGCGTTGACCCCCCAGAAGTTCCGCAGCTGCCCCTCGAAGAAGGCTAACCCGCCGTCCCAGTTCTTGTTGCCCCCGAAGTCGTAGTTGCGAAACCATCCCCCGGCAGCGAGCGCTCTCAGGAACACCTTGCCCGGCTTGGTCCACTGATACCCCGGCAGGAACTGAAGGTTGATGACGTCGGACCCTCCCTGCTGGAACCCCGCGTCGTTCGGGTTGAACCCCGGCGAAAGGGCCCCCGCGTTGAACAGGACCATCACGTTCCCGCGCTGCTTGGCCAGGTTGAGCCGCGCCCCCCAGCCGCTGAGCGAGGTCGCCGCCGGATCGAGCTCGACATGTGTCGCGTCGGGCCGCTGGAAGTAGTGGGTCGACGAGTTCTGCAGCCGCCAGATGGCGTCGACGCCGCCCTCCACCCGCGTCCCCCCGACCCAGCCGCCCACCACCCAGCTCTTGCCCTTGTCGAGGAAGGCCCACCCGTCGGCCGCCAACGTGAACGCGTTACGGTTGAGCATGGCCGCCAGCGCGTCGTTCGGCACGGAGCCGCCGCCCCCGCCGTCGAGGTCGCGCATGACGCCCGTGGCCATCAGCCCGAAGCCGCGCCTCCCCTCGTCGATGTCCTTCTGGACGCGCAGCGCGCCGTAGTACGAGAGCGGCTCGACCTCCTGGGTCAGGCGCGCACCCTCCTGATCGATGCTGGCGAGCTCGCGCCCGGTCACGGCGTTCAGGAAACCGACGTTCCAGCCTCCGGCCAGCTGCCCCGTGAGCTTGGCCGCGCCCAGGATGGTCGTCCGGTCGGGCATCCGCACGTAGCCGTCCTCGGTCGCGTAGCCCTGCGGCGCCCGTCCCACGCGCCGGCTGTAGAAGAACCGCGGCATGGGCCAGTTGATGTTGGCGTTGAGGAACACCCCGCCCCGCCCGAAATTGTTGAACAGCGACGCGCCCTCGATGAAGAACGGCCGCTTCTCCTGGTAGTAGGTCTCGTAGGCCGAGAGGTTGAGGACGGCCGGGTCGACCTCGACCTGCCCGAAGTCGGGATTGACCGTAGTATCGAGGGTCAGGTTGCTCTTGAGGCCGACCTTGAGGTCGAAGCCGGCGTTCCCGAGCGCCCGCCGCCCCGTCTCGAACGGGTTGCCCGCCTCGGCCGGCCGGAGCTGGGCCTGGCTGACCGCGTAAGGGATGAACTCGATGTGCCGGCCCGGACGGATCCCGCCGATCCCCTCGAGGCGCGCGAACCGCGAGACGAAGGCGGCCTCGTCGCGGGGCGACCAGTTGAAGGTCGATTCCTCGTTCTTGCGCCGGATCATGCGCCGGAAGTTGATGCCCCAGACATACTCGTCCTTTTTCGTGAAGCGGAGCTGGTCGAAGGGGATGCGGAGCTCGACGGCCCAGCCCTCGCCGTTGACCGCGGCCCGGGTCTCCCAGACGCCGTCCCAGGAGTCGTCCCGGTTGATGTCGTTCGACAGGACCGTGTCGGTGATGGCCCCGGCCGGGTTGACGTAGAAGGCGTAGCCGGAGCGCCGGTCGAAGTAGGGATCGACGGCCACGCCGAACCAGTCGGAGTCGGTCTGCGTGTCGCGCCGCCCGAGGCGCTTGCGGATCTTCGCGGGCTCGGAGTCGCGGCAGAAGGCGGCCACGTAGAGGGCGTGGTCGTCGTAGGCCACCCAGACCTCGGTCGGCTCGGTCGCGGGCGAGCCGTCGTCGGGGTTCGTCTGGGTGAAGCCGGTCGCGGCCGGCGCGGTCCGCCACACGGGCTCGTCGAGGCGGCCGTCGATCGTGATGGGGGAGTCGGCGCGCACGGCGACGACGGTCTTTTCGTCGGCGACGAGAGGGCGGGAGGAGGGCTTGGTGGCGGTTTTAGTGGTAGGGTTGGAGGAGGGAGTAGTTTCGGTGGGAGCTGCGGATTGGTCGGATTGGTCAGAATCAGACGGCGCGGCCAGGGCCGGGAGGGCGTTTGCGGATAGTATGGCCAGTATGAGAGTTAACGTTAGGGCGATCGGCGCTAATTTCTTCATTTTCCACTCCTCTGCACGGACGATCTATTGCCCGGATGCACTCATGAATTCGAGCCCGAGTACACTAAGGAATACGTCCGATACAGGCTAAAAGTTGCTATAAGGAAGGGCTCTGCAGCCCTTTAATGGGGTCGGACCACAGGATATTATTTAATATCTTCAACTTATCCGCGTTTTTGGGCTACCCCTAAGCTGTAGGAACAGCGTTTTTAGGGCCGAAAACGATAAACGGCTCTATTGAATTCCTGTCGCCTATCCGATATGATGCCGCCCGCTTATGGACACCCGCTTCGCCCGCTTCGTCTTGGACTTCCCCGGCCGGCTGGCCATGCCCATCGGGGCGTACGCGGGCGCGGAGATCACGGGCGCCAGCGTGCGCGACATCGTCAGCCGCCCGGACGCGCAGTTCGCGGCGGTCATGGCCCTTCACGAGCGCTTCCGCACACCCGTCCTGCTCACGGCCATGGACCTGAGCGCCGAGGCCGAGGCGTACGGGTGCGAGATAAAGATGTCCGAGCGCGAGATCCCGACCGTGGTCTGGCGGCGCGTCGCGGATAGGGCGGGGATCGCGGTGCTCCCCGAGCCCGCTCCCGGCGATGCCCGGACCCGCGTGCCGCTCGAGACGGCGCAACGGCTGGTCGAAGCGACCGGCGGGGCCGTTCCGGTCCTGGGCTGCATGCTCGGCCCTTTCTCGCTGGCGGGGCGGCTCTTCGGCGTAAGTGAGGCGCTCGAGGCAAGCGTCCTTGAGCCCGAGGTCGTGGAGGCGCTCCTCGAACGCGTGACGGCTTTCCTGGGCCGCTACGCCCGCGCTTTCCGCGACACGGGCGCGTGGGGCGTCATCCTGGCCGAGCCGGCGGCCGGGCTGCTTTCGCCCGCGGGTGTGGGGCGCTTTTCGGCGCCCTATGTGCGGCGTATCGTCGAAGCCGCGGAAACGCCGGGATTCGCGGTCATTCTCCACAACTGCGGCGCCCGGCTCGTCCATCTCGACCGCGTCCTCGAGTCGGGGGCCGGGATCTACCATTTCGGCGCGCCCATGGACATCGTCGCCGCCCTCGAGCGGGTGAGCGCGAGCGGGGGAGGCGGGGGGCGGGCCATACTCGGCGGCAACCTCGACCCGACCGCCGTCTTCCACAGCGGCACGCCGGAGACGGTGGCCGATGCGACCCGCGCCCTCCTCGAGGCCACGCGCGGCTATCGGAACTTCATCATCTCGTCGGGGTGCGATATCCCCCCAGGTACGCCACTGCCGAACCTCGAGGCGTTCTATGAGGCAGTGCGATCCGCACAGAGCTCTTAGCTGAACGAGCTGTGCGTTTTTTTCGTTTTTGGGGTACGAGTTCAATAGTGAAGTGCAACACTTGGGGTAGTTTTACAGATGGATGCTATCCTAAGTGCAAATGGGAAAACACTATAGACACCTGACAGTGAGAGAGCGAGAGCGGCTGGCTAAGCTTTATCACGAAGGCCATACTCTTGCCGAGATGGCCAAGGCCCTCCACCGGGACAAAAGTACGATCTCGCGCGAGCTGAACCGCAACGGTAGCGCGAAACGTCGTCTCTACACTCCCTGTCGGGCCCAGGTCCGGAGTGATGAACGGCGGAGCAAGGCCAGCCGGCGGCCGCGGATCGACAACGAGAAGATACGATCCTATATCCGCGATAAGCTCAAGGTGGGTTGGTCTCCGGAGATCATCGCCGGGAGACTGCCCTTGGAGCGTCGGGGATTACGTATCAGCCATGAGGCGATCTATCAGTATCTGTATGATCGTCGGACCAAGGATCGAAAGGATCTGGTCCTGCTGCTGCGGCGGGCCCACCGCATGCGTAAGCTCAGAGGGATAGGCCGGAAGGTTCGTAAGACCAAGATCCCCAATAGGATACCGATCGAGGTCAGACCGAAAGCCGTCGCTTCACGACGCTTCTACGGGCACTGGGAGGGGGACACGATGGAGTCCCAGAAGAGCCCGCCCGTGCTGAACAGCCTGACGGAACGCAAGAGCCGACTGCTGCTTCTGACCAAGCTCGAGCGCAAAGCGTCCGAGGAGACCAGGAGAGCGATCGTGAAGCGGTTGGCCGGTCTGCCGATGAAGCTCAGACAGACTCTCACGCTGGACAACGGCACAGAAAACGCCCTCCATGAAGAGATCACCTCGGAGATCGGGACCAAGTGCTACTTCGCCCGTCCTTACGCCTCGTGGCAGAGGGGAACCAATGAGCAAACCAACGGGATGATCCGCTGGTTCTTGCCAAAGGGCACGGACTTCCGTAACATCAGCGAGGAAGAGATCGCCGCGGTCGAATCCCGGATCAATAACCGGCCGAGGAAGTGCTTGAAGTATCGAACACCCTTAGAAGTCTTTACCCGAGTCGTTGCGCTTCGAGGTTGAATGTGCACCCCCATTTATAAGAACCCGCTCATTGACAGGCTCGGCGGGTTTTGTTACTCATAGGGCTCAAGTTCCAAGGGTAAGGGAAGGGCAGAAATGGCGGCGCCGGTCCTCTTTCTCTCGAGCCGGAAGGCCCGGGACGAGCGGCTCGCGGGCGGCAAGGGCGCGGGCCTGGCCCGGCTCGCCCGGGCCGGGTTGCAGGTCCCGCCGGGGTTCGTCATAACAACGCCGGCATTCCGCGAAGCCATCACTCTGGCCTTCGAGCATATCAAAGCATCGGCTTCATCTCCTGCGCTATCGGTTCGTCCCGATCTTCTGCAGGCCGCGCGGCAAACGCTTCTCGCCTGGGACATGCCCACGCCGCTTCCGGTACGTGTCCCCCCTGTCCCTGAATTCACGCTTTAAGGCTGCCGGGACGCCTGTCTCAGCACGGCCGCCGCATGACCGAAGCCGTAGAAATACTTGCGCCAGCTTCTGTCCGTCGATCCGAACAGATTATCTCCGAGGAAATAATCCAGAAGGGCTTCCCTCAATCGGGTCAGCTCGGTAAGACGCTGTCGGTGACGGGGATCATCGATCGTCAACCAGAGAAGCTCGAGAGCCCGGTCGAGGGCCCGGCGGCTGTATTCGGGGTTGTTCTTTTCTCGCCAAGCGAGGGCCCTCTCGACCTCGCTCCCGACGTTGGCCAACTGGACGACGAGAGGGAAGGTGTGCCAACGCCCCGCGGCCAGGCCGCGATGCTGAGCGCTCACGGCGCAATGAGCCTTTCGACCAACTCGATGATCTTCGCCCTGGTCGCCTGAGCGTCGACGCCGCGCGAGCGATTCCCTTGGGAGGGCCGGATGTTGATCGCAGCCATGCGCTTCAATTCAGACAGAGCGATCGTCCCGTCAATGATGATCATGCAGACACTTTAGCACACCCAAATTTAGGGACACAATACTCATTCCCTAATTTCCCTGAATTTGGTGGTCGGAGTAGGTTTCGACGGCCTCGATGCGGATGTTCTTGACGACCAGGCCGACATGCATGCGCATGGCGGCGCGGGTCATGACCTGGTGGCCGCCGGGCAGGACCGCAAATTCCACCTCCGCCTCCATGCGCTTGAGAGCGGCGGGCTTCTTGGTCATGGTCAGCTCGGTCCGCAGGACGTCGTAGGTCGTGGGGTCGATGTAGTAGAGGCCCTCGAGCTTGTCTTCCGAGCGGACTTTGGAGCGCGACTGAAGGACGATGACCGGCGCGCCGTTGAGACTGGAAGGGCCCTTGATAGTGAAATTGTAGCCGGTCCGCGTTTCGGGGCTGAAGGGGAGTATCTCGTCGGGAGATAGGTTCGGGCCGCGCCGGCGGCGGCTGCCGCTGCGCTCGCCGTCCCCGCGAGGGTTCTCTTCGGGCGGATCGCTCTCGAGCCGGGCGCGCCCGCTTTCCTGGTCGTCGGATGGGCGCTGACGGCTTTCGGCCCGCTCCCGGGCTTCGGCGCGCGTCTTCTCGGTGAGGTCGCGGGTCCGGCCGCCCTCGGTCTCGACGGCCTTCAGGATCTCCTCGGACCGGCGCCGGCCGTCGACGGTGACGATCTTCTCGACCGTCGTCGTCTTGGTGGGTTTCCAGGCGGAGTTCATGTAAGCAGTCGTGGACAAGGCCCGGGCCTGCCACGACTCGAGCTTAGGGTAGGAGGCCAGACGCTCGCCGACCTTGGCGACGAGCTCCGCGGTCTCGTCGGCCGACTGAGTGGACGGGCGCGCTGCGGACAGGCCGCTCGTTGAGAACAAAAACATAACGGTCAAGGCCAAGATGATAGAAGCTTCGATAACGATACCGCCGCCCCGGCGGATGGTCTGCGCCAAGCTTGTCTTATATTCTCTCACTAGAGCTGCCTCGGACATTCAAGCTACCAGTCGAGGTGTTCTTTGTCAAAAATCAAACATGCCCAGCTTTCCGGAGCGATCAGCTTCGCGATTTTCGACGAGGGATCGGCCGGAGGTTCTTGGCCGTCCCGCCAAGCCGGGCCAGCCGCTTTCCGCTGATACGGGCGATATCAGCCAGGATATCCTCGAATCGTCGAGAGCACTTCTCATCAAGGGCCTTGTCGAATTCCTCAAGCCAGGATCGGATATACCGGCGGTCAAACCCCGAATTCTTCAGAAGAATGGTCCTGACGTCTTCGATGTCGCGGGGCCTTCCCGCTACGATCTTAAGAATGACAATATCCTCAAGAGAGGCAAACCGTACAGGCGTTCCATCGAAGATCACTTCTCGGGCCCTCTCAATGGCCTGTCTCTCGAAGGGCGAGAAAGTAAACACGAAATCGACCCGGATCCCGGTCTCGTCCTCCTTGGCCGGCAGAACCATCGTATTACGGACGAAATCGTCGATGTTATCGGATTCGATGCTCAAACGCAGAGCTCGCACAGACTTTTTGACTACGGGCAGCTCTTCGATCCCCACTCCCAACGTGATGTCGATGTCCTTCGTCAGGCGGGGTTCGCCATAGAGGAGGACGGCCTGGCCGCCGATGATCATGTAGGGGATCTTATTTCGGTCGAGTTCTGCGGCGACCCTTTTGATCAGGCTTTTGTACATTGTTCACCGCCTTGGCGATCCGGATCTTGACCTCGATCCCCTCTAGCGGGTCCGCGGGCGGGAAGGCTCCCAGCATGACGGCCTCTTCGTAGAGAGCATCGAGGATCCGGAAATTCTGCTCGACGTCGACCTTTTCGGCCCTGATGCGTGCGGCCTCGAAAGCCTGGAGCTTCATGCCGTTCTTGACCATATCAGACGATACCTCAATATTATATTATACCACGGGTCGATGGAGCGCATCTATATTATTTTGTGTTGGTTAATATGGGAAATAGGTATCATGTCCCCCATTTCTTGCGGCCGATGGCGACCAGGTTCTTGACCAGGTCGATGGTGACCATGAGGGCGATGAAGAGAAGTAATATGAGAAGCGTGTGCTCAGCCCAGTCGACGAATCGAGGCGAAAAGCGGGAGAGGATCTCGGGGACGAAAAGTCCGTCGAAGGGCTGACGGAGGAGAAGGCCGATGAGCGTCAACGAGACGGCGTTCGAGACGACGTCCACCCAGCGCGAACGGGTGAAGAGCCTGATGAAAAGCTTCATGGTCGCCGCCGCGAGCATGGCGATGACGATGAGCGACAGCCGCCGGCCTGCGCCCGGCGTGAAGAGGGGAATGGGGTCACGGGACTCCTTGAGGTTCTCGAAATAGAGGAAGATCGTGCCGTACTTGGACAGGATGTAGAGAGCGAGGTCGGTCAGGGCCAGCATGATGACCGCGCCGACGGCCGTGGCGAAGCGGCCGGCCCAGAAGCCTTTCGCCGGCTTGAACTCGTCGAGGTCGGCGCCGAAGCGCGGCCAAGGCAGCTTGACGTCCTTGCCGCTCTGGGTGATGAAATAGAGGACGAGGGCCACGGCGCCGAGGTCGGCCAGGAAGGCCGTCGGCAGGTACATGAGGGCTTCGAGGACGCCCATCTCCGGCATGTACAGGAACGGGAAGACGATGAAGCTCTTTTTGAACACGACGGCGATGGCGGTCAGCAGCAGGTGTGCGGCGAACAGGATCGACGTGTAGCGGAAGAGATGGCGCTTATAGGCCGGGGCGATGATCGGCCGGTCGTCGAGGTATTTCTCGGCCACCTTGCGGGGCGGGCCATAGGCGGCGACGGCCTTGTCGATCGCGGCGTCGCCGGTCCCGCCGTGCTCGGTCGCGGCTTTCTCCAGGATGTGGCTGCGGATCTCGGACAGGATCTCTTCGCGCTCGGCGCGGCCCGAGAGGAAGTGGCTGATCTCTTCGAGGTAGGTTTCGAGCGTTCGGGGCTTATCGGACATCGGTGTTCTCCTTGGTGATCTCGTCGAGGATGCGGTCCTGCTTATTCCAGACCTCGAGCAGGGCGGCACGGAGGGCGCGACCCTCGGGCGTAATCGAATAGAATTTGCGCGGCCGGTCCTCGGAGACGTCCCACTTCGAGGCGATCCAGCCGTGCTTCTCGAGCCGGCGGAGGAGGGGATAAAGCGTGTTCTCCTCGACCCGGTAGCCCAGCCCCTCGATGAGCTTGGCCATCGAGTAGCCGTACATGTCTTTCTCGAGGAGCGCCAGGGCCAGGATGTGGAGGAACCCGCGGTTCATCTCCGTTTCGAGCGTGCCGATCTCTGGGCCGGTCATATTGTCTCCTATTCTCATGCCGTATGCCTTACTACGATGTGTATAATACTATAGTGTATAGTATACGCCATGTCAAGCATTATTTTGCCTTGGCTGCTCTTTAGATTATTTTCGGCTATTTTGGGCTATGAAAAGCTCAAATATAGCCAAAAAACCAGCCTAAAAATTAGGCGTATTATTAAAGGCACATTATTATTGACAGGCAGGCGGCCGAGTGGCAGGATAGGGCACAAATGTGCGATTTCTGCCATCAGCACGGGGAAGGCAAGA